>NZ_JBKQBJ020000006.1:0-339871 GCF_046825355.2 Flavobacterium sp. C3NV | reverse complement strand
ATTATTTTTATTTTAATTATCCCTTTTATAATCTATAATGGATTTAATATAAAGATTATTTTAGACAATATCTTTTTTTTAAATATTTTTAATTCAAGTTCAAGTATTGTCATTGTCACATGGTCATTGGTTTACGAAATATATTTTTATATTCTGGCAGGGATATTATATATTTTACTTCCAAATAAAATTACCACAAGTATTCTATTTCTGTCATTAATAAGCATATCAATCCTCTTAATTCATTTTTTTGTTAAACAGCATATCATAGAAGAGCCGATTAGATTTTTAGGTTTCTTTTTTGGCATTCTTTTAGCAAAGTATCATACAAAAATCAATCAATCTAAGTTTTTATTAAAATACAAAGAATTGATTGTTAGTATAGGTTTTTGTATCATCTTTTTTCAAATGTATGGTTGGCAAAACTTTAATTGGGTAGCATTTGTTACAACAAGTAAACTGCATAGTGCATTATTTTATATAACAGTTCAAATAGGTTTTTTCTTGATAATTCTTGGTAATTTAATAAAAGGAAATAGATTGGAATTTTTGCTAGTTAATAGCTTTATGCAATTATTAGGAATGGTTAGTTATTCTTTTTATATTATTCATTGTTTTATAATTACAAAACTAAATCTTACTTCTAAATTGATGATGTATTTAAATATATCTAGTTTTATTTCGATGCTTTTAGAATATGTAATATTATTTTCCTTTGCCGTTGTGTTGTCAATTTATATCTATAAATACTTAGAAAAACCATATTTTAATAAAATTAAAAAATGAGAATACCACTAATGCGAAAAGCATTTCTTAGAGAAGAACAAACTAAAAAAGCTTTGGCTGATTTCATCCTTAATGCAGACAGATTGAGTATGGATATTGAATGCAAAAAATTTGAAGATAAATTTGCTCAGTACCAAAAGTGTAAACATGCTGTGCTATATAATAGTGGCGGTAGCGCAAATCTAGCTATGCTGCAGGCGTTAAAGAATTTAGGAAAACTAAACGACGGTGACAAAGTAGCTTTTTCAGCATTAACCTGGTCGACTAATACAATGCCAATTATTCAATTAGGAATGATTCCTGTAGCTTTAGATTGTGAGCCTGATACATTGAATACCATGTCGTATCATCTTATCGAAAGATTAAAAACGACGGATTTGCAAGCTTTATTTATAACAAATATTTTAGGTTTTACAGGAGATATAGAGGTTATAAAAGAAATTTGTGAGGAAAGAAATATTATTTTAATTGAAGATAATTGCGAATCCTTAGGTACAGAACTCCCTCAGGGAACTACGGGCAATTTTGGAATTGGAGGAAGCTTTTCTTTTTTTGTTGCACACCACATGTCAACTATAGAAGGCGGAATGGTTTGCACCAGTGATGATGATTTTGCCGAAATGCTTAGAATTGTAAGAGCCAATGGATGGGATAGAAATCTTAGTACTGAGCAACAAGAAAAATGGAGAGGAAAATTTGATATTCAATCAGAATTTCAGGCCAAATATACCTTCTATGATTTAGGATATAATTTTAGACCTACAGAAATTACAGGTTTTCTGGGGCAATATCAAATGCAGTTTTTAGAAGAAAACATCAATAAAAGAGAGCAGAATTATTTACGTATAGAAAATATTATAAAAGAGAACTCAGATTTTGTATATCTAAAACACAATCATATCAATAGATTGTCTACGTTCGCATTTCCGTTTGTTTGCAAAACACCAGAATTAAGACAATATTATCTGGATAAATTTACACAGGCAGGAGTCGAAATAAGACCTATGATAGCCGGAAATATGCAGGAACAGCCTTTTTATAAAAAATATGTAAAAGAATTGTATGATATGCCAGGTGCAGATATGATGCATGCAAATGGTTTTTATTGCGGTAACTATCCAGAACTTCTTGAAGAAGATTTAGTAATCATTGAGAATTTATTGAAAAAATAAATGATTGTAGTTCAGCTAATAGGTGGTTTAGGAAATCAATTATTTCAATATGCAGCAGCTAAAGCTTTGGCATTAGAAACCAAGCAAAAGCTTTATCTTGATGTATCACAATTCGAAAGTTATAAATTACATAATTATGCTTTAAATCATTTTAATGTTATTTCAAAAGCATACAAAAAGCCCAATAGATATTTAAGAAAAATAAAAAGTTTCTATCAAAAAAAAACTTCTTATAAAGAAGTCGATTTTGGATACAACCCTGATTTGGTTATTTTAAAAGGAGATGCGATATTTCTGGAGGGTTATTTTCAGTCAGAGAAATATTTTATAAAACACGAAAAAGAAATCCGGAATGATTTTGAAGTACGAACACCATTTAAAAAAGAGACTATAGATGCAATTGAAAAAATTGAATCTGTAAATTCTGTTTCAATACACATCCGAAGAGGAGATTATTTAAGCAATGCATTACACAATACAAACAAAGACGAATATTATAACAAAGCACTTGAAATAATAGGAAGTAAGGTTATTAATCCTGTGTTTTTTATTTTTTCGGATGATATGGATTGGGTTAAAGCAAATTTTACAACAAACCATGAAATTGTCTTTATTGACTTTAATGATGCTTTTACAAATTTTGAAGATTTAATATTAATGTCAGCGTGTAAACATAATATTATCGCAAACAGTAGTTTTAGTTGGTGGGGCGCATGGCTTAATAACAATCCTGATAAAATTGTAATTGCTCCAAAACTTTGGTTTAATGACGATTCAATAAATACTAATGACATAATCCCGACAAGCTGGGTTAAAATATAAAAAATGAAAAAAGCATTAATAACCGGAGTTACAGGTCAGGACGGAGCTTATTTAGCAGAATTTTTATTAGAGAAAGGCTACGAAGTTCATGGTGTAAAAAGAAGAGCATCATCTTTTAATACACAACGTATAGATCATCTATTTAGAGATCTTCACGAAGAAAATGTTCGATTTATTCTTCATTACGGGGATTTATCTGACGCTACCAATTTAATAAGAATAATTCAGGAAGTACAACCAGACGAGATTTATAATTTAGGGGCAATGTCTCACGTAAAAGTTAGTTTTGATACCCCTGAATATGTTGCAAATGTTGATGGATTAGGAGCAATGAGATTATTAGAAGCCGTTAGAATCTTAGGTCTGGCAGAAAAAACCAGAGTTTATCAGGCTTCAACCTCAGAGTTATACGGCTTAGTACAAGAAGTACCACAAACCGAAAAAACACCATTTTATCCTCGTTCACCATATGGCGTGGCAAAAATTTATGCCTATTGGATCACCGTAAACTATCGTGAGGCATACAATATGTTTGCCTGCAACGGGATTTTATTTAACCATGAATCTCCTTTGCGAGGAGAAACATTTGTAACAAGAAAAATCACGATGGCAACGGCTAAAATTGCTTTAGGCTTGCAGGATACTTTATATATAGGAAATTTGAATTCACAACGAGATTGGGGACATGCAAAAGATTATATAGAAGCGATGTGGCTAATTTTGCAGCAGGACAAACCAGAAGATTTTGTTATTGCGACTGGTAAAACGACTCCCGTAAGAGAATTTGTTCGAATGGCATTTTTACAATGTGGTATTGAACTAGAATTTGAAGGAGAAAACGAAAACGAAGTTGGAAAAGTTAAATCATGTTCAAATCCAAAATATCAATTAGAAACAGACAGAGAAATTGTAAAAGTAGATCCCGCTTATTATAGACCAACAGAAGTTGATTTGTTAATAGGAGATTCTACAAAAGCAAGAACAGTTTTAGGATGGGAACCAAAATTTAATTTAGATGATATCGTAAAACAAATGGTTACAGCGGATATAGAATTATTTGAAAAAGAAATAAAATAATGTCTCCATCCCCCAAAATAACGGTTTTAATGCCAGTTTACAATTGCGAACTTTATGTAAAAGAAGCAATCGAGAGCATTTTAAATCAAACCTTTACAGATTTCGAATTTATATTAATAGACGATGCCTCTTCAGATTCGACAGTATCAATTATAAAAACATATCAGGATTCAAGAATACAGCTAATAGTTAAACCTCAAAATTCAGGTTACACCAATAGTTTAAATTACGGATTAAGTATTGCAAAAGGAGAATATATTGCAAGAATGGATGGTGATGATATAAGCTTGCCGGAACGTTTTGCAAAACAAGTTGCTTTTTTAGACACAAATCCTGAAACAGTACTCATTGGTACTTTCTTTAATATTATTGGCAGGGATAAAATTATTACCGTTCCGGAACATCATGATGCTATAAAATTAGCAATGCTTAAGGATTGCTGCATAGCACACCCAACGGTAATGATCAGGAAAAGTTATTTATATAAATTCTCTTTAATTTATGACGCAAAAAAAGAACCGGCAGAAGATTATGATCTTTGGACAAGATTATTAGCAGTAGGAAAATTACATAATTTACAAGAAGTTTTGCTTCATTATCGCGTTCATAGTTCGCAGGTATCTCATAAAAGGAATGAACAACAAAGAAATATCGCATTAGAAATAAAAATTAATTTATTGAATAATCTCGGTTTTGAAAAGAACGATCAGACACACGATTTTTTAAAGAAAATAATAGCACGAAGAGAATCCTTTTCTTTTATAGAAATGAATCAGTTTGAAGATTTAAAAAGCAAATTACTTTTAGCCAATCAAAAGTCCTTTTTTGAGCAACAAGGTTTTGAAAAATACCTGTTTGAGATTCAGAACAATCTATTTAAAGATTACTTTTTAAAAAGAGAAAGATATTCACCGATAATTTATTTTCAATATTTGAAAATTAAATACAATTGGCAAATTAAATTAAAGGCATTGCATGAAATTAAATTATTTGCGAAATCAATAATTTTCTACAGTAAAAAATGAAAGACGCAAAAGTTTCAATAATAGTTCCATGCTACAATCAGGCTCAATATCTTGATGAAGCTTTGCAATCTGTTTTAGATCAGACCTATAAAAACTGGGAATGTATTATTATTAACGATGGCAGTCCTGATAATACAATGGAAATTGCAGAAAATTGGATTGCAAAAGATAAAAGATTTAAATACTATTATCAAGAAAATGCAGGAGTTAGCAGTGCAAGAAATTTAGGTATTACAAATGCTCTTGGAGAATATATTCTTCCAATAGACGGAGATGATAAAATTGCTAAAGATTATATAAATCATGCAATAGAGGCTTTTGAAAAGGACATTTCGTTGAAAGTAGTTTATTGTAAAGCAGAAAAATTTGGAGACGAAAATGGCGAATGGAAATTGCCTCCCTTTTCACTCCAGTCATTAGCATTAGATAATATGATTTTTTGTTCTGCATTATATAAAAAAACAGATTGGGAACGAGTTGAGGGTTATGATAATCGTATGCTTGACGGACTCGAAGATTGGGAGTTCTGGATTGCAATATTAAAAAATGGAGGAAACGTTTTACGATTAGATATAACAGGTTTTTATTATAGAATAAAACTAATATCAAGACAAAAAAAATTAGAAGGTGCAATAAAAAAGAACCTGTTTAATTATTTAAGCATAAAACATGCTGATTTTTTTGTCGAACAATTAGGCTCTTTTGGAGCTCTAAATGATAATTTGAAAAAAGAAATAGACTGTTTTTATGCTAAACTAAAAAGCGAAAAATTTGTAATTGATTTGTTTTGTAAAACTTTTTTTGGATTTACAATTTTCGGAAAAATAAATAAGAAATAAATGTTGGCGATAGTTATACCATATTACAAATTGTTTTTTTTTGAAGAAACTTTAAAATCACTATCCAGCCAAACAGATAAAAGATTCAAAGTATACATAGGCAATGATGCCAGCCCTGAAAATCCGTCGTTGCTTTTAGAAAAATACACAGGCAAGTTTGATTTCTCTTATCAATCCTTTCAAAACAATTTAGGCAGCATATCATTATCGCAACATTGGGATAGATGTATTGCTTTTACGGGCGATGAAAAATGGATTATGATTTTGGGCGATGATGATTACTTAGATAAGAATATCGTAAAATTATGGTATGAAAATTTTGATGAATTCAACAACAAAACCCACATTGTAAGATATGCGACTAAAAGAGTAGGCGAAAGAAACAATAATAACACCAACTTTTATACTCATCCGGTATTGGAAAAAGCATCCGATTCTTATTTTAGAAGAGTAAGAGGAGAAACAAGAAGTTCCTTGTCTGAATATGTTTTTAGCAAAGAAAGTTATTCAAAATATGGATTTAAAAGTTATCCATTAGCTTGGCATAGTGATGATAAAGCATGGTTAGATTTTTCGGATAAAAAAAGTATTTACAGTATAAATGAAAGTAATGTTTTTGTTAGAATATCAGATTTTAGCATAAGCGGGAAAACAGATAATGAAGATTTAAAGCATAAGGCTTCAGAAGATTTTTATAAAGATATTTTAATTCAGAATTTAGATATTTTTGATAAAAATCAGCGTTTACATTTATTATTCATGTATGAAGTTGCAATAAAAAAAAATAGAAATCTAAAATTAAAAGATTGGTTATTTTTGATCAAATTGTATTTAAAAAACTTTAAAATTGTCCCGTTTTTTAAATGTATTAGAAGATTTTTAATTAGTGTCAAATAATGCAACCATTAGTCTCAATTATTATTCCAACCTATAATAGGGCAAGCCTTCTCAAAGATACAATTGATAGTGTCATGTCGCAAACCTATGACAATTGGGAGTGCATAATCGTCGATGATAGTTCTACAGATTCAACCAAAGAACTTGTAAATGAGTTCGTGATAAACGACAGTAGGTTTTTGTTTACTACAAAACCGGACGGAATTGTTAAAGGAGCCAGTAGTTCAAGAAATCTTGGACTACAATTGTCAAAAGGAGAATATATCCAGTTTCTTGATTCAGATGATATATTGGCTCCAAATAAAATAGAAAAACAAATTGCAGTTTTATCAGGCGAAAGCAACTTTACGATTTCAACCTGCAAATGGGGGAAATTTACTCAGCTTACTGATCCAATAAATTTATTTGAAAACAATCATGACTATAAAAGATTCAGTCATTCAAAGGAATACTTTGACTTGATAGGGCTACATGGAGGCTTTTTTCCATGTCATAGTTTTTTAATACATAAAGAATTAATAAATCTTTCTGGATACTGGAACGAAAATTTAACTATAAATGATGATGGTGAGTTTTTTTTTAGAGTAGTATTAAATTGCGATCAAATAATTTTTGAGCCTGAGACTTATGTTTTGTACAGGCAAAATATTTCTAATGACAATTTAAGTTCTTTAAAAACAGTAGATAAAGCTTTGAGTCTTGTTGATAGCTGGAAAATAATAGAAGCCTTGTATCATGCAAAATACAAAGATTTTAATTCAGCGTTTCTAAACAAAAAAAAGCTTAGTGTTTATTTTGAGATAAAAAGAACATTTCCTGAAATTATTTCAAAAAATAAAACTTTCTTTAAACAACAGATCAAGAATGATACGTTTGCTCTAAAACTAATGAAGCTAAAGAAAAGAGTTTTTCACAGACTAAAAATTATATTTAATAAATAAGATGCGAGTAGGTTTTAATCCACATAAAGATGAGCCACAACAAAATTCTGAGTTTACGCATCAGGTTATAATTCCTGTTTATATTCCAATTCAGGAAGGATATTTTAAAGATAGTTTTGCAATTTTAAAGATCTGTTTAGAATCTTTATTTGCTACAATTCATAAAAAAACATTTATTAGTATAGTTAATAATGGAAGTGATATAATTATTCGCGAATATTTAGATTTACTATTTAAACAAGGTAAAATACATGAAATAATTCATACCGGTAATATTGGTAAACTTAACTCGATATTAAAAGGTTTAGCAGGTAATACTATAGAACTGGTTACGATTTCAGATTCAGATGTATTGTTTTTATCCAATTGGCAAAGCGAAACAGTAAAAGTATTTTCTCATGTTTCTAATGCCGGAGTTGTGGGTATAGTTCCTCAATTTAAAATGTATGAACATTATTGTGGTAATATAATTTTTGATAATTTTTTCAATAAAAATCTAAAATTTATTCCTGTAAAAAATAGAGAAGCTTTAATCAAATTCTATGATAGTTTGGGTTGGGATAGAGACTATAATCAAGATTATTTGAACTATAACCTGGCATTGAAAATTAATGAGAATCTTAATGTTCTGCCAGGTTCCGGGCATTTTGTAGCAACTTATAAAAAAGAGATGTTTGGGGAATTACCATCTTATATAGGTTATAAAATGGGCGGAAATTCTGAGAGCTATCTTGATAAATTACCCCTTGATAAAGATTACTGGAGAGTTACAACTCAGGAAAATTATGCCTATCACATGGGAAATGTTATTGAAGATTGGATGCTAGAGAAATCCAATCAAACTGAAAGAGAAAATGTAGTTTTTAGACATGATTTTAAGAAAAGAAGAAAAACTAGCAAGATATTATATTTCATAAAAAACAGAGTATTTGTGAAAATTTTTTCAATTAAACGGATAATGAAAATATTTTTGGTTAATAAAAAATTGCCTAAACACATGATTAGAAACTATTAAATAAATGCAGGCTGAAAAAAGATTTTCTATCCTTATTACAACTAAAAACCGCAAAGATGATTTGGATTTTACACTACAAAAAATCCAGTATTTATTAGATCGGGAAGATGTAACGTGTATTATTTGTGACGACGGCTCGACAGATGAAACTTATTCATTTATTCAGGAGAATTATCCCGAAATTCAATTGATACAGAATAAAAGAAGCAAAGGATTAATTTATAGCCGAAATAGATTAATGGATTTAGTAACATCTGAGTTTGCCATTTCTATTGATGATGATTTACATTTTGTTACCAAAAATCCTTTAGAAATTTTAGAGAAAGCTTTTACTGAAAATTCTAAAGCAGGATTGTTCAGTTTTAGGATTTACTGGAATTTAGAAGAGCCAAAAACAACTAATTGTAATGAAGTTTTACATCAAACGAAAAGTTTTGCCGGTGGAGCAAATGTTTGGCGAATGTCGGCTTGGCGAGATATTCCAAATTATCCTGCATGGTTTGTTTTTTATGGTGAAGAAGATTTTGCTTCCTTTCAGATGTTTAAAAAGAAATGGAATGTATACTATTTACCTGAAATTTTAGTGAATCACAGAGTAGATTTAAAATCCAGAAAAAAAAATACAGATTATAGCTTGCGTTTACAAAGATCATTGCGTTCCGGCTGGTATCTGTATTTTTTGTTTTATCCACTTTCGGTTATTCCTAAAAAGTTAGGATATTCACTAATGGTACAATTTAAAACCAAAGTTTTAAAAGGAGACTTAAAAGCTTTAAAAGCTATCTTTTTTGCCTTGATAAATTTGTTTCTTTCTACTCCAAAAATCATTAAAAATACAAATAGATTATCAATGCAGGAATATAAGAAATATCAAAAATTAGAAGATACAAAATTATACTGGAAACCAGAAGATAAATAATTTATATGAAAACTATAGCTATTATTCCGGCTCGGGGAGAATCAAAACGATTGACTAATAAAAATGTACTTTTATTAGATCAGATTCCATTATTGGCACATAGTATTTTATATGCTAAAGCAAATAATAAGATGATAGACGAAGTATATGTCTCGACAAATGATAAAAAAATAAAAGAAGTTGCTTTAGCGTTTGGAGCAAAAGTTATTGATAGACCAGAGGAAATTTCAGGAGATTTTGAACCCACTATTTCCGCAGTGAAACATGTTCTTCAAAATATTGATTCAGATGTAGAAAATATAGTATTGCTTCAGCCTACCAATCCACTCCGGCCAAAAAACTTATTAAAAGAAACGTTTGACTTATACGAAAAAGAAAAGTATGAAAGCTTATTTACGGTTACGAGAAATCATAGGAAATTTGGAAAAATAATAGATCAGAAATTTGTTCCGTATAATTACGAAATAGGTCAAAGAAGCCAGGATCTTGATCCTCTGTATTTTGAAAACGGTTTATTATATATTGCAAAAGCCAGATTAGTTTTTGATGATATAATTATTTCTAAAAATGCTTTTCCTTTCGAAATAGATCATATTTTTGCCAATGTTGATATTGATACACAAGCCGATTTTGACTATACAGAATATTTATACCATAAACATTTAAAATCGTAAAATCTACTTTATGAATTCATATATAGAAATTGCAGGAAGAAAAATTGGACCGGATTTCCCTCCTTTAGTCATTGCCGAGATTGGGATTAATCATGAAGGCTCTTTGCAAGTTGCCAAAGAAATGGTTGATGCGGCAAAACGTGCAGGTGCTGAAGTAGTAAAACATCAAACACATATTGTAGAGGACGAGATGAGTGGAGCTGCAAAAAAAGTGATTCCCGGTAATTCTGATGTTTCTATTTACGAAATCATGGAGCGTTGTTCTCTAAATGAAAATGAAGAATTAGAACTTAAAAATTATGTCGAAAGTAAAGGGATGATTTTTATCTCGACACCATTTTCCCGTGCTGCAGCAGAACGATTAAAGAAATTTGATATTCCGGCCTATAAAATTGGTTCCGGAGAATGTAACAATTACCCGTTACTGGAACATATCGCTTCATTCGGGAAACCGGTAATTTTAAGCACTGGTATGAATACGATAGAAAGCGTTCAAAAAGCAGTTGCTATTTTCGACAAATATAATATTCCCGTAGCATTGTTGCATACGACAAACTTATACCCAACACCAATTCATTTAGTACGTTTTGGTGCAATGATAGAATTACACGAAGCATTTCCCGATAAAATATTTGGTTTAAGTGATCATACCTTAAACAATAATGCGTGTTTAGGTGCTGTAGCTTTAGGTGCAAGTATCTTAGAAAGGCATTTTACAGATCATATGCAAAGAAAAGGCCCTGATATTGTTTGCAGTATGGATGAAAAAGCTTGTAAGGAATTAATTGTATCATCTGCAGAAATTGCTTTAATGCGTGGTGGAACAAAAAAACCAGCTCTTGAAGAACAAGTTACTATCGATTTTGCATTTGCAACTGTTTGTACAATTAAAAACATAAAAAAAGGAGACGTTTTTACTAAAGATAATATCTGGGTGAAGCGCCCTGGAACTGGCGAAATTCTGGCAGAATATTTTAATGATTTGCTGGGAAAAGTGGCCTTAAAAGATATTGCAAACGATGAACAATTAACCAAGTCGCATTTTGAATAAAATATCTGTTGTAATTAGAAATAAAAATCAATCTGAAGCGTTGGAATTTTTACTTAAAAATTTGCGAGAGCGTTATCAGGAAGATATCGATGAGATAATTGTCATTGATAATATGTCTGATGATGATAGCGAAAAAGTAATCAATAAATACAATGCAAAGCTAGTACAGATTAAAAAATTTAGTTACGGAGGCAGTGCAAATTTAGCAGCAGAGTCTGCCTTAAATGATATTGTGGTCATTTTTAGTGCTCATGCTTATCCAGTTAGTCATGATTTTTTTAAATTGATAATAAAGAAATTTAACGAAAATAATAATTTAGCAGGATTGCGATGTTTGCATAATAAGAATGATTTTAAAAATTACATTAATTCTATTTCTTCAAAAACAGACCCAAATAAATCGGGTTTGATTTTTTGTGGTTCAGCATTCAATAAAGAAGTTTGGGAATTACATAAGTTTAAAGATGATATAACAACAATGGAGGATAAAGAATGGTCAGTGAGAGTTATCAAAAATGGTTTTGATATCGAGTTTTCACCTTCTATTTTTTGTTATGATATTGATAGAAGTCATAGACAAAATTTTTTTAGATTTAAAAATGAAACGATAGGAGGATATCAATTATGGAATACTTCTAATAGTTATAAAAGTGTGATCAAAGGCTTGATAGGATCAATTCTAAAATGGGGTAAAATATTTTTGGTAGAATCATTTTATGCTTTTAAAAGATTCTTTTTTTTGTTGAAATTTTTATCTAATAAACCTGAGAAATTTTGAGTAATTCAGTAAAAAAAGTTCTATTTCTTACTGGCACTCGTGCCGACTTTAGCAAAATAAAATCCCTAATTGAGACTCTTGAAAAGCAACAAGATTTTGAAGTCTATGTTTTCATTACCGGAATGCACTTGCAGGAAGTTTATGGTTATACATTAATTGAAATTGAAAGATGTAATTTTAAAAACATACATACTTTTAAAAACCATACACATGAAACGACAATGGATTTGACTTTGGCAAAAACAATCGAAGGATTGTCGATTTATTGCAAAGATGTAAAACCTGATATGATAGTTGTTCATGGTGATAGGGTCGAAACATTAGCAGGAGCCATTGTTGGATCATTAAATAATATTTTAGTGGCACACATAGAAGGGGGCGAAGTTTCAGGTACTGTGGATGAGTTAATTCGTCATAGTGTGAGTAAGTTGAGTCATATTCATTTTGTGTCGAACAAGCAAGCCCAAAAAAGATTGATACAAATGGGAGAAATAAAAGAATCAATCTTTACCATTGGTTCGCCAGATGTTGATATTATGTTTTCAAATCAATTACCTGATTTAGAAACTGTAAAGACTTATTACAAAATTGATTTTGAAAATTATGCAATAGGAATGTTTCATCCCGTTACGACTGAAATCAAGGAAATGAAACAACATGTCGAAAACTTTGTGACTTCGCTATTGCAAGACAATCATAATTACATTGTTATTTTTCCTAACAACGATTTAGGAAGCCAATTTATTCTTGACGAATACAAAAGATTAAAAGAAAATAAAAGATTCCGAATTTTTCCTTCGCTGCGTTTCGAATATTTTTTAACATTACTAAAAAATAGTCAATTCATTATAGGCAATAGCAGTGCAGGAATAAGAGAAGCACCATATTATGGCATTCCAATTATAAATATCGGGACGCGCCAGCAAAATAGAGCAGTTCATGCAGATATAATCAATACAGATTATTCTGAGCAAGGCATAAAAGAAGCACTTTCTGTTATCGATTCGCACAAAGTTCAAAATGTAGAAAATGATTTTGGCGAAGGAAATAGTAATTTATTATTTCTTGAATGTCTTCAAAAAGCAGATATTTGGCAATTGAACCACCAAAAACAATTTAGAGATTTATCTAATTAATGAAAACTAAACTTAAAACCATATATTACAAACTCAACAAAGCAAAACAACGGATTCTATCAGGAAAACCAGTTTTAGTGGTACTGTATCATAGAATAAGTAATGAGGTTAGAAATGAATTAAAATACTTAACAGTTGATCTGGTTAGTTTTGAACAGCAGCTTTGCTATTTCAAAAAAAACTATCAAATTCTTAGACTGTCAGATGATTGGAGTGCATTAAAAAAAACAGGAATAGTTATTACTTTTGATGACGGATATGCTGATAATTTACTAAATGCTTTGCCTCTTTTAGAAAAATATCAAATACCGGCAACTATTTTTGTAACTACATTAAATATAGATAGTAAAAAAGAGTTTTGGTGGGATCGTTTTGTATTTGACTATATGTATTGCGAACCTTTTTTTTATCTTCCGGATACTAAAGAAAAAGTATCAAAAAAAATGCATTCTTATGCCGATATTTCAAATTTTATCAGTAAACTAGCAACCGAGAAAAAGGAAAGATGGTTTTTAGAATTCGAAAAATTAAATAAAATCCCTTTTTTCGATAACGAACATTTTAGATCATTAAGTAATGAAGAACTTAAATATATCTCTAATCACCCATTAATAGATATTGGGATACATACACATAATCATTACCCTTTTAAGAATTTAAGTTATCAGGAACAGAAAGAGGAATTAAGATATTCAATCGAAAAATTAAATAAACTAATTACAAAACCAATATCATATTTGGCGTTACCTCATGGTTCATATAATGACCAGACACTTAAAGTTGTTGAAGAACTAAACTGTTTAGGAATGCTGCTAGCGAATAACAATTACTCAAATTATAGAAATAAATTAAGTAAAAAAATCAATCGGATTTTGATTACTAACATTAAAGGAAAAGAACTCGTAAAACATATGAACAGATTTGACTTTAAAATATGGTAATAAAAATAGAGCGTTATTTCAGTTATCCTGACCTCAAGAGACAGACACCCAATCATACTATGAAATGGGGTGAATATGCATTTACAGAAGATGTTATCGAAGAATGCGATTATCTGGTAATTTTAGAATATCCTAAAAATGATTTTTCTATACAAGTAAATAAAAACAATATTATACATATTTGTTTAGAACCGGCAAATGAGGTTTCTAAATATAGGCAGTATGCAAATAAAAATGTAAAGTGGATTTTTAACCAATTTGAAATAAAAAAAAATAATATTCTTTCTCATGGTGCATTGCCTTGGCATATCGACAAAGATTTTGATTTTCTTAAGGATTTAAAAGTTGAGAGCTTACAGAAAGAAAATAAGATTGTCTGGGTAACAAGTAATCAAAGAACATCAAAGGGACATAATAAAAGAATGGATTTTTTAGACACTATTAAGCCTTTGTCTTTTGTTCATCTCTATGGAAGAGGAATAAAACCTGTTAATGATAAATGGGACGTATTAAATACAGCTAAATATGCCATCGCTTACGAAAATTTTCAAAGTGATTATAATTGGACAGAAAAAATTACAGATTGTTTTTTAAGTTATACGATGCCATTGTATTTTGGCTGTAACAGAATTGAGGATTATTTTCCTGAAAATTCTTTTATTCAGATAGATCCTAATGATAAGCATATTGACTTATTTTTAAAAGAAACTGTAAACTCTAATAAATGGGAAGAAAATCTGGATGCGATCTCAAAAGCCAGAGATTTAGTTTTAAATGAATACCAATTATTTCCTTTTATAGTAAATCAGATAAAGACTTTAGGATTAGATAGACCAGATGCTGTAAAGGAAAAAAAAGACCTAATTCATTTTAAAGGAGGTAATGATTATTTTGATAATTATCCAATTATTATTACCATAGAAAAAGAGATCTTCAAATTTAAAAGAAAAATAGAAAAGTATATTCCAAAATTCTAATCACATTTTCTCAATTTGACTCCAACCATAATGAAATAATAGCCATCATTAATGCTCACCGTTAGTAACTACCATTATATAAGACCTGATTTTAAAACCAATTATCCCAGCATATTTGGGCAAACCCCCAATGAATTTAAAAAGCAGCTATTACTTTTAAAAAATCAGGGAGATTTTGTCAATACAATCGAACTAATAGACAATATTGATCAAATACTGGACTCAAAAGAGAATACTTTATTTATAACCTTTGATGATGGACTAAAAGAACAATTTGATCTTGCCCTGCCTATTTTAGAAGAGCTCGATATCCCGGCTATTTTTTTTGTAAACTCGATTAATCATGAAGAGAAAAAAGTAAGTACCGTTCATAAAATACATTTGTTAAGATCAATTATTTCTTCCGATGAATTTTTAAAGAAACTTGTAGATATTCCATTTTCAGATTTAGAAAAAAGAAATGCACAAGCCATTTATAGATATGATGATGAAAAAAGTGCCATCTTAAAATACATCTTAAATTTTAAACTCAATTTTAAACAGCAGGAACAAATTATAAAAGAATTATTTGATATTCATTTTGATGAAAATAATGTTTTGGAATCGCTTTACATGACGGAGCAAAATTTAAAAGATCTTGCCCAAAAAGGATATTTAGGAAGTCATACACACAATCATTATCCGCTGGGATTATTATCGGAAAACGGCATTAAATTTGAACTTCAAAAAACAAAAACATATTTAGAAAAACTTACCAATTCAAACATAAATGCCGTTTCGTATCCTTATGGTACACTAGAAACCTGTACAGATTTAGTTGTAGAATTTGCAAAGAAAGAAGGTTATAAAATAGGTTTTACAACCAGGAGAGGAATTAATATTTCAGGCGAAAATCCATTATTATTAAATAGATTTGATTGTAACGATTTAATAGGAGGAAAAAATTATAATAAAATATGATAACCAGAGAAGCAACCTTAGAAGATTGGGAAATTTTAGAATCTTTTTTTAAAATAATTTATAGAGAAAATCACCCACTTCACAACAAGGAATTTTGGGATTGGCAGTTTGGGGACAAAAATTATGGACGTTCTTTTATTTGCTTAAACGAGCAAGGAATAGTCGTAGGTCATGTTGGCGCCAATTTTGGAGGTGGACTTGCCTGGATAATCAATGTATTTCTTAATGAAGTATGCCGTGGAAAAGGGGTATTAGGCAAGCTATATGAATTAGCCCGAAATTATTATCCTCTTGCGGCAACTGCGGCAAATGAGGCTGGATTAGGACTGTATAAAAATATGCGTTGGGTAAGGTATTATGATTTAGTTCGCTATGTAAAAATAAATCCTAATCTTATTGAAGCCAGTTTCGATGCAGTTTGTAAAAAAGTTGAGGTAGATGTAGATCATTTAATTAAAAAAGACACGCATTATTTTCAACAGCCTTTTATAAGAGGAATAGTTTTAGAAGACGGATCCAGAGCTATAAGTCAGGAAAATGTTGGCGGACTGAGAATTACAGATATCGAAAATCTGGAAAATCTGGAAAAACAAGCTTGGAAATTAGGTTATTTATGGATAGATTATATTACATCCTGGAATGATTTGAAAACAAAACAATTAGAGAAAAACAACTGGACATTGGATCATAAAAATATCGTACCGTGGAGATTAAATCCTGTTGAGGAAAAATATTTTTGCGATATAACATTCCTTTCAGAAAAACCTCTCGATAATGAATTTATAGTGCATAGATCTTACTCGGATCATGGTAGAATAGGAAGTTTAAAATAAAATTGATGAAAAATTTAGGTGTTGTTATTACTGATGGAGTTGGATTTCGCAATTTTATATTAAGCGATTTTATTTATGAAGCAAAAGCTAATTTTGATGAAGTAATCATTTTTTCATGTTTGCCTAAAAAAGTTTATGATAATTTCAATTTAAACTCTAAAATTATAGAATTAGAAGTTTTTGAAGAATCATTCTATACTTGGTTTTTTAGAAAAGCCAAGGAAGTTACCCATTTACAAATGCATGCAAAAGGCAATTTTGGTATTGCTGATAATTTAAATATTACCCAATCAAAAGCCAAAAATCCAAGAGGTTATGCAACCCGATTTATTCATCAATATACCAAAATATTTCATTCTGAAAATTGGATTCTTCAATACAACAAATGGCAGCAAAAAACCTTTCGGTCTAATGCAATAACAAAGCAATACATAACGCTATTAAAAGAAAATAATATTTCATTATTGTTTTTTACACATCAGCGCCCACCATTTATAGCGCCGCTTATATACGCTGCAGAAAAAGTAAAAATAAAGACTTCCGCTTTTATTTTTAGTTGGGATAACCTTGCATCAAAAGGCAGAATGGCAGGTAATTTTGACTTTTATCTTGTTTGGAGCAATTTGATGAAACAAGAATTATTAAGTTTTTATCAATCTGTAAAGGAAAATCACATAATGGTTGTTGGAACACCACAATTCGAACCTTATGTTTTAAATAAGTACGGCTACAATAAAGATGTTTTTCAGAACAAATTTAGATTAAATCCAGATAAACCAACAATTTTTTTTACCTGTAATGATGCCAGTAGTGAAAATGACCCCATTTACTTAGAAATTTTGGCTGAATTTATAGCGCAAAAAAAATTGGCAAAGGAGGTTAATCTTATCGTGAGAACATCTCCTGCAGAAGAACCAACCCGATTTGAAAAATGTATTGAAAAATATCCTTTTATAGTATGGAATTTTCCAGACTGGAATATTAGTAGAGAAGGACATCAGGAATCTTGGACACAAAGAGTGCCATCTATTGCAGATCTCAACGATTTAAAATCGTTATTGCAACATTGCGACTTATCTATTAATGTTTTGTCAACGATAACATTAGATGCTTTTCTTTTTGATAAACCGGTGATAAATCCTGTTTTTGGAAATGAAACCAATGGATGGTTTGATGATCAAAAGTTTTTAAAATATGAACATTTGTCTAAACTGGTAGATTCAAATTCAACAGATATTGTAAAGAATGAAGAAGAATATCTCGAAGCAATCAATAAAATTTTAAATAATATTGATCTTAAAAAAATAGAAAGAGCCAAATTTATTGAATTGCAAATTGGGGGATTATTACAAAACACAAGTAAAAGAATTGCTGAAATTTTATGCACAATTTAAAACAAATAAATTCTAATAATAGAATAACTATTCTGGATGGCTTTAGAACATTAGCAATAATGTCAGTGATTTTATATCATTATTTTTATCGTTGGAATGACCCTGTGTACCCTTATTTTGGTGGAAACTATTTTCATTATGGCTTTAAGGGAGTTCCTTTTTTCTTCATAATAAGCGGATTTGTAATTTGTTATTCATTAGAAGGAACACAGGATTTTATATCTTTTTGGAAAAAGAGGTTCATTCGCCTATTCCCTTCTATATTGGTTGCTTCTGTATTAACATATTGTTTTTTACTAATATTTGATCATTATAATACATTTCCGGACAACCATTTTAGAAACTTAATGATTAGTATCACATTTTTACCTCCTAATCTTTATAATTTAATTTCAGGTATTCCAAATCACTTTAGCTATATCAACTATGATTACTGGAGTCTATGGCCGGAAATCCAGTTTTATACTTTTGCCAGTATTATTTACTTTTCAAGTAAACAAAATTTTAAAAGAAATTTTATTATAGCTTCTTTTGGAGCTATTTTTTTATATTATGCATTGCTTTTTTCTGGCTTTGATCAATTTGATTATTTTACTAAATTATTTAATCTATTCAACCTTATAAAGCATTTGGTCTTTTTTCTGTCTGGAGCATTGTTTTATATGCTCTATAAAAATAAAGAATACAAACTATACATATTTTTGCTAATAATGAGTTTTTTTATTATTAACTACAATTTTAATTTACCGGATTTTATATCAAGCATAATTATGTTTTTTCTTTTCTTTGGTTTTATATATTATCCTAAAACTTTACATTTTTTAGAAAACAGATTTATTACTAAAGTCGGTTTCTCATCTTACTTTCTTTACCTTATTCATGAATATATTGGAATTGTTTGGATTCGGAATATTGTTACTGTTTTTTATCCAAATAGCTTTATAGTACCAATCTTAATAATAATTGTAATGATTACTTTAAGTATTCTTTATACTCAAAAAATAGAAACTAAGATTAGTAAATACTTGCATAAACGTTTACTAAATAAAACTAATGAGTAAGATAGCCGTAATCTGTAATTATGAATTGCTTCCGGAAAGAGTGGGAGGCATGGATTATTTTTTCTGGGATTTTGATAAAAAATGCAAAGAAAATGGTTTTGAAGTAGATTGGTTTTTTCCTAACCAATGTAATCATGGGGAGTATTCAAAATTAACTATTTATGAGTGTCAAACAGAAAATAATTTTCTCTCTTTTTGCAAACTTAAAACTGAATATTCACATATCATTACTCATTTTGTAGAATTATGTACGCCTTTTTTTTATAAAGTCAAGCAACTTACAGATGCAAAGGTTATTGCAGTTGATCATAATCCAAGACCCTTATACGGATACCCATTCAAAAAAAGAATAAATAAGAGATTAAAAGGAATTTTGTTTTCAAGATACATTGATGTTTTTGTAGCGGTTTCAGAATCTACTAAAAAAGAACTTGTAAGAGATTTTGGATATCACTTAAGGGACAAAATAGAAATCATCTCAAATGGATTAGATTTTGCAAAATATACGAAGAAACAAAATTTTTCTACGTCTAATAAATTTATCGTAGTTTCTCATTTAAGAAAAGAAAAAGGGATTCAGGATTTAATTCTGGCAGTAAATGAAATGGAAGAAAGAAATAGTCTTGATTTTTCATTTGATATTTATGGTAAAGGATATTATAAGGAAGAACTAGAGGAAATGATTGAAAAATTCTCACTTCAAAAGTTCTTTAACTTTAAAGGAAGTGTCTCAAATTTAAATCAAATTTATTCTCATTACGATTTCTTAGTTCATCCTTCTCATGGTGAAACATTTTGTTATGTTGTTCTCGAAAGTTTAATATGCAATTTGCCAGTTGTTACAACTTTAAAAGAGGGAAATGTGCTAGGACTAATTAAAGAAAATGAAAACGGATTTTTATTTCAAGCGACTAAAACAGACCAATTGAAAAGAATTTTGAAAAACATTTTAAATCAAAAATATATTCTGGATAATAATTCAGATATTAATGATAATTTGCACGCTTTTTCATTATCTCAAATGGTTGACAACTATTTTGAGTTAATAATCTAAAATCCATAAATTTAATCTATTTAAAGTTAGACCTCAAATATGTTTTTTAATTCCTTAGCTTTTGCTATTTTTTTACCAATCGTTTTCTTCTTGTATTGGTTTGTATTCAATAAAACGAAAAGCACGCAAAATACTTTGTTAATTGTAGCCAGCTATTATTTTTATTCTTGTTGGGATTGGAGATTTTTGTTCTTACTGGTTTTTTCTACCTTTTTAGATTATTACACCGGAATTCAAATCGAAAAAGGAAAATCTCAAGCAAGCCGCAAGTTTTGGTTTTGGCTTAGTATTTCGGTAAATTTAGGTTTTTTAGGTGTTTTTAAATACTATAATTTTTTTGCAGCTTCCTTCTCAGATTTATTAAATTCAGTTGGCATTCAGGCAAGCCCAATTTTATTAAATGTTATTCTTCCTGTCGGAATTTCATTTTACACTTTCCACGGATTGTCTTATGTAATTGATATTTATCTGAAAAGAATAAAAGCCGAGTATAATTTTATAGATTATTCGTTGTTTGTAAGTTACTTTCCTCTTTTGGTTGCCGGCCCTATAGAAAGAGCAACACATTTGTTGCCTCAGGTAAAAGTCAAAAGAGAGTTTGATTTTGAAAAAGCCAAAGAAGGGATCTGTCAGATTATTTGGGGATTAGTAAAAAAAGTAGTCATTGCAGATACTTGTGCTACTTATGCTAATGCGATTTTCGACAACTATACTTCGATGAATTCTTTCTCACTTATTTTGGGAGCTATATATTTTGCATTTCAAATTTATGGAGACTTTTCAGGATATTCAGATATTGCTTTAGGAGTTTCAAAACTGTTCGGATTAGATTTACTTAGAAATTTCAATTACCCTTATTTTTCGAGAGATATTGCAGAGTTTTGGAGACGTTGGCATATTTCATTATCCTCTTGGTTTCGAGATTATTTGTATATCCCGTTAGGTGGGAGTAAAGGTGGAATCTGGATGAAGATTAGAAATACATTTATCATTTTTGTTGTAAGCGGATTTTGGCATGGCGCCAATTGGACTTATCTGGCTTGGGGATTTATAAATGCTATTTACTTTTTACCATTGCTTTTATCAAATAGTAACCGAAATAATATGGAAGCTATTCAGCTGAAATTTAATTTTAATTCGGCAAAAGTTATAATAAGTATTCTATATACTTTTTCGTTAACCTGTATAGCGTGGATTTTCTTTAGAGCCAAGACAATCACAGATGCGATTTTGTATTTAAAACGTATGATTTTAAGTAAAGATTTTAGTTTTCAATATTTAGATAATGAACGTTATAGCTATGAATTATTAATAATTCTTGGCATTTTTGTTTTGGTCGAATGGAATAATCGCACCAAAGTTGAACCGCTTTCAGGAAAAAGAAATATGCTAAAATTGGCTTTTGCGATAATAGCTATAATGGCATTCGGAACTTTTTCAGATTATAAAGAATTTATATATTTTCAATTTTAATGACACGTTTTTTAATTTATATAACTAAAATTATTGTGGTAATCACTTTGATTGCTGTTGCGCTTGATGGTCTTTACACAGCTATTTTTATGCAATCTAAAAATAGAGGAAAAATAGAAACTGTAATTAACTCAAAAGCACAAAAATATGATGTTATAGTTTTAGGCTCATCAAGAGCTAATAATCATTTTGTTTCTCAGATGTTTGAAAATGTTGGATTAAAAACTTTTAATTACGGTATGAGTGGAGGCCATTTGTTTGAATCGTCATTACTTTTGAAATTAATGATCGAAAGAAAATATAAAATAAAAAATATAATTCTTGAGGCTGATTTAAATCTTTCTAATGATCAGGAATCTGATGGAGTTTCTGCAAAATTTTTGCCTTATATACATAATTCAAACGTTATTAAAGAGCATTTTTCGGGTCAAAAAAATTTCAATGAACTATATTATATTCCGTTTTACAGATATATAAAGTACGATTCGAAAATTGGTTTTAGAGAAATTTTTAAAATTGAAAGTAAGGAAAAAACAAATGCTTTAGATAACTTAGGATTTTATCCATTAAAAAAGCATAAGAATGGCAATATGAAAAATAATATTGTTAATTTAAATCCCTTGCCACATAACAAGTACTATGAAGAAATTAAAAATATCTGTAAAGCTAATAATATCAATTTAATAACTGTAATGACTCCAATGTGTGAAAATGTCGTAGGGATGAATTATTTTGATAAAGTAAAAAAAACGTATCCGGAAATTCACAATTACGAACATGTAGTTGTAGAGAATAAATATTTTTCGTCTTGTGGGCACATGACAGACGCTGGAGCAAGAATATTTACAACTCGAGTCTTAAAAGATTTTTTTAACAAATAATATGAAGATAGCTTTTTTGACACCAGAGTATCCACATTCTGCTACAGGTAATTCTGGAGGAATAGGAACAAGTATTAAAAATCTGGCAATGGGATTGTTGGAGCAAGGAGCAGTGGTCAGAGTTCTTGTATACGGGCAAAAAGAAGATGGTGTTTTTGATGATGATGGTATCATTATTCAACAAATAAAAAATGTAAAAATCAAAGGGTTATCCTGGTTTTTGACTAGAAAAAAAATAGAACTAATCATTAATGATCTTTATAAAAGACAAGAAATTGATTTAGTAGAGGCTCCGGATTGGACAGGTATTACATCTTTTATTCAGCCAAAATCCTGTCCGATAATTATAAGATTGCATGGATCAGATACTTATTTCTGTCATTTAGATAATCGTCCTGTAAAATGGATTAATAGGTTTCATGAAAAAAGAGCATTGCAAAAAGCCGATGGATTTTTGTCTGTGAGTAAATATACAGCAGATACAACAAATAGTATTTTTGACCTTAATAAAAAATTTGTAATTATTGCAAATCCTATCGATACCAAATTGTTTCAGACAAATAATGAAGAACACTATAACGAGAAAACGATATTATATTTCGGAAGTTTAATTCGTAAAAAGGGACTTCTGCAATTACCTTTTATTTTTAATAAAGTCATTGAGGATAATCCTGCTGCTAAATTAATTTTAGTTGGTAAAGACGTCCGGGATATTGTTTCGGGAAGTCTTTCAACCTGGAAAATGATGCAGGAATTGTTTTCTAAGAAAGCTATTCAAAATGTACAATATTTGGGAAGTGTTCCTTATGATGCAATTAAAGAAAAAGTACAGCAGGCAACAGTTTGTGTATTCCCTTCGTTTGCAGAAGCTTTTCCGGTTTCTTGGTTGGAAGCGATGGCTATGGAAAAAGCAATAGTAGCATCAGATATTGGATGGGCTAGTGAAATGATTGATGATGGGGAAAATGGTTTTTTAGTAAATCCTAAAAATCATGTTCTTTTTGCAAAAAGGATAAATGATTTTTTAGAAGATGAAACTTTACGTTTAAAAACCGAAATTTTAGCAAGAAAAAAAGTAGAACAGTTTTTTGATATACAAGTCTTAGCAAAACAAAATATGGAGTTTTATAAATCATTTAATAGTTAAATTTTGATAGTATTATATCATAACGGAACCAGAGCTGTAAAGGTTATTTCAAATGAAAATAAAATTTTGTCTTATGATAAGAATGCAAAACTATCTGTTGTAATGTCTCAACTTGCTTTTCTATATCCCGATTCAAAAATTGTTTGGTGCAATGAAAGGTTCGAATCAAATTTAAATTTAGAAGATATAAACGCAATTTCTCATCATGATAAAATGATGCTGTCTTACAATCCTGGAAAAACTGAATTTTTAGGTCAAAAAATAGGTTATGTTGACGAATCTCCTTTTATCAAAATCAATAAAGATGTAAGTTATCCAACTTGGCAAATGAGTAGTTTAGTAGGGATTATCCATGCATCAGTGCTTTTAGAGATTAGTAAAAAAATAAAACTAGATTCTGACTTTGATTATTATTTAAATTCATTAGCTAAAGTATGTACATCTTTGGGGTTACTTTGTTATTCAGAACCAAAATTGTTATTAAAAAATGAATTGCGTTTAATTTTAAAACCTTCAAATTATACTCTTTTTAGATTCGTAAAACAACATTACAGAATGCGATGGATATTTTTGTTGTTTCTTAATTTTGCTATTTATGAATTTAGATTTCTACTTTTACCATTTTTATATAGCTTTTTTTTTAAGAATAGAAACAATAATAATATTAATCTGGATTTTATTAAGGTTTGTTCTTCGCTAAATGTAACTCATTCCGGAACTATTGATGTTATTATTCCGACTATTGGAAGAGAACAATATTTGTATGATGTACTAAAGGATTTATCTAGGCAAACGTATCTGCCTAAAAATGTTATAATTGTTGAGCAAAATCCCTTGCCGGGAAGCGTTTCAGTCTTAAATTATTTAACATCTGAAGATTGGCCTTTTGTTATTAAGCATACATTTACTCATCGGGCAGGAGCTTGCAATGCAAGAAATGTTGCACTTAATCAAGTAGAAAGTGAGTGGGTATTCCTGAATGATGATGATAATAGATTTGAAGCAAATTTATTAGAAGAAATATTTTTACAAATAAAACAATTTGGGACAAAGGTAGCTATGACTTCCTATCTTCAAAAGAATGAAATTTTAAAATATTGTAATATTCATCAATCTAGAATTTTTGGTTCAGGAAATAGTGTTTTAAAAGCTGAATTGTTAAAATTTGTTTCTTTTGATATGGCATTGGAATTTGGCTTTGGAGAAGATACGGATTATGGCATGCAGTTAAGAAATATTGGTGCGGATATTATTTACTTTCCTAGTCTTTCAATTTTACATTTAAAAGCTCCGGTTGGCGGTTTTAGAGTAAAACCAGTTTTAGCCTGGGAAAATGATTCTATTCAACCCAAGCCTAGTCCAACATTAATGCACATGAAAATGAAGCATAGTACTATAGAACAGCTGTTAAATTATAAAACGATTTTATTTCTAAAAACATTAAAAAACGAATCAATCAGCCATTATTTTATTTTTTTTAAAAAATTTAAACAGAGATGGGAATCAAGTACATATTGGGCAATTAAATTAAGAGATAATGATTAAAATTTTCACAGACAAAGCTTATGTTACAGAAAAATATAGAAAAATCATCTTTCCTTTATTACTTGATCTGTGTTATCTTAAAAATTTAGACATTTCTAAAAGTTATGTACTTGTAGATAAAATCGACGAGTCAGATATTGTGGTAGTACCAGTTGATATTAATTATTTTTTTAAAAACAAAGAAACCAATGTCCTGTTAGATTTCATTGAAAAAGGTAATGTAAATCATAAACAAGTGTGGCTATATAGTGGGGGTGATTTTGGTAAAACTCTAAAAAAAAATGTTTTTACTTTTCGTCTGGGAGGATTTGATAGTAAATTAAATATTCAAACATTTATATTTCCTTCATTTGTATCAGATCCTTATGTCGCATTGAATAAAGCATTTGAAGCTTTGCCAAAAACAAATTTGCCTACCATTGGTTTTGTTGGTCATGCAAATAACTCACCATTGAAATGGATTAAAGAATTATTGCTTTTTTTATTTCATAATCTTAATAGGTTTTTAAAAAGAGAGCATACAGATTACCAGTTTTTTTATCCTTCAGGAAGTAGACGATTTTATTTTTTAAAAAAAATAAAAAAGTCGCCTTTAATAATAACTAACTTTATTTTGAGAGATCAATACAGAGCTGGGGCTAAAACTATTGAAGAGAAAGAGGGAACAACCTTAGAATTTTTAAAAAATATAAATAATTCTCCTTATACTTTTTGTTTAAGAGGAGCAGGTAATTTTTCAGTACGTTTTTATGAAACGTTAGCAATGGGAAGAATTCCTGTAGTGGTAGATACTGATTTTAGGTTGCCTTTGAACGATCTAATTGATTGGAATAGTCATTGTTTAATCGTTTCGGGTAAAAATATTGTAAATGAGTTAATACAATTTCATGCGAATATAAATGAAAAAGATTTTATAAAGATGCAAATTTCAAATCGAAACTTATGGCTCAATACTTTAAATAGAGTTTCTTATTTTAAAATTTTTCATGATTTTTTTAAAAGCAATAGTTTCGTATGAAATTTTCTTTAATTATTTGTACTTACAAACGCCCTGAACCATTGTTGAAATTATTGCAATCAGTTAATAATCAATGTTTATATCCTGATGAAATTTTAATTATCGATGGATCTTTCGATAATAAAACGGAAATTATTTTAAATGAGAATCAATTTAAAAACTTAAAGTATTTTTTTGTTGATGATCAGAATCGCGGTCTTACAAAACAAAGAAATTTTGGAATTAAAAATGTAAAAAACAATATTGATATTGTTTGTTTTCTTGATGATGATACCATTCTCGAAGATAACTATTTTAAAGAATTAATAAAAACGTATGAAATTTATCCTGAAGCTTTAGGAGTTGGTGGTTATATTACTAATGAAACAAAATGGGAAAAGGTTAATGCTGATTATAAACCTTCAATATATGAGTTTTACTTTGACGGATGGAAACGCAAAGATGGCAGCAGGTTTGTTTTGCGTAAAAAACTTAACTTAGACAGTAATACTCCTCCGGGTTTTTCGCCTCTGTTTTCTCATGGCAGAAGTATTGGTTTTTTACCACCTAGTAATAAAATATATGAAGTAGAACAATTAATGGGTGGAGTTTCTTCTTTTAGAAAATTAATTTTTGAAACATTTTCGTTCTCAACTTATTTTGAAGGATACGGTTTGTATGAAGATGCAGATTTTACATTAAGAGTCGCAAAAACAGGTAAGTTATATCTAAATACAGCGGCAAAGTTAAGCCATTTTCATGCCAATTCCGGAAGACCAAATCAATATAAATATGGAAAAATGGTAGTTAAAAATGGCTGGTATGTTTGGCGTATTAAGAACCCAAACCCAATTTTTGAAGATCATTTAAAATGGAATTCGATTACGATTCTCTTAATTTTAATTCGTTTTACAAATGTTTTCACTGAGCAAAATAAAAAAGCTGCATTTACTGAAGCTTTAGGAAGAAGTATTGGTTATCTGAGTTTATTTATTGCCAAACCAAAAATGAGATAATGAGATTTGCAATAATTACGCATGTTAACCATCTTCAGTATGTAGATCAATATTTTGGTTATGCACCTTATGTCCGCGAAATGGACATTTGGTTTAAATATATTGATGAAGTAGTTATAGTTGCTCCATTAAAAAATACAAAACCAACAGAAATTGATATTCCTTATGATCGTAACAAGATTGATTTTCGCCCGGTTCCTGATTTCAATCTGACTAATTTTAAGAATGTTTTAGGTTCAGTTTTTAAATTACCAATAATTTTTTGGAAAGTATTTTTAGCAATCAAAAATGCTGATCATATTCATTTACGTTGCCCTGGCAATATGGGATTAATAGGTTGTTTGGTTCAGGTTTTATTTCCTAACAAAACAAAAACAGCAAAATACGCTGGAAATTGGGATTCTCAAAGTAAACAGCCTGTTACATATAAAGTGCAAAAATGGATTTTAAGCAATACTTTTTTAACACGAAATATGACTGTTTTGGTATATGGAGAATGGAAAAATCAATCTAAAAATATAAAACCTTTTTTTACTGCTACTTATTCAGATTCAGAAAAAGAAATTATATCAAAAACAGGTTTTGATAGCACGATTGACTTTATTTTTGTTGGTAGTTTGGTTTCAGGCAAAAATCCTCTTTACGCAATAAAAATAATGCAACATTTAATAGAAAAGGGATTTAATGTAGTTTTTAATTTATATGGAGAAGGCCCTGAAAGAAGTACTTTAGAAAACTATATTCAAAGAAATAAGCTCGAAAACTATATTGTTTTACACGGAAATCAAAATAAGGAAATCTTAAAGAAAGCGTATCAGGAAAGCCATTTTGTTATTTTACCTTCTAAAAGCGAAGGTTGGCCAAAAGCTATTGCCGAAGGAATGTTTTGGGGTTGCGTTCCTATTGCAACTAAAGTTTCTTGTTTACCAACTATGCTGGATTATGGTAATAGAGGTGTTTTGTTAGAAATGGATTTAGATAAAGATGTAAAAATGATAAAGGAAATAATAAGTGACGAACAAGCATTTTTAACTAAAAGTAGTTTAGCCATTCAATGGTCGCAAAATTACACGACAGATCTTTTTGAAACTGAAATCAAAAAACTATTGATCTAATGAGAATTGTACAAATTATAGATTCTTTAGAAACAGGTGGAGCGGAGCGTATGGCAGTAAATTATGCTAATGCATTATCTAAAAAAATAGAATTTTCAGGGTTAATTGCATCTCGTAAAGAAGGATTATTACTCAATCAGATTGATAAAGACGTTTCTTATCTGTTTTTGAAAAAAAAGAAAAAAATAGATTTTGTAGCAGTTTTTAGATTGCGAAAATATTTAAAAAATAATAATATTGATATAATTCATGCCCATAGTTCTTCATTTTTTATTGCAGTTTTAGTAAAAATGATTTTGCCAAAAATTAAAATTATTTGGCATGATCATTACGGGATCTCACAGGATTTATCTTCTAGGAAAAATATAAGTTTAAAAGTTAGCTCACTCTTTTTTACTGGAATTATTTCAGTAAATTCAGATTTAAAAAACTGGGCAAAGTCTTATTTATTGTGCTCCAATATTATTTATTTACCGAACTTCATACTGGATTCTTCTGTTTCAAGTGAAAAGGTACAACTAAATGGATTTGAGAGTAAAAGAATTATTTGTGTAGCAAATCTGCGTCTGCAAAAAAATCATATATTATTGATTGATGCTGCTAATGTTTTAAAAGACAAATTCCCGGATTGGACTTTTCATTTATTCGGAAAAGACTTTAATGATTCTTATTCTCATCAATTAAAGAAAAAAGTTAACGATTTACAACTTCAAAATACAGTATATTTTTACGGAACAACAAATAATATAAGTTCTTCATTATTACAATGTCAGATAGGTGTTTTGCCTTCTGTTTCAGAGGGACTTCCGCTTGCAATTCTAGAATATGGATTGAATAGACTGCCTGTAATTGCCACAAATGTAGGGGAAATTTCAAAGATTATTAGTTCTGAAAAAGAAGGGGTAATAATAGAATCCAACAACCTTAACGCGCTTGTTGCAGCGATTGAAAAATTGATTGAGTCAGAAAAATATAGAAATGAAATAGGTTTGAATTTATATAATAAAGTTCAAAAAGATTTTAGTGCTGAGACTATTGTTTCCAATTATCTTTTATGGTTGAAATCTTTAATTACTTTTACGGCTTAAAAAATATTAGATGAAGATGAAAAATACAAAATTGTCTTATAGCTTTCTGCTTGTACTTCATGCAGTAATTGCTTTGGCTGTTTTTGCAATACCTCTTTTGTCGAAATTATATGCGCTATTTATTCCAATTGCCGGTTTTTTTATTGTTTATAGAACAAAAAATGCAAATAACGAAGTACTTTATATCGCCGCTTATTTAGTTGGCGTGGAGGTTTTTTTACGAATGACGGGAGGTAATTTTAATAATGAATTTGTAAAAGTCAATGTTATTTTTTTCATGCTCTTAGGCATGATATATAGTAATTTTTCGACAAATGCATTTCTATATTGGTTCTTTCTGATTTTATTAATCCCGGGGATTTTAATTACAGCTACAGTTTTTAACCCTTCGATAGATATTAAAAAATCATTGGTTTTTAATTTGTCAGGTCCGTTTTGTTTAGCCATATCTTCTATATATATGTTTAAAAGAAGAATTCTATTTTCTGATTTACAAAATGTAGTAGTTGCGATGGGATTACCAATAGTGAGTACGACAGTATATTTGTTTTTATTCAATCCTAGTGTCAGAGATGTAGTGACAGGAACACAATCTAATTTTGAAACTTCAGGAGGATTTGGCCCAAATCAGGTTTCTACTGCATTAGGTTTAGGAATGTTTGTCTTTTTTACACAATTAGTACTGTTCTCAAAATCAAAAATGACAATTTTTATAAATAGCTTTTTACTACTCTTTATTACTTACAGAGGTATTGTTACTTTTTCAAGAGGAGGAATTATAACAGCAGTCGTTATGATTGTTTGTCTGTTGTTTTTGTTGTATAGATTTTCTAATGCAAAAGGGAAAAGTAAGTTTGTTTTGGTTTTTATTCTGACAGGTTTAATGGCAGTTGGAGTCTGGACCTATTCTTCGTTGCAAACTAATGGTCTTATAGAAAAACGTTATGCAAATCAGGATGCTGCAGGACGAGTAAAAAAAGACCGTTTAGGAGGAAGAGAAGGAATTATGAACGAAGAAATAGAACTTTTTTTTAAAAATCCTCTTTTAGGTGTTGGAGCAGGAATGGGAAAACAAATTAGAAAAGAAGCATTTGGAGAAGAGGTAGCTTCACATAATGAGATTACACGCATGTTTAGCGAACATGGTTTATTTGGTATTTTTGGTCTCCTAATACTTGTTGTAACCCCTTTTATTCTTTATATAAATAACAGACAACATTTGTATTTTTTGTCTTTTTTTGTTTTTTGGCTTTTAACAATAAATCATGCTGCAATGCGAACGGCTGCACCAGCTTTTGTATATGCATTATCACTTCTTTTGGTTCAGGTTAAAATTCCTGAAAAAGCAGAGAATTCGGTAGACTAATATCTGTTTTTTTATAATACATTTGCCTCAAGTTTAAGCCCCTAACAAACTTAATAAATGTTCTCTACTACTAAAATGCATTTCGAAATTTCGGAAAGAAGAATATTACTTCTTTTCTTTGATGCTGTTTTTATTTTATCGGCATTATATATATTAAGCCTAATATTTAATTATAATTACTTTGTATTTGATAGAAATAATTTTACAAGCATAATTTTACTTGTGAGTTATGTATACGTTTTCGGATTAATATTCGAAATGTATAATTTGCAGGTTGCAAGTAATCAATTGCAAATTCTTCAGAGTGTAATATTTACCGGAACTGCTTCTAGTGTGGCTTATTTATTTACGCCTGTATTATCTCCGGAATTACCAAAACAGCGTTTGATTATATTTATTTTTTATTTTACAATAATCGGGACATTATTGTTATGGCGTTTGTTTTATGTTTATTTCCTGGCATCACAGCGATTTTCTCAAAATGTTATTTTAATATGTGATCAAAATCAGGTTGAAGAATTGGTTTTAGGATTAGAGAATGTCGACCCTCACTATAAAATTGTTGGCTTTGTAAATTCAGATTCTATATCAGAGGAAAATTCAAATTTTCACTATGTAAAAGAAATTAAAAAGAAAGACTTAGAAAGTTTTGTCCTTAAAAATCAAGTTTCTGAAATTGTGATTGCTTCTCAAAAAACAGACGGAATTACTGCTGATCTATACCAGCAATTACTACACTTATTAGAATCCGGAAACGTGATCCGTGAATATACGCAGGTTTATGAAAGCAAAACACAGCGAATTCCAGTACATTATATAGCAAGGGATTTTTACAGGTTTTTCCCTTTTAGCAGAAGTAATAGTAACAGACTTTACTTGTTTTTGGTGCGTTCTATGGAGTTTTTGTTTTCTTTTATAGGTCTATTGGCTTGTCTTATTTTTATTCCTCTCATTTATATTGTAAACCTTTTTGCAAACAAGGGATCACTATTTTATACTCAGGAACGCGTGGGCAAAAACGGAGTTGTTTTTGAAATTTATAAGTTTAGAACAATGGTTGAAAACTCTGAATCGAACGGAGTTGTTTTTGCCACTTCAAATGACAGACGTATAACTCCATTTGGTAAAATGATGCGTAAATCCAGAATAGACGAATTGCCGCAGTTTTTCAATGTTTTAAAAGGCGATATGGCTGTTATTGGACCAAGGCCGGAAAGACCATTTTTTGTTGAGGAAATAGCACGTGTAATGCCTTTTTACGAAACAAGACATGTTATAAAGCCAGGACTTACAGGCTGGGCTCAGGTAAACTATTCTTACGGAGAGTCTATCGAAGAAAGTTTGGTAAAACTGCAGTATGATTTATATTATATAAAACATCGAAGTATATTTCTTGATTTGAGTATTACTTTCAAAACAATCACTACAGTTTTATTTTACCGCGGACAATAATTTAGATTATAATCGGAATACGCTTTTTGTTTCGAATAGCAACTCTCACTAAAACAAACCCGCTTGTAATAATCATGGGCAAAACAATCAGGAAATGTGCTTTATTAATTAGAAAAATAGCATAAACTACTAAAAATAGTAAGTGTAAAACTGCAAATCGATACGTCCATCTTTTGTTTTTGATAACTGACAAAAGAAGTAAAATCAACAATAATGGGCTAAATAAAAGCACATTATAATTCATCGCCAGTTCGTGGTGAAATGAATAAAATCCCATAAAAACAAAAAAGGTTCCTATAAGAGATAAAATCAAAAGATAGATTTTATCCACTATTTTATTATGTGCCAGAACTATAAAGGCAAGTATAAAAAGATAAGTATAAACGTTGTTCCACCATGAACTCGGGGTTTCTTTTTCAAAGCTAAGTAGAGTGTTACTTTTAGCAACTAATGATTGGTTCTGATAAGTAGTTTTCTCTAAACTATTTTTCAATTCAAAAGGCAAAAATATTTTAGTTCCCAATTGATCTACTTTTGTTCCAAAAATGATACTTGTTCCTAATTGATCATAAAAATGACCATTGAAGTATGGGAATAAAATAGATCTATAAGTGATATCTTTATCTCCTTTTTTTGTAATAACAGTACCTTTCAAACTTTTATTGATAATATCTACCACCATCGAAGTACAGTTTTTATCAATAAATTTATAAGTGTAAAAACGATCTTCAGAAGCTAATGTGGTATTTAAATTATCAAAAAGCCTTTGTTTTGCGTCCTGAGCAATAAGAAGTTCTTGTTCGAATACACTTCTTTTCTCATTATTATATTCTTCAATAAACTCCGGAAACGAATGTACAATTACAAAATACTGTAAATCTCCTTTTGCAAATTTTGCAACAAAGTTTGGCGTTCTAAAATCAAAGGCACCGTAATTATACACAACATCAATATTATTTCCAGGGTCAGCAACTCGTATTGCGGTATGTCCAAAATAAGAATAGGTTTCATTACCTAATCCGCAAGTGAGGACGCTTATTTTTGCGTCTTTAGATAAAGGTAAATTTTGACTAAACCCAATAAAACTTAGTAATAATAGTAAAATAAAAAGTGTTTTTTGAAATATAGATTTTTTCATGAGTTCATTCTTTAATTGGTCTTAGAGCCTAAAATATTATACTTTTTAAAAATCATATTTAAAGTATTAAAACACATAATTTGTCCATCAAGTTGTTCATCTAAATCTAATATTATTTTTAAAACTTCATTAGCTTGAATGCTTCCGGCAATAGTGCAGGTTGTATTTATAATCCCGGCTACTTCGCAACTGGAAGTATTGCTTTCAAGAAGTGATTTTTCGCTAAATATATCTTCTAAATTAATTTTGTTTTTATGATGTAAAATCGAAACGTATCCTTCCCAGTCTTTTACGGCTGCATATACTAATGGTAGATGGTTCTCTTGACAAAAATTATTGATAAGGATTCTACTTTGTCCATTATCTGTACAATCACAAATAATGTCAAAGTTAGTAAAAGTTTTTTGAATGTTTTTCTCTGTAATAAAGTAGGGAAAATTCACAAATTCTGTTTCCGGATTTTGTTTGCTTAGTTTTGAAATTATAACATCAGTTTTTAAAAGTCCTATTTCTGTTTCGTAATATAAAAATTGTCTATGAAGATTACTTTTGTTAATGCTATCTCCATCTGCAATTCCAATTACTCCAACTCCCATAGTTCCCAATAGTGTAGCGACAGGGGTTCCTAAGCCTCCTGCACCAATTATTAGTACTTTTGTGTTTTTGAGCTTGTTCTGGCCTTTTTTACCTATTTCAGAAACAGTAATCTGTTGTAAATATCTAGACACTACTTTTGGTTAATTTGAGATGTTATAGTGCTATCCGTTATTTTGTCATCATCAGCTAATAAAAATGCTTTTGATAAAATAATAGACAATCCGCTATCCCCTTCAAAAGGTAAAAACAAATTATCGGTATGATTTTTAGCACTTCTGTCAGGCACAATACATAAATATTGATCATTAGGTTCCATCAAAATATTAGTACTGCCAATATGAATTTTATAGGTTCGTAGCTTTCCTTGTACAACCAGAAATTTATCTTTTACTTCGGCAATTTTATTGATTTTCAATCTTGGAACTAAATTAGTCAAAATGTCTTTTCTCATTTTTGCAACTTCAGAGAGATCTCCAAAAGAGTAGGACTGCCAGTAATCTCTGTAGGCAGGAACTCCACCAGTATCTTGCCATGTAGGATCATTGCCCACACTTGCGACCCCAACAAAAAGATCGACATCTCTCATTATTTCAGAAAAAACCCGGGCAGGGACATTTATTAAATCTATAGGTTCATTATTTGCTAAGTTTTCAAACCGAACCTGATCTGTAGCAACATAATTCCAAATTCCTGCATCGTTAAACTGATTGTCAGCATTTACTTCGCTAACCCAGAATTCGGCTCTTAAGTTATGCTCTTTTAATATAATTTCGGCAGACTCATTCTCTCTGCCATCATCATAACTTCCCATCAATGAATATTTCCAACCTCTTGTTTTTGCCAATATATTAAATTGATGTTGTTTTAATATATGGGCTGCCATTCGGTTACTGTAATTTTTGGTATTGATTTCGGCTTCCGTTAAAAGATAAACTTCACGGAATGCTTGTTTTATAGGTTGTTGGATTTTATTTTCGATTAAAAAATTTCTCCAATCTGTTACATCTTTTATTGTTTCAAGAGAAGGATGCCATAGAGAAACAAAAGAGTTTTTAGAAGGATTAAGAACTTCATTTGCAGAGTTTCTCCAACTATTATCGATCCAAATTGCCGAAACGGAAGTGTCATTTTCAGTAATAATCCAGATTATTTTTTTAGCAATAAAAGAAATTAATCCGTGAGAAAAGTAGTAAGTGTCAAAATGCTGCCAGGGCATTTTTCTTCCTGATCGAAACATTCTGTCTATTCTGTCTCGTTGCGAAGAACTATTTTGTTCAACTTGTTTTGCTATATTTTTGAGTGCAGTAAATTCTGCTCCAAATTTTTCTTTAACAAAAGTTGGAACAGTTTTTTGTAGCTTTTCATCTGGCTTAATCCATTTTGTTTCTACTTTTCCAATATTCAAAAGAGAAATTTCTGCTTTGTAGTCATCAAATAGCCAGGTTCTTTTTCCATCTGATAAATCAAAATCGTCGGCAGCTAAATCTTCGATTTCATAAATCGAAATACCTTGTTCTTCTGCTGCTTGGTACAGATACTTTTCAATTAAAGTCTGAGTATTATTTTGTTTGATTCTTAATTTTAAACGTGATAACTGACTTATTCCTTCGAGCCCTTCTGTTTTATAAAGTGTAAATAAACACGCGTTTCCTAAACCAGCCGCAGCGGGACCTTTATTTGGTATTTTTTGATAACAACGTTCAGCTAATTTTGAAATTTTGTAAATCGTTTGACTGTCATTAAAATGAGAACACATCCAGACTAAGCCTTTTAGCATATCTGTATTTTGAAGCGAAAGGGTAAATGTACCTACAAAATATTCTTGTTCTGGAATTTCATCTTTGGACTGTATGGTTACAGTCATCCATTCATTTAATAATTGTTTGAATTTTTCAATACTAAGCTGATCCAGAATGTTTTTGGTTTCTTTTAGAAATTTATCAGATGGTTTGGCTCCTGTAGCTTTTCTTGCTTCTGTCAATATTTTATACCATAAGATTTTTTCCTCTTCAGGCAGATTCTCTATTTGTAAATTGGCATAATCTGAAAGTACATCACTTTCAAAAAAAAGAACTGGTTTTACAGAGTCAGATCCATTTTCGGATTCAAATAATAAAGAATCTATTTTTTCAATGATTTTGAATTTCGCTTTATCATAATATTGTGCGTTAATAAGATTTGAATCGTTTTTTAAATCCTCAAGAACTGTTTTTAAAATATAATTCAGTTCTTTTCCTTTGTATTGCGAAGCTACTTTAGTAACAAATTGATTTACTGACCAAAAAATAAAAGCAGGTAATTCTCCATCTTTGTTTTTGTGGGTAATAAAGGCAGTTATAATATTATAAATATCCATTTCGTCATAAGATATCTTTTCTTTTACTAAAGAAGTAATTTTATCGTTTATGATATGAGTTAAACGAAGTTCTGCTTTTAAAAATTTTTCATGTTGATGCTTTTTTTCGATTAAAAATAATATTATTTCTACTTTTTGCTTATAATTAAATTTTAAAATTTCCTGATAAGTAGATAATTTTTTAAAATCTACAGAATAATAAGTTTGATTATTTTTTGCAATATCAGTGATTAGTTTCCAAAACAAATCTTCATTGGGATCAACTTCACTTTTTTTGTTTATTATGTTTTTTATTTTATCTAAAAAGCTCATAATTATCCGCCAATTAAAGGTGTTAATTTTACAAAACTAATGGTAGTGTTTTTTGTAAGAGTAATTTCTTGTTCTAAACTTTCGGCTTGAAGATTATCTACCAAAATAAAATAACCATTTTTTAAGAAGGCATCTAGTGCAATGTAAATCTGCTTTTCGGCGTCGATGGTTTTTTTAGGTTTTAATTTATAGCCGTTTAATGTTTTTTCGGCGTCATTGGGTTCGATTAATCCATTAAAAAAACCGCTCAGTTTTTGGTTATAGTTTTCTACCTCTTGCGAAACCCTCTGTTCTATAATATCTTTTATAGTTGCTGACTCAGACTTGAAGTTCAAATTTAATTCGTTTAAAACCTTTCCTGCAAAGGTTTCGTCTTTAATAGTTATAATCATTATAATCGGTTTTTTTGTAAGAATATAAAGATAGTTAAAGAAATGATTTTTATGTTGAATTTGATAAAAAAGTAAATTTATCTAAAGATACCTAAATCTACTTTTAAAGAAAAAATATTTGAGTACAAAGCGGTACTTTGGTTTCCTAAGTCAGTCAAGGCGTAATCAATCTGAATGCCTTTATACTTAAAGCCCAGACCAATATTAGGTTGGAAATTCAATTTTTCAGTATTGTCTAATTGTGTTACATTCTGAAAATTTCCTGCTCCGGCTCTTAAAAATACTAGATTGGTATATCCAAATTCAAATCCTACAGCAGGATCAATACTTACTACTTTAGATGAAATAATATCATTGGTTTGTTCAAAACGCATATTCAGGTTAGTAGCAACCAAAAGGCTATAGTCATTATGAAAATCGAACGTTCTCGAAACTCCCAATTGTGCCTTTGGTAAAGTAATTTCGGTACTTTCAGGTAATTCATTATTTTCTCCCGGAATTGCATTGGCAATTTTCGCATATTCTTCTTCATCAATATTCCAGACATTATAAGTTGTTGTAATATCGCGAAGCATTAAACCGAATTTCCAGTTATTGCGTTCAAACTGAAGTCCAACATCAAAACCAAATCCCCAGGCATTTGCAAATTTCCCAATAATTCGTCGAATAATTTTTGCATTTACTCCATACTGAAATCCGTCAACAGGCAATTTTCTGGCATACGAAAAAGTAAAACCATAATCAGCAGTCGAAAACAAACTAATTCGGTTATAATCAATATTTCCCTGATTGTCGATTAACTGAGTGGTGTCCATAATATCATCGACACCAAAACGAATCATCGAAATTCCCCAGGCACTTTGGTCATCAATTGGGCTTGCGTAACCTATATAATCGTATTGAGCAATATTCGCAAAATAATTGGCGTGCATTAATGAAATTTGGTGATCTTCAAGATTGGTTAAACCCGCCGGATTCCAATAAACAGAGTTTACATCATTTGTAGAAGCGGTAACCGCACTCGACATTCCTAATGCAGCTGCATCGACTCCAATATTCATAAATTCATTCGAATATTTTCGAACAGTTTGTGCATATTGTAACGTACAATTCCAACAAAATAAAAGCAGCAGGATTTTCTTCAACGGATATTTTTTTGCAGATCTGAGTCTGTTTTAATTTTTACCAAAAATATAATATTTTACTCAGCAAATTTATTCCTTTTCATAAATATTGCGAAAGTCAGAATTTCAAATTAAAAACTCTTGAAAAAACGCATTCTACATACAGTTATTATGCTAAATTTGCTGTTCACTATTTATCAAAATTTATAAATCATGAATATCAAAAAGCACATTCCTAATTTAATTACATTAATCAATTTGTTTTGTGGTTGTATAGCCGTTGTTTTTGTTTCACAAGGCGATTATTTAATGGCTTTTTATATGGTTTGTTTAGGAATCTTTTTTGATTTTTTTGATGGTTTTTTTGCCAGACTCTTCAAAGTTTCAAGTCCGCTTGGATTACAGTTGGATTCTTTGGCTGACATGGTTACCAGCGGAGTTGTACCGGGATATATCATGTATACAATGTTTGCTAAAAGCGCTAATCCTCATGAAGTTATTGGGTCGGTTTTTATTCCTTTCTTAGGGTTTATTGTAACCTTGGGTTCTTGCTACAGATTAGCAAATTTTAATATCGATACGCGCCAGACAGATTCTTTTATTGGTTTGCCAACACCGGCAAATGCGCTGTTTATCTTAAGTCTTCCTTTAGTTTTAGAATATTCAGATTCTTTGGCTGTATTCGAAATCCTGACTAATCAATGGGTTTTGTTAGCTATAACATTATGTAGTGCTTATATTTTGAATGCCGAAATTCCTTTATTTGCTCTAAAAATCAAGAAATTTACTGTAAAAGATAATGTGCTTCAAATAGTATTTTTGTTGGTTTCGTTGTTTTTATTAGTAGGGTTGCAATACATGGCAATTCCTTTAATTATCATTTTTTATGTATTATTATCAGTTGTTAATAATATGTTTTTGAAAAAGTAGTTCTATCTGAATGGCAAGAAAAACGACTACCCGAAGAACTTCTTATTCACGAAAATCGAAGCCCCAAAAATCGATTTTCACAAGAGTAATTCGCTTTATTATTTATTCTTTTTTTGTATTACTTTTCTTTTTTGCAGTTTATCATTATCGTGATGGACTGGCATATTATCTTGGCTTTAAATCAAACAAAGTTTTAGATGAAGATGCTGTAGATAAACATTTATCTGATGTTAGAAATATTAAGGTTCTTGAAAATCATAAAGGAAAAGTAATAGGAATTGATGTATCTGAATTTCAGGGAAAAGTGCAATGGGATGAAGTTGAGGTTTTAGAAGAAAAATATCCTGTACAATTTGTTTTTGTTCGCGCAACTGCAGGCAATGACAGAGTTGACAGACAGTTTAAGAAAAACTGGGAAGGAGCAAAAGAGCATAAAATCATACGTGGAGCTTACCATTATTATCGCCCAAATGAAAACTCTATAGAGCAGGCCAATCTTTTTATTAAAACCGTAAAATTGCAAAAAGGTGATTTACCACCAGTTTTAGATATCGAAAGATTGCCTAAAAATCAACCTTTGGATAGTTTGAAAAAAGGATTGAAGCGTTGGTTGAATAAGGTAGAAGCACATTATCAGGTGCGTCCTATAATTTATTCAGGTGAACGTTATTATAGTGATTTTTTGAAAGAAGAATTTGGAGAATATTTATTTTGGATAGCCAATTACAATTTTTATAGAGAAAAAATCGAAGACGATTGGCTTTTTTGGCAGTTTACAGAAAAAGCATCTTTGCCAGGAATCAAACATCGGGTAGATGTAAATATTTATAACGGAGATTTACAACAATTGCAGTTTATAACCGTCGAATAAGTTTTCAGTCGCGGTTTTCAGTCTCAGTTTGAAAACTGAAAACTGCGACTGAAAACTGTATACTTTCTTAAAATTCAAGTTTCTTTTTACGAAGTTCGAAGTTTTGACCTAAGTAAACACGACGAACCATTTCGTCCTCTACTAGCTCTTCCGGAACTCCGGCTTTCAAAATTCCACCTTCAAACATTAAGTATGTTTTGTCTGTAATTGCCAAAGTCTCCTGAACGTTGTGATCGGTAATTAAGATTCCGATATTTTTATTTTTTAACTGAGCAACAATTCTCTGAATGTCCTCAACCGCAACGGGGTCAACTCCTGCAAAAGGTTCATCAAGTAAAATAAATTTTGGATCTGTTGCCAGAGCACGTGCAATTTCGGTACGACGACGTTCTCCTCCCGAAAGTAAATCTCCACGGTTGGTACGAATATGTTCTAAGCTGAATTCTTCGATTAAGCTTTCCATTTTTGCAATTTGTTCTTCTTTAGAAAGTTTTGTCAATTGCAAAACACTCAAAATATTGTCTTCAATACTTAATTTTCTAAAAACAGAAGCTTCTTGTGCCAAATAACCAATTCCTTGTTGAGCGCGTTTGTACATCGGATAATCGGTAATATTCAAATCATCAAGATAAATGTTACCCTGATTTGGTTTTACCAATCCTACAATCATGTAGAAAGAAGTTGTTTTTCCTGCACCATTTGGACCTAGAAGTCCAACGATTTCTCCCTGGTTTACTTCAACAGAAATTCCTTTTACTACGCTACGACCTTTATAGGTTTTGATTAAATTATCAGCTCTTAATTTCATTTTTAAAGTTTAATCGTTTAAACGTTAGAATCGTTTATTCGGTACAAATTAACGAATAAACGATTCAGCAAATAAACGTATTAACAATTATTTAGTTTCGGCTTCTTCTAAAGCTTCCCAAAATTCGTAAGCTCTTCTTAAATGAGGTACTACAATTGTTCCTCCAACCAGAGTTGCAATTCCCATTGCTTCCATCATTTCTTCTTTAGTAACTCCTTCTTTATGGCTGGTTTCTAAGTGATATTTTACACAATCATCACAACGTAAAACTGCCGAAGCTACTAATCCTAAAAGCTCTTTTGTTTTTACATCAAGAGCTCCGGCTGCATATGCATTCGTGTCAAGGTTAAAAATACGCTTTACAATTTTGTTGTTATCAGCGAGTAATTTTTCGTTCATTTTAGAACGATAGTCGTTAAATTCTTGTACGATATCAGACATTTTCTTTCAATTTATTTTTATAAACAATCCTCGAAATAAGGATACTCACTTCGTAAATAATCAGCATTGGTATTGCTACAATAGTCTGGCTTACTACGTCTGGAGGAGTTACGATTGCGGCTACAATTAAAATAATTACAACGGCATATTTCCAATATTTTCTTAAGAAATCAGGAGTTACTAAACCTAATTTAGTAAGGAAATATATAATGATAGGCAATTCAAAAAACAATCCGCTCGCAAGAATACTTGTTTTTACCATTCCCATATAAGAATCTAATGTAAATTGGTTTTTTACCACATCACTCACAGAGAAAGTGGCAACGAAATTCACAGACATTGGTATTACAACAAAATACCCGAACAATACTCCCAAAAAGAATAGTAATGAAGAAGTGAAGATAAATACCTTGGCATTTTTTCTTTCTTTTTCGTATAAAGCTGGGCTGATAAACTTCCAAAGTTCCCATAAAATAAAGGGAAAACTTAATATGAAACCGGCTAAAAGACACATCCATACAAAAATATTTACCTGTCCTTCCATTTCTGTATTCTGAATAATGAAATTCAGTTCGGTAATACAAATGCTATCGGCAAAACCAAGTGCATGAGATAAATCGCAAAACCAGACATAAGTAAAAAAGGTAGGTCTTATGGGGCCTAAAATAATCTGATCAAATAAATAATCACTAATAAAATAAGTGAAAAAAGCCATAACGCATATTGCAATTGTGCTTCTAACTAATAACCATCTAAGTTCTTCAAGATGGTCTAAAAATGACATCTCGCCAAGGTTCTTTTTTGCCATTATACGATTCCTTCTTTTAAAATGTCATGTAAATGTAATACTCCTTTGTACTCTCCGTTATCTGAAACGATAAGCTGCGTTATCGAAAAATCTTCTAAAATATTTAAAGCATCAACCGCCATAGTTTCTGAAGATACCGTTTTAGGATTTATTGACATAATATCTCTTGCAGTTAAGTCAGCTATAGTATCTACGTCATTTAGCATTCTTCGGATGTCTCCATCGGTAATAATTCCAATTATTTTATCATCTTCGATTACCGCTGTAACGCCCAATCGTTTTTCAGAGATCTCAAAAATAACTTTTTTAACTGATGTATCCGGCGTAACCATTGGTTTTAACGAATGTTCAATCATATCTTTTACGCGAAGCAATAATTTTTTGCCTAAAGCTCCGCCTGGGTGATATACAGCAAAATCTTCAGGTTTAAAATCGCGCATTTCCATCAAACAAACTGCAAGAGCATCGCCCATAACAAGTTGTGCTGTGGTACTGTTTGTTGGCGCTAAATTTATTGGGCAAGCTTCCATTTCAACGGTTGTGTTCAAAACATAATCAGAACCTTTTGCTAAAAATGAAGTTACATTTCCTGTTATGGCAATTAAGGTGTTTCCAAAGCGTTTTAATAACGGAACCAAAACTTTAATTTCAGGACTGTTACCGCTTTTAGAGATGCAAATAATAATGTCCTCATTTTGTATCATACCCAAATCTCCGTGAATAGCTTCTGAGGCGTGCAGGAACATAGAAGGGGTTCCTGTAGAGTTAAAAGTCGCTACCATTTTTTGAGCAATGATGGCGCTTTTTCCGATGCCTGTAACGATCAATCGGCCTTTAGTTTCGTAAATACGTTGGACAGCTTCGTAAAAATTTTCGTCTAAAAAATCAATCAGCTTTGTAATTGCTTCACTTTCAGAGAGTATGGTTTTCTTGGCAATCGCCAATATATTTTCTTTTGTAATCAAAACAGGATATTTTAAATTTGTATGTATAAAAGAAAGTTGTATCTTTATGTGTTGCAAATTTATACAAAATATCCATTAATATAAAGAATGAATTCAAACGAAATTGAAATACACAAGGAATTAAAGAAGTATTTCGGCTTTAGCCAATTTAAGGGTTTGCAGGAGCAAGTCATTACGAGTATCTTAGGAAAAAAGAATACCTTCGTAATCATGCCTACTGGCGGTGGAAAGTCTCTTTGTTATCAATTACCCGCTTTAATTCAGGACGGAACAGCTATCGTTGTTTCTCCCTTAATTGCTTTGATGAAAAATCAGGTTGATGCAATTCGAAGCCTTTCTTCTGAAAACGGAATTGCGCATGTGCTAAATTCCTCTCTTACCAAAACAGAAATCGCACAAGTAAAAAAAGATATTACTTCTGGCTTGACCAAACTTTTATATGTAGCGCCGGAATCTTTAACCAAAGAAGAATATGTAGCTTTTTTACAAAGCGTGCCTATTTCGTTTGTTGCTATTGATGAAGCACATTGTATATCAGAATGGGGGCACGATTTTAGGCCTGAATACCGAAATCTGAAAAACATTATAAAACAATTAGGGCAAGTACCAATCATTGGATTAACGGCAACTGCAACTCCAAAAGTTCAGGAGGATATTCTTAAAAACCTGGACATGTCTGATGCAAATACTTTTAAAGCATCTTTCAACAGACCAAACTTATACTACGAAGTTCGTACGAAAACTAAAAATATAGAATCGGATATCATTCGATTTATCAAACAACATAAAGGCAAATCAGGGATTATTTATTGCTTAAGCCGTAAAAAAGTCGAATCGATTGCCGAAGTTTTACAAGTAAACGGAATCAGTGCGGTTCCTTATCACGCAGGTTTAGATGCTAAAACACGAGCAAAACATCAGGACATGTTTTTGATGGAAGATGTAGATGTGGTTGTAGCAACAATTGCCTTTGGGATGGGAATTGATAAACCAGACGTTCGTTTTGTAATTCATCATGATATTCCAAAATCACTCGAAAGTTATTATCAGGAAACGGGTCGTGCCGGTCGTGATGGAGGCGAAGGACATTGTCTGGCTTATTACTCTTATAAAGATGTAGAAAAGCTGGAGAAATTTATGTCAGGGAAACCAGTTGCCGAACAAGAAATAGGTTTTGCTTTATTGCAGGAAGTGGTGGCTTACGCCGAAACCTCAATGTCGCGCAGAAAATTCTTATTGCATTATTTTGGTGAAGAATTTGACAGCGAAACCGGTGAAGGTGCAGATATGGATGACAACGTTCGTAATCCTAAAACTAAAGTCGAAGCAAAAGATCAGGCGGTCAAATTGCTTGAAATTGTTCGCGATACCAAACATATATATAAGTCAAAAGAAATTGTCTTTACTTTAATAGGTAGAGTTAATGCTGTAATAAAAGCGCATAAAACAGATACGCAATCCTTTTTTGGTTCAGGATCAGACCATGACGAGAAATACTGGATGGCATTATTGCGACAAGTTCTTGTAGCTGGATATTTATCTAAAGATATTGAAACCTACGGAGTGGTAAAAATCACCAAAGAAGGTTTGAACTTTATTAAAAAACCAGTTTCATTTATGATGTCTGAAGATCATGAGTACAATGAATCTGAAGATGAGGCAATCGTTACCGCAGCAAAATCATCAGGAACTGCTGATGAAGTTTTAATGGGAATGTTGCGAGAACTGCGTAAAAAAGTAGCTAAAAAATTGGGAGTTCCTCCGTTTGTGGTTTTTCAGGATCCTTCTCTTGAGGATATGGCTTTAAAATACCCCATTACTTTAACCGAATTATATAATATTCACGGTGTTGGTGAAGGAAAAGCCAAGAAATATGGTAATGACTTCGTAACTCTTATAAATCGTTATGTAGAAGATAATGATATTATTCGTCCAGACGATTTAGTCGTAAAATCTACCGGAGTAAATTCAGCCAATAAATTATATATTATCCAAAATATAGATCGAAAATTATCCCTAAATGATATTGCATCTGCAAAAGGACTTTCGATGGATGCTTTGATCAAAGAAATGGAACAGATTGTTTATGCAGGTACAAAACTAAATATCAAATATTGGGTTGATGACATGCTTGACGACGATCAGCAAGAAGAAATTCACGATTATTTCATGGAATCAGAATCGGATAAAATCGAAGACGCTCTTAAAGAATTCGATGGCGATTATGATATTGATGAATTACGTTTAATGCGTATTAAGTTTATTAGTGAAGTAGCGAACTAGAATATTTATGAAGTTTTTAAAAGCTCTTGTTGTCTTTTTCGTGTTAATATCAACGAAGTCGTTTGCAACCGCTCAGGTTCCGGATTATTTGATTGTTGATAAAGATACGTTGCAAATTCAGTCAAATCCTTTACAAGAATATTTTAAGATACATCCTATTCCTGAAAATTTAACAACTACCGTTTCGACTGGAAATTGGAGAGGTTATATTGCCTTTTTTAAATTTCTGGATGGAAAGCTGGTTGTTGAAAATATATATAAGGAAAACTATAAAGAGAACGGTAAAGGTGAAACAGATTTTTTCCTGACGTCTATCTATAAAGATGTTTTTGGAGAAAAATCTAATTTTGAATGCAATTTTTATTCCGGGTTGTTGATATGTGCTTCAGGAAATATAGTTGAATATGTTCATATGGGTTATAGTTCTCTTTATGAAAATTATAATCTTATAGAAATAAAAAACGGAATCAATATTAAGTCGAAAAAATTTACGACAAAGGAATTTCAGAAATTTAAAATTGATTATTTTAAGTATTATAAAAGAACTGAAGAGTATAAGCTTAAAGTTAAAGAACTTAAAGACGCAACAGAAGGTGAAACAGGAATCTCAAATAGTGTCTTTTTGATTGAAAATCCTGGTACCGGAAAAGAAAACAAATCACTAAAGCAAAAGGAAGCTGAATTTAGAGCAGATAAACAAATAGATTCTTTTATGTTTGTTTTTTTAAATGATTATATGAAAACAATAGAAATCCCAACTAATTAATTGTATGAAAAAAATATCTCCGTTATTTAAAATAATTGCCTTGGCAGTATTTTCAATTTTAATATTTAGTTTTTCAATCGATAAAAAAGAGAATGACACAAAATTAGTGGGTATTTGGAAAGGTTTTGAGAAAGACGCCCAAATAGAAGGAGTTGAAAAACACTGGATACAACAAAGATTTGCAGATGGTACTTACATGATAATGTTTACTGCAAAAGAAGATTGCGAAGTTCAGACTTTTACTGAAAAAGGAAAGTGGTGGACAGAAAATGGTAAGTTTTATGAATCACCATCGAGTTCTAAAGATATAGATGTTTATAGTTATCAAGTGAATGGTGAAGAATCTGTTGAATTTAAAAGTATTAAGTTATTAGGAAAAGATAATAACACCTATACATTTAGCGATTATAGACTTGATTTGAAATAAAGAGCAGGAAAACAATATTTAAATTCCAATTCGTTGGAAAATTCCAAAATAAAAAATCCCAAATTCCAACTTTACAATAGTTTGGGATTTGGGATTTAATTTTTAAATATTCTATTTTTTGGAATTTAAAAAATTTGGAATTTACTCCGTATATATTTCCCCGCGATGCGGTTTCAAAGCATCTCTTACGGGAATCATATTTTCATCAGTTACCACCATAAAAGCGGTTGCATGCATATCGTTTATAATTTTAAAACCCGTTATATTTAATGGAAGTTTTTCTATAGCGATATATTCTTTTAGGTGAATTTCGTGATGTTCAGCTGTTTTTGCCGAAGCAGGTCCACGGAAATCCCAAATTAGTTTTATTTTTCTAGACATTTTTTAAGGTGCAAAGGTTGAGAGGCACAAAGGTACAAAGTCTATTTTACGAAGAAGGGAAAAGTTGCTACATAATTAACCGCAAAGTGCGCTAAGGTTTTTTTTTTTAGGTGTAGTTTTATAAAACAGAAAGTTCGCAAAGCTTTGTGTTGATCTAGCTTTGCGAACTTTGTGTTTTCTATGCGCAAAGTAAAATTAAATCTTAGCGCACTTTGCGGTTAATTGTATAAAGTCATTTCAAAATGTTATTTTTGCATGTTCTTTTCATAAATAGAAAAGCTAATTGAATAAATAAAATAAAATGCCAAGAGAACTTTTACTTCAGGTAACGCCGGAAATAGCTGCAAACGAATTGCTGCTAAAAGACTATTTGTCTAAACAAATAAAGGTTTCTCCAAAGGAAATTCAACATGTTTCTATTTTAAAACGCTCTATAGATGCGCGCCAAAAAGCGATAAAAATCAACCTAAAAGTGATTATCTATCTGCAAGGCGAAGCCTTTCAGGAAACTAAAATAGAGCTACCTATATATAAGGACGTTTCTTCGGCGCAGGAAGTGATTGTTGTTGGCGCAGGTCCTGCCGGGCTTTTTGCGGCTTTGCAATTAATAGAATTAGGCTTAAAGCCAATTGTAATCGAACGCGGAAAAGATGTTCGCGGGCGTCGTCGTGATTTAAAAGCAATCAACGTAGATCATTTGGTAAACGAAGATTCTAATTATTGTTTTGGTGAAGGTGGAGCAGGAACTTATTCTGACGGAAAATTATATACACGTTCTAAAAAACGTGGTGATGTAACCAGAATTCTGGAACTTTTGGTAGCTTTTGGAGCTTCAGAAGATATTCTGGTAGAAGCACATCCTCATATTGGAACTAATAAACTGCCTAAAATTATAGAAGATATTCGAAATAAAATCATCGAGTTTGGTGGTCAGGTTTTATTTGATACACGAGTAACTGATATTCTGGTAAAGAACAATGAGGTCGAAGGAATCGTTACTCAAAACGGAGACAAGATTCTGGCTAATAAATTGATCCTTGCAACAGGACATTCGGCGCGTGATATCTTTGAATTATTAGATAAAAAGAAAATTTTTATAGAAGCAAAACCTTTTGCTTTGGGAGTTCGTGCAGAACATTCACAAGAATTAATTGATAGTATTCAATATAGCTGTGATTATCGTGGCGAACATTTGCCTCCCGCACCGTATTCTATTGTAAAACAAGTCAACGGCCGCGGAATGTATTCGTTCTGTATGTGTCCTGGAGGTGTAATTGCACCTTGCGCGACAAGTCCGGGTGAAGTGGTTACAAACGGCTGGTCGCCATCTAAACGTGATCAGGTTACGGCAAATTCAGGAATTGTAATTGAATTGAAATTAGAAGATTTTAAACCTTTTGCAAAATTTGGTGCTTTGGCCGGAATGGAATTCCAAAAAAGTATCGAACAAAAAGCATGGCATTTGGCTGGAGAAACGCAGAAAGTTCCGGCACAGCGAATGGTCGATTTTACTCAAAATAAAGTTTCGGCAGATATTCCGAAAACATCTTATGTGCCGGGAACAACTTCGGTCGAAATGGGACAGGTTTTCCCAGGATTTTTATCTCAGATTTTACGCGAAGGATTTAAAGAATTCGGAAAATCGATGCGAGGTTATTTGACCAATGAAGCTATTTTGCATGCGCCGGAAAGCAGAACTTCGTCTCCGGTTCGTATTCCTAGAGATCCCATTACTTATGAGCATTTGCAAATAAAAGGTTTGTATCCTTGCGGAGAAGGAGCAGGATATGCAGGCGGGATCATTTCTGCAGCAATTGATGGTGAAAAATGTGCTTTGATGATTGCTGAAACTTTGAAGTAATAAACTGTTTTTTTGTGGTAAAAATAATATTATATTTGAGGTATAAGTTATAGTATTATTGCAGAATTTTCAAAGATGACACTACAAGATATCGAAATAAAATACAAATTTCAATTTCCAAATTTATACAAACAATTAGACATTGACGGAATGCTTAACGTTGGAGAATATGGACCTAAATGGTATGCCGAAGTTTATCCAACATTAAAAGAAAATCCGACTTTGCTTTTGCACTCTTACGATTTTGAATTATTGAATTTGAAATCGGTAGACGAGGAAATTGGAGATTTGACTGATCCTGATGATTATCGACAAATTGATAAAAAATTTAACTTTATTCCGTTTGCAAAAAGTGGAGGTGGAGATCATTATTGCTTTTTTCTAAATGAAGAAAATGAAGGGAATGTGCCTGTTGTTTATGTTTGGCATGATGCGAATGAGGTCAGCTATTTGGCAAAAAATCTCAGTGATTTTATTTTTAGAATGTTATTGACAGATATGTCTAATCAGGATATTTATAATGAGATTTCGGATGAGGAGTTTAGAAATGACATTGAAGCAGTGTTTTAATCGCATAAAAAATATTTAACAGAGCAGCAAAATAATATTCTGGAAGATGTTTTAAAACGTGAAATTTTCGATTACGAAATTGTATTGGGGAGCCAAAAAGAAGCTGCAAGAGGACTCTTGACAGATGTTGAATTGAAAAAGTTACTGAATGAAATAATTCCGTTTGAGAAAATGGATCAGAGCTTTGAGTATTCAAATTAATAATATTTAAGTCTTTATATTAATCGCCAAAATAAAAATATCATGAGTTTTTTTTCTAATTTATTTGGTCGAAATAACGATCCAAAATCGATTGTGTCATTTGATGTTGTTGATGCTATTTATACTTATTTGTATAATGAGAATAATAAACTGGAGTTTAAGATAAAAGGAATTCATGATACTGTTTTAGTAAATTTATATTCATTTCCCGGTTCATTTAATTATGAAGAGGCCCAAAATGAAATTAAAAAGGCAGGTTTTAAAAATGCTTACGAAGTTTTAAACGAAATCTATAAAAAGATTAATATAGGACCAGTTTCAGAGGAGCAGATGCTTCAGGAATTAGAATACGATTATATTCATATTCAGTTTTATACAGAGCCAACCCCGGAAGCAAAAAAGTATCTGAAACATGTTTTGCATAATTTCGTTATCTTTTTTTGTTGTACGAATAGTTTAGAAACTAACGATTTTAGAATGCTCTATAATAATAGTTTTTTTCTGGATTACACCAAAGGAATATTAGATACGGAATCTATTGATATAAAGGATCCTAAAAATGATACTCAGAAAATAGGTTTCAAAGAGTTTGAGAAGGTTTTGCAGGGAATATGCGAATATGTAAAAATTGAATTACCCAAAGAAATTGAGCTTCCTTCGGCAGAAAGTTTATTGCCTGAAGAAGTTGAAGTTACGCAAGAAACTTTTGAAGAGTTTATAAAATTGGTTTCAAGAGGAGATGTCGATGAAAAATTGGTTCAAAAGCAATCTAAGAAACTTTTAAAGAATTTTAAAAAAGGACATACAGAATATCATGATATCGTGAAAGGACAATGGGACTTTTTTGAAAGTATCGATGCCTGGAACAGCGACTGGAAATTTGATCCTGAAGATGCTGAGTATTTCATTTCAGAAATGATAGGCGAAGATCTTAATTTCGATTATCCTGAAGAAACCTATAGTCATGATTTGTTTCCTTACATTCAATCGGCTTTAGAAAAAAGAGGTCTTGAATTGATGAGTTACGATACTCACGGAGATAATTATTTGTTTTTTGTGGCGAATAAAAATGATGTTGCCCGAATTTTACAATTGTCTGAATTGACAAAAATTGAGGTGGATAGTTTGTAGAATTGGATTGAATGATTTGGATTGAATTTTACCGCAAAGCTCGCAAAGGTTTATGTGTATTTCGCTTTGCTTTGAGATCGCAAAGGGATTGTGGAAACTAAATAAAGTACGAGGTAAAACGGATTCGCTTCGTAAAACGGAATTCTATGCTCATTTTGTGTCATCCCGAACGAGGGATCTCCGCAAGAAACTCCGTAATCAAAATCACTAATCTTTGTAGCGCTACTAACGGGGATCCCTCGTTCCTAGGGATGACAAAATTGCACTGAAAACCGAGACTGAAAACTGAAAACTGATGACGCGTGAGGGATAGAGCTAAGCTACCGAAGTAGCAGTGAAAGCCCGACAGCAATAAAAAAAGGGGCGACTATGCGATTGCAATAGTCAGCCCCTTTTTTTATTGGTGGCACGCCCAGATTATTATTATTATTTATTTCAGCAGATTGATTTTAAATCCAGATATGAATAAATCTGCGTGAAAAATAATTCGTGGCAAAAAATTACGGGATCAATATTATCTTTCCGGTACTTTTTCGGCTTTCCAGATAATCGTGGGCTAGTTTGCCTTCGGATAATTTGAAAGAGGTGGGTTCTGAAAGTTTGATTTTTCCTTCGGTAATCCAGTTGAATAATTGGCTGGATCTTTTGATTCTTTCTTCTTTCGAATTTAAATAACTCCATAAATCGCCTCCGGTTAAAGTTTTTGAAGTATCCATTAGCATTCTTGGATCTACAGGCTCGGGATCGCCACCGGCCATCCCAAAGAAAACAACCTGTCCGCATTCTTTGGTGACTTCAAAACTGTCTTTTAAAGTGCTTCCAATACTATCGTAAACGACATCAACACCTTTTGGAATCGTTTTAAAAATTTCTGATTTCCAATCATTATTATATAGAAAAACATGATCAGCACCTTGTTCGATAGCCACTTTTGCCTTGTCTGCAGATGAGGTGAGGCCAATGACATTTGCGCCCAACAATTTACTGATTTGTGTCAGAAATTGTCCAACTCCGCCTGCAACAGCATGAATTAACACGGTTTCACCTTTTATGGTTTTATGACTGTCGGTTGCCAGATAATGTGCTGTTAAACCTTGTAATAAAATCGAAGCGGCCGTCTCAAAAGAAATGGCTTCGGGCAACGGCAAAACATGGTTGGTATTTACCGCAACCAATTCTGCATTGGCAAAAGGAACATCGGCGAAAGCCACACGATCTCCAATTTTATATTCGGAATGATTGTTGGTGTCAACTACAATTCCGGCACCTTCGTAACCGGCAATAAAAGGCGGATTTCCTTTCAGGTGATAATTTCCTTTTCGTCTGTAAACATCAGCAAAATTTAATCCGATGGCTTTCATCTCGACTAAAATTTCATCGTTTTTTAATTCAGGATTCGGGATTTCTATATATTCTAAAACATCAGAATCTCCGAAAGTGGAGAAGGTAAGTGCTTTCATTTGTTACATTTTTAGAAATACAAAGTACGGTAAAATTCGACATAAAAAAACCTCGTTCCAAGAGAAACAAGGCTTTGATTTTTTTGCCACAGATTAGATGATTTAAAGGATTTTTTTTAAAATTTAACCTGATATAATCTCTGAAAATCTTTTAATCTGTGGCAAAAAAAATAATTATATTTTAGGAAATTTCATTTCGTTGAAAGTGCTTTTTTGTGCAGAAAGTTTTTCGATATCCTGCCACTTTCTTGGGGATTCTGCTGATAAATTTTCGTAAGAATCTTTTGTAATGGCGATATCATCTTCGATACGAACGCCAATATTCCACCATTTTTTATCACATTTGCTGTTTGCCGGAATATAGATTCCGGGTTCAACGGTGAGCACCATATTTTCTTTTAGAATGCCGGCATAATTTCCTTTGTCATGAACATCTAAACCTAGATAATGCGAACAGCTGTGCGGATAATATATTCGGGCATCTTTAGGATCTGTAATAATTCCAAGCTTGATTAATCCTGCCGCAATTACTTCTCTTGATTTTTGATTTAAATCCTGAAATGGAGTTCCTGGTTTGGCGATTTTAAAAACTTCTTCCTGAGCTTCGTAAACCAATTGGTAAATGGCTTTTTGTTCTTCGGTGAATTTTCCGTTTGCCGGAATTGTTCTGGTGACATCGGCAGAATACCCGTGATATTCAGAACCTACATCCATCAATAATAATTGATTATCGATTTTTGTAGCGTTGTTTTCTCCGTAATGCAGGATGCATCCGTTTGCTCCGGCACCTACAATTGGCGGGTAACCTTCGCCTTCGGCACCGTAATGTCTGTGCACGTATGCGTGAATTCCGTCGGCTTCGTTTTCGCTCATATTTGGTCCAATGGCTTTCATGACTTCGTTGTGTGCGATGCAGGAAAGTTTGATCGATTTACGAAGCAAATCCATTTCTTCGGGCGTTTTTATTTCGCGAAGTGTGTTTGTAATGTTTGTAAAAAGATCTGTTGATGAGGCTTCATTTTCTTTTGAGATTCCAGCTTTGGTTTTAAAACTTTCTAACAAACCATAAAGATCAAATCCGCTTTTGTCATTGCCAATATCTGTTGGGATTTTATCATAAATGATCTTGTTGAACTTTTTTAAATCGATTGCAAAATCTTTAAAATCTTTACCGTTATAAACCGCTGTAAATCCTAGTTTAGATTTTGCGCCTTCGGTTCCAAGGCGTCTTCCGGTCCAGGTTTCTTTGCTGGCATTTCTTTCTCTCACAAAAAGAACTTCATTGTATTTTTCTGGTCCCTGAGTTTCTTTAAAAATGAATAAAACGGCATCCGGTTCTTTATATCCTGATAAATAATACAAGTCAGGATTTTGATGATAATTATAATTAATGTCTTTTGAGAAAACTCTTTCGGGATAAGAGAATATTAATGCCACAGAATTTGCAGGCATTAGATTTCTAAATGCTTCCCGACGGCCTTTATGAAATTCTTTTGAGAGATAATCTGTTGGTAAATTCTCCTGAGAGTGTATTTGAAAAAATGTTAAGAATAAGGCAAAGAAGAAAAATAATTGCTTCATTTTGTGGTTTTTAATTGGTTTTGTGGTTGCAAATTACAAAAAATATGGATTGCTAGTGTAGAAAAAAGTTTGCTACGAATTTCGCAAAAATCCACTAATTTTTTTCTTTAGAATGCTTAATTCTAATTCGTGATAATTCGTAAAATTCGTGGCAAAAAAAATAAAAAAAAACCGTTCACTTACATGAACGGCAACTATTATTAACCAATATAAAAGTCTGTTATTTCTTTTTTAATTTGTCTTTAAATACTTTTTCGAATTTTTCTATTTTCGGCTGAATTACCATTTTGCAATACGGTTGACTCTTGTTGTTTGCATAATAATTTTGGTGATAATCTTCGGCTTTATAGAAAACTTTAAAAGGTTCTACTTTTGTCACAATAGGACTGTTGTAGACTTTTGCTTTGTTTAATTCTGCAATAATGCTTTGGGCTGCTTTTTTCTGTTCTTCATTTTTATAAAAAATAACAGAACGATATTGAGTTCCAACATCTGCCCCCTGACGATTTAATGTCGTTGGATCATGAACGGTAAAGAAAACCTGAAAAATTTCATTGATATCTGTTTTAGTTTTGTCGTAGGTGATCTGAACCACTTCGGCGTGACCGGTGGTTCCCGTGCAAACTTCTTCATAAGTAGGATTTGCTACTTTTCCTCCGGAGAAACCCGAAACTACAGATTTGACTCCGTCTAAATTTTCGTAAACAGCTTCAACGCACCAATAACAACCTCCGCCAAGGGTAATAGTTTCCAGGTTTGAAGCACTTTTTGTTTTGGTATTTTGTGCAAATCCATTTAGGGATAATGCAAAAATGGCAATTAGAAATATATTTTTCATCGTTGTTTTATTTAGAATCAGGAACAAAATCAAGTGCGATCGAATTCATGCAATAGCGTTTTCCGGTTGGTTCAGGTCCGTCATCGAATAAATGACCTAAATGTCCGCCGCAACGTCCGCAAAGCGCTTCGATTCTTTCCATCCCGAGGGAATTATCATTTTTATACACTACGCTTTTTTTGTTTTCTTGTTCAAAAAAGCTTGGCCATCCGCAGCTGCTGGCAAATTTTGCTCCGGAGCGAAAAAGTAAGTTGCCGCACGAAGCGCAATAATAAGTTCCTTTTTCGTCTGTATTCCAGTATTTTCCGGTAAAAGGTCTTTCGGTATCTGCGTTGCGCATTACATCATAAACATCTTCGGGTAATACCTTTTTCCACTCAGCATCCGTGACATTAAGTTTGGTAGTATCTGTATTCGAATAATAAGGATTTCCAGGTTTAGTGATTTTGTTTTCCATGACTACTGTTTTGGTATTTTGTTTTTTTGCACTTTGTCCGCATGCCTGTAAAATAAAAAGCGGAATTAAAAAGCAAAGGCTGAAGATTTGGGTTTTTGTTTTCATTGTTTTTGAGTGCTTTAATTCTGTGATTTCAAAGATACAACTAGATTTCGCCCTGAAATCCTGTGTATTGTACAATTGAGATTTTTTTAAGTATGTTTTAACTTTTATTATGTACGTAAAACATTCAGTTTTAGTTTTTAAGGCTTATTTTTAAAGGATTTTTGCGATTGAATGATGTGTATTTTGTTGTGAATCAGTTTTTTGTAAAATGCAATGCTCGTTAAACTTTTCACAATCTCGTCTAGGATTTTCAAGCCATTTCTTTTTTCGTATTTTTGTTTGATCAATAAGCCCTATGATAGAAGAAAACGTAATATTAGTAAACCAAAACGATGAGCAAATTGGCTTAATGCCAAAATTAGAAGCACATGAAAAAGCAGTTCTGCATCGTGCTTTTTCGGTTTTTATTTTAAATGATAAAAATGAAATAATGCTGCAGCAACGTGCTCATCACAAATACCACTCGCCTTTACTCTGGACCAATACATGTTGTAGCCATCAGCGTGAGGGAGAAACGAATGTTGAAGCCGGAAGCAGAAGATTGTTTGAGGAAATGGGTTTTAAAGCCGAGTTGAAAGAACTCTTTCATTTTATTTATAAAGCTCCTTTTGATAATGGTTTAACAGAGCATGAACTCGATCATGTTATGATTGGCTATTATAACGATAATCCCGCCATCAATCCTGAAGAAGTAGAAGACTGGAAATGGATGAAGATTGAAGATGTAAAAGCGGATATACAGAAACAACCTGAGATTTATACCGTTTGGTTTAAGATAATTTTTGATGAATTTGATCATTATTTAGAAGATCACAAGCTATAACCCAGACTAACCAACCACCAAATGAGAGTAACCATATCAAGAAAAGCGCATTTTAATGCTGCACATCGATTGCACAGAAAAGATTGGACATCTGAAAAAAACAATGCTGTTTTTGGAAAATGTAATAATCCCAATTTTCATGGTCATAATTATGGTTTAACAGTAAGTGTTACAGGAAAAATTGACCCGGAAACTGGTTTTGTTTTAGATGTGAAAGTATTAGCGGATATTATACTGGAAGAGGTAGAAATTCCGTTTGATCACAAAAACCTGAATCTGGATGTTCCGGAATTTCAGGATTTGAATCCAACAGCAGAAAATATTGCGGTTGTGATATGGAATAAAATTAGAAAAAGAATTCAGCCCGATTTTGACTTAGAAATCGTTCTGAATGAAACGGATCGCAATTTTGTAACTTATAAAGGAGAATAATAAATGTCACTAAAAATAGGAGATATAGTTCCGAATTTTACTGCAAAAGATAGTCACGGAGAAGTTTTTGAAAGCCAAAGTGTTTTGGGTCGAAAGCCTCTTGTGATTTATTTTTACCCAAAAGATAATACGCCAGGATGTACTACTGAAGCTTGTAGCTTTAGAGATCAATACGAAGATTTTAAAGATCTTGGTGCTGAAGTTATTGGTATAAGCAGCGATAGTGTAAAATCACATCACAAATTTGCCAACAAACATCAGTTGCCTTTTATACTCTTATCTGATCAGGATAAAAAACTGCGACACCTTTTTGGGGTTCGCGATACTTTATTTGGTCTTTTACCGGGAAGAGTAACGTATGTTATTGATAGAAACGGTGTTGTTATTTTGATTTTTGATAGTATGAATGCCGGAAAACACATTCCGAAAGCGCTTGAAACTGTCAAAGAATTAGTATTATAGAAAAAAAGTAATATTATTAAATTAATAAAAATATTAGCCTTAAAAAAAATGAACCTAAAATCATACCCTTTACAATTTGAGCCCATTCTTAAAGATAGAATCTGGGGAGGAGAGAAGTTGAAAACAATTTTGAATAAGCCCATTACTTCTAAAATAACTGGCGAAAGTTGGGAGTTATCAACCGTAGAAGGCGATGTAAGTGTTGTTTCTAACGGAGTATTGAAGGGAAAATCATTGATGGAACTTATTGATGAAATGCCAAATGAAATTCTGGGAACAAAAGTTTACGAGCGATTTGGAAAACAATTTCCGTTACTTTTTAAATATTTAGATGCCCGCGAAGATCTTTCGATACAAGTACATCCTAATGATAAATTGGCAAAAGAGCGTCATAACTCTTTTGGTAAAACCGAAATGTGGTATGTAACACAAGCTGATGCTGATGCGAGAATCATTGTAGGTTTTAAAGAAAATTCAAACAAAGAGGAATATTTAAAACATTTAGAGGATAAAACCCTGGTTTCGATTTTAGATACTGTAAAGGCAAAAGCAGGAGATGTTTTCTTTTTAGAAACCGGAACTGTTCATGCTATTGGTGCAGGATTAGTCGTAGCCGAAATTCAGCAAACATCTGATATCACGTATCGTTTATATGATTTTGATCGAAAAGATGCTCAGGGAAATACCAGAGAACTTCATGTAGATTTGGCACTTGATGCTATCAACTATAATAAGGTAGATACGCAAAAGAAATATGAGACAAAAGCTAATGCATCAAATGTAGTGGTTGATTGTCCTTATTTTACCACCAATTTTATTCCGTTAGAAAATAAAGTTGAAGTTTCTAAATCAGGAGAAACTTTTACGGTTTATATGTGTATCGAAGGAAGTTTTGAAATTGAATTTGAAGGATTCAAACAAACCTATATAAAAGGAGATACCGTTTTGGTTCCGGCTGAGATAAATGCATTTATTTTGAACGGAAAAGCTTCTATTTTAGAAATTTACATTTCATAGCACTTAATAGAAAGATTATATGTACTTTTGCAGTCGCAAATTAAAATTAAAATAAAAATGGCAAACGTTAAAAATTTAAAGAAAGACATCAACTTCGTATTAGGAGATATTATTGAGGCAATTTACTTATTCGAAATGTCTACAACAGGAAATCCAACTCCGGAAACGAATGCTTTGATCGATCAGGCTATCGCAGCTTTTGATACTTTGATCACTAAAGTGAATGCTAAGAACGTTGAAAACAAAAAAGCGCACTTCAAACAAATCAATGTTGAATTGGAAGAAACTGCTAATCAATTGATTGCTAAAATCAACGAATTGTAAGCAAAAAAAGTATAAAAAAAGTGCAAATTTATTTTGGTAAAACGAAAAACCGCTTTATATTTGCACCCGTAATGAGTCGCCAGCGTAGCTCAGTTGGCTAGAGCAGCTGATTTGTAATCAGCAGGTCGTGGGTTCGAGTCCCTCCGCCGGCTCAACAAAACCATCACTTTTAGTGGTGGTTTTTAATTAAAATAAAAGGCGAATTATTGTGGATAATTGAAAAACCACTTGTATTTGTAAACGTAATGAGTCGCCAGCGTAGCTCAGTTGGCTAGAGCAGCTGATTTGTAATCAGCAGGTCGTGGGTTCGAGTCCCTCCGCCGGCTCAACGTAAAACCATCACTTTTAGTGATGGTTTTTTTTTGGAATTAATTGAAATTATTTTTTACCACAGAGAGCGATATGCTTTCGTGAACTTTGTGAAAATCTTTTAGGATCTCTGTGGTAAAAAAAAATCCTTGTTGTAAAAAGTTCTGGTTCTTGTCAGGAAAATTGTATTTTTGTTTCAGGCAATGTAGCCAAGCAGTTGAATCAATTATCAGTATTATATATCGCTAGTATGTTTTTTACATATTGTTGTTATTACACTTAATCATTATCTTTGAATTATGAGCACATTAGCAAGACCAAATCATATAGGGCGAAAAATTAGCCGTATTCGAGAACTTAGAGATATGAAGCAAGAAGCGTTAGCTCAGGCTTTAGGAACAAATCAACAGGCTATTTCGATTATTGAAAATAGTGAAACTATAGATGAAGAAAAATTAATTGAAGTGGCAAAAGCACTTGGTGTAACTGCGGAAGCAATTAAGAATTTTTCGGAAGAAAATATGATTAATTATTTCAACACATTTCATGATAGTGATTTCAGCAATAGTCAGGGAGCATTCAGTCAAAATCAGCACTGTTCATTCAATCCACTTGATAAAGTGGTCGAACTTTACGAACGTTTGGTTCAGGTTGAAAAAGATAAAATCGAATATTTAGAAAATATATTAAAAGGGAAATAAATCTTTTTATAAACAGTATTAATAAGGGAGAGGCCTCGCAAGAGCCTCTTTTTGCATTATAAAACGAATTGAGATTTTGAATTTTAATGTTATTATTTAATTGGGAATTTGCTTTGATGAAAAATTGTAACAATATTTTTCTTATGTTTGTTTCTTAACCAAAACATATTTAACAAATGGAAGAAAATTCAGTTTTTGAAAAATTTGAGTTACAACTCGATCAATCTGCAAAAGACTTTTTAAAAGAAACCGCAAAATGGGCTTACTTTTTATCAATAGTAGGATTTGTAGGTATTGGACTTATAATGCTAATTGCAGTTTTTGCAGGAACCTTTTTCGCGGCAATGGGATCTGTTATTCCCGGTGCTAGTGCAATGGGTGGTTCTTTTGGGGTAGTAATAGGAATAGTGTATTTTATTATTGGAGCAATTTATTTCTTCCCGGTTTATTATTTATTCAAATTTGCATCTAATGCAAAAAAAGCTTTTAGAGACAATGATACCGAAGCATTAACCAGCTCTTTTGGGTATTTGAAATCTCATTACAAATTCCTTGGTATTTTTACGCTTGCTATTTTAGTATTGTACGGATTGATATTTGTTCTTTCTATGTTCGGAGCTTTGTTAGGAAGATAAGCTGAAAATAAATTCCAATTTTTTGAAATTCCAAATTCCAATTCAATTATAAAGTTAGTTTCGTTATAGTTTGGAATTTGGAATTTAAAATTTGGAATTTGCTATAAAACAAAAAAGTCCTGAGATTTCTCAGGACTTTTTTTGTTTTTGCCAATGCTGTATTATTGTTTTTGTTGCTCTTTTTTAATGTCGGCAACATACTTAGTTAATTTTTTTCCGTAAAATGACTGTGCTACTTTAGGAGTCATCGATTTTTGAATTGTATCAAGGAATTTGACATTGATGTCATAAATCTCAGATAAAGCAATATAAGGTGCGATTTCGTGATCTTTATTGTTAAGAGCAAAGTTTGTAGCATACAAGTATTTTCTTTTAATATTAGATTCTTGTTTTACGTCTATGCTGTCTATTGCTTTTTGATCTTGTCTTTTTATAGCTTTAAATCTTGATTCAACCATAGAAAGATTTTCGTCGTTAAAACGAGAGTTTATTTTTTTGTATTCATCATATAATTCCTGGTTTTTAGATCCCGTAATTTTTGCACTAAAGATAAAGTTATCCAAATTGGTATCGATGTTGACGTTGCCGGGTTCTGCAAAGAATAAAATGTTATTGTCTAATGAATTCGTAACACCACGATCCAGATACAAGTAAAGTACCTCAGGAGATTCTAGTTTAATGTCGCTTTCAAAAGAAGAATCTCCATCTATTTTAATGCTGTCAATTGCAACAAGAGCGGTGTCAACGAATCTTTGAATGTATAAAGTTCCGTTTTTTAATCCTTTTATGTTTCCTGTAAGGTGCAAGTTGTCGGTAGATTCTTTTTTGCTACAAGATGCTAATAATGCGAGTGTAACAAAAGCAATAATTGATTTTTTCATTGGTTTTTTAGATTTTGCTGCAAAATAAAGAAAATAGTTTGAATGTAATGATGTAGTGTTTAAATTTTCCGAAAAATAAATTACAATCTATTTTCAGGGTTTTGGAAAATAAAAGCATAAAAAAAATCCTGTAAGCTGAGCCTACAGGATTTTTAAATATTTATTCGATTAAAAATATTATTTAATCATTTCGAAACTTCTTTTTACGAACGCCGTTAAAGCTTCTCCTTTTAAAAGGTTTTGCGATAATTTAGCTAAATCCAAAGCTTGTTTTACCAAGTGTTCCTGATGTGTTTTATCTTCAGTATTCAAGATGTTGGTTGCCAGATCAGAATTGGTGTTTACTACCAAATTGTACATTTCCGGCATATTTCCCATTCCAAACATTCCGCCACCACCAGACTGGCTCATTTCTTTCATTCTACGCATAAATTCAGGTTGCGTGATGATAAATGGCGCTGCCTGGCTATCCATAGCTTCTAGTTGTACACTATATGCTTTAGGGATATAAGCTTCTAATGAAGTTTTTAAAGTTTCTTTTTCTTCATCAGATAATTTAGAAATCGTGTTTTCGTCTTTTTTGATCAAATTATCAATATGATCAGAATCTACACGTACAAAAGTTACATCTTTATTGTCTCCTTCAATTTTTTGAATCAAGTGCGAGATAATAGGAGAATCTAAAAGTAATACTTCGTATCCTTTTTCTTTCGCTGTTTCAATATAAGAGTGTTGTGCTTCTTTATTTCCTGCATAAAGAACGACTAGTTTTCCGTCTTTATCTGTTTGATTTTCTTTTAATTTCTCTTTTAATTCTTCAAGAGTAAAATAAGTATCATCAACGGTCGGATATAAAACAAATGCACCTGCTTTTTCATAGAATTTATCTTCAGAAAGCATTCCGTACTCTAAAACGATTTTAATATCGTTCCATTTAGCTTCAAAATCAGCACGGTTTTCGTTGAATAAAGCTTTTAATTTATCTGCTACTTTACGAGTAATATAGTTAGAGATTTTTTTCACCGCGCCATCCGCTTGTAATCCTGAACGAGAAACGTTCAACGGGATATCCGGTGAGTCGATAACTCCTTTTAGCATTGTCAAAAATTCAGGTACAATTCCTTCTACGTTATCGGTAACGTAAACTTGGTTTTGGTACAATTGAATTTTATCTTTCTGAATTTGCATATCAGATCCTAACTTAGGGAAATACAAGATTCCTGTTAAGTTGAATGGGTAATCTACATTTAAATGAATGTGAAACAAAGGATCCTCAAATTGCATTGGATACAATTCTCTATAGAAGTTTTTATAATCTTCATCAGATAATTCAGTTGGTTGTTTGGTCCATGCCGGATTAGGGTTGTTGATGATATTGTCTACTTCAAGAGTTTCGTTTACGTAATCTTCAGGAGCATCTTCCGGTTTTGGAAGTGTTTCTGTTCTTGTTCCGAATTTAATCGGAATAGGCATAAACTTGTTGTATTTGTTTAATAATCCGCTGATTTTTGAATCTTCTAAAAATTCAAGAGAATCTTCGGCAATATGCAGGATGATTTCTGTACCACGTGAAGTTTTGTCAGCCGGCTCTAAAGTAAATTCAGGGCTTCCGTCACATGTCCAGTGTGCAGCTGGTTCATCTTTGTATGACTTAGTGATGATTTCTACTTTTTCGGCAACCATAAATGCGGAATAGAACCCAAGACCAAAATGTCCAATAATTCCGGAATCTTTAGCAGAATCTTTGTATTTGTCAAGAAATTCTTCGGCTCCTGAAAAAGCAACCTGGTTAATGTATTTCTCTACTTCATCAGCTGTCATACCCAGACCCTGGTCGATAATGTGAATTTTTTTTCCTTCTTTATCGATTTTTACTTCGATAAAAGGATTTCCGTATTCAACTTTAGCTTCACCAATACTTATTAAATGTTTTAATTTTAAAGTAGCATCGGTTCCGTTCGAAATTAACTCACGTAAAAAGATTTCGTGATCGCTATACAAGAACTTTTTGATTAAGGGAAAGATGTTTTCTACCGAAACATTAATTTTACCTGTTGTCATATTTTTTTAATTTTTTAGTTTAATGTGATGATTCTCATTTCTTCAAATAGAATACCAATTGCATTTTAAATGACAAAATGTCGTAAGTGTTAATTTTGAAAGAAAATAATTAGATTCTGGAACACAAGATATTCTTATGAATTGTATCTTTGTGGTACAATAATTGTTAAATAAGTAAGTATTAACTTAAATAAATGTACAAAATGAAGAAAATTATTTTCATTTGCATGATCGCCACGATGTTATTCGCGTGTAAATCAGCTTCGACTACAGCTTCAACTGAAGCCACTACGCTATCGACTAAACTTGATAAATCTACTCAAGTCGCTCTTAAAGGAAATTGGGTTTTAACCAATGTATCTTATCCTGGTTCTGAATATATCAAAGTAAATTCTTTTGATCTTGCAGATTCAAAGTGCTTTATTGGTAGTACATGGAGCTTTATCTCAAATAATAACAAAGGAACAATGGCATTAACTGCGCCAAGCTGTACTGGTTTTAGTTCACCAATTGTATGGAGTATTAATAATCAAGGTATGTTTGTACTTAAGATTCTTGATGCTGGAATTAAAGCAAAAAAAGTAAGAGATGGTTACTTATTAAAAGTTGGAAGTGTGACTGAAACTTCTTTTCAATTAATCGATAATATTAATGTTGGAGGACAAGTAAAAGACGTTGTTTACCAATTTCAAAGAGCTAATTAAAATTAAAAATATATAATATGAAAAAGATAACAGTTTTAGGTTTGAGTAGTTTACTTGTATTAGTAAGTTTCTTTACAAGTTGCGATTCAGTAAAAAACGCTAATAATACACAAAAAGGAGCTGGAATTGGTGTAGTTGCCGGTGGTCTTATTGGTGGTATTTTAGGAAATAATTTAGGTAAAGGTGGAAACGCTGCTCTTGGAGCTGCAATTGGAGCTGCCGTAGGTGGTGGAACCGGAGCGCTTATTGGAAACAAAATGGACAAACAAGCTCGTGAAATCGATCAGGCTTTACCAGGTGCTTCTGTAGAAAGAGTAGGTGAAGGAATCCATTTAACTTTAAATGAAAACTCTGTTCGTTTTGATACTAACAAATCAACTTTGACAGCTCAGGCTAAAGCAAATTTAGATAAATTAGTTCCTGTATTTAATGAGTACGGCGATACTGATATTCAAATTTTTGGTTATACTGATAATACAGGAAAACCAGAATATAACTTAACACTTTCAGGACAAAGAGCTGCTTCTGTGCAAGCTTACTTAGTTGCAAAAGGATTAAAAGCAAGCCGTTTCAAAACTTCAGGTTTAGGAATTGCTGACCCTATTGCAACAAATGATACTGCTGAAGGAAAAGCGCAAAACCGTCGTGTAGAATTTTCTATTACTGCAAACGACAAAATGGTAAATGATGCAAAATCTGAAGCTGGAAAATAAGTTTCAAACGCAATAAAATTTCTTAAAAGCTGTTTCATAATTGAAGCAGCTTTTTTTTGACTTTAGAAATTAAACATTGTAAATTTGTGCTTTCAAATATAACCCATGCTCGACATTCAAAATATCTCTTTTTCGTATACCGAAAACCCTGTTATAAAAAACGTTTCTTTTACTATAAATAAAGGAGAAAATATTGCTATTATTGGTGAAAGCGGCTGCGGAAAAAGTACGCTTCTTAAATTAATGTATGGTTTATATGATTTAAATGAAGGCAAGATTTTTTATAACGAAAAACCTATTTTAGGTCCTAAATACAATTTGATTCCCGGAATGCCTTATATGAAATATCTGGCTCAGGATTTTGATTTGTCTCCTTTTGAAACTGTTGCCGAAAATGTTGGTAAGTTTCTGTCGAATGGTTTTGCAAACATGAAAAAACTTCGTGTTCAGGAATTGTTGGAAATGGTAGAAATGGAACAATTTTCGAATGTAAAAGCGAAGTTCTTAAGCGGAGGACAACAACAGAGAGTGGCACTGGTAAGAGTTCTGGCCCTGGAGCCGGAAGTAATTTTACTGGACGAACCTTTTAGTCAAATAGATGCTTTTCGTAAAAATGCTTTGCGTCGAAATTTATTCAAATATTTAAAACAAAAGGGAATCACCTGTATTATTGCAACACATGATAGTACGGATGCTTTATCGTTTGCAGATGAAGCGATCGTAATGCGAAACGGAGAAGTTATCGTAAAAGATAATCCGGCCAAAATTTACGAAGATCCTGAAACTAAATATGTAGCATCGCTTTTTGGTGAAGTAAATGAAGTTCCTACTCATTTATTACTTTCCTATGAAGATCAAACGCATAAGACTTTGGTGTATCCACATCAGTTTAAAATGGTCAATGAATCCAATTTGCCGGTAAAAATTAGAAAAACTTATTTTAGAGGAAATCATTATCTTATTGAAACAGTTTATAAAAGGCAATTGATCTTTTTTGAAAGTGAAATCGATTTACCTCTTGAACAGGAAATATTTTTAGGTTTAAATTATCTTTAAATTAGGCAATTTGTCAATGAGAAAATGAGATAATCCTTTTTAAATACTATATAATAAGAAACCCGATAGTCTGAACTATCGGGTTTCTTATTTTTGGTTTTATTAAACCTAACAGGTTTTAAAAACCTGTCGGGTTTGCGTTGTAAATATTTCATCTTATCGATTAGTTTTTCAAATACTTCTCTAAAAACTGATCTTGTTCCCAAAGTAAGTGTAAGATGTTTTCTTTGGCAACATAGCTATGCGCTTCTTTAGGTAAGATAACCATTCTTGTAGTGGCTCCCAAACCTTTTAAGGCTTGATAATAGCGTTCTGTCTGCAAAGTAAAAGTTCCTGGATTATTATCCGCTTCACCGTGAACTAATAAAAGTGGTGTTTTCATTTTATCTGCATTCATAAAAGGAGACATTGCAGTGTAAACCTCAGGAGCTTCCCAGTAATTACGTTGCTCTGTTTGGAAACCAAACGGAGTTAAGGTTCTGTTGTAAGCACCGCTTCGGGCAATTCCACAAGCAAATAAGTTAGAATGTGTCAATAAATTAGCGGTCATAAAAGCTCCGTACGAATGTCCTCCAACCGCTACTTTTTTACGGTTAATATATCCTAAAGCGTCTACAGCATCAATTGCAGCAGCAGCATTATCAACCAGTTGCGAAATAAAGTTGTCGTTAGGTTCTGTAGTTCCTTCACCAATAATTGGGAAAGCGGCATCATCAAGAACAACATATCCTTTGGTTACCCAATAAACGAAAGATCCATAATAAGGAAATGTAAATTCGTTTGAGTTTTGAGTCGATTGTCCTGCACTGTTTTTGTCTTTGTATTCAGCCGGATAAGCCCAGATTAATAAAGGTAATTTCTCTTTTTTTGCTTTGTCGTAACCTGCAGGCAGATATAGAGTTCCTGAAAGTTCAACACCATCTTTACGTTTGTATTTAATTACTTCTTTACTCACGTTTTTAATACTTTCAAAAGGATTTTGGAAAGATGTAATTGGCGTCAGGCTATTTTGTTTTTTAATATTTCTGAAATAATAATTTGGATACTCACTTTTAGACTGAATCTGAACTAAAACTTTACCTGATTTAAAATCTTCAATTTCTAATAAATCTTCTTTTTTATCTTTATAAGTAGAAGTATATAGGCGTTTTGCCTGTAGTGTTTTTAAATTGAATTCATCAATAAAAGGAAATTGCCCTTCTTTTGTATATCCTTCGCCAATTCGGTATGCATTGTCTTTTTCGATCGCTAACACATATTTATTGTACTCATTCTTTTTAGTTTCAAAAACTCCCGGATCTGAGTACACGTCTTGTTGGTTTCTGTCTGTAATTACTTTTGGCTGCTGGCTTGGGTTCGACGGATTTATTAAATACGTTTTTGTATTACGCGTGTCGTACCACTCATCAGTAAGAAAAGCAATATTATCGTTACCCCAAACTATGTCGTTATAACGTTGAGGTACTTTTGCTAAAGTTGTTGCATTGTTTGCAAAAGGCGCATCCCAAAGAAAAACTTCATCTCTAAACTCAACTTTATTTGCAGGATCTCCTTCGTCCAGAGCAACTACATAAGATAATGTCGCTGGTTTGTCATTTCTCCAGGCCATTTCTCTTTTTCCTTTTCTAACAGCCATAAAACCTTTAGGGATTATTTCGTTTAAAGGAACTTCATTAACAGTTTTAATTTCTTTTCCTCTTGCATCATAAACAACTGTTTTAGATGGAAATCTATATAAAGGCACTACATATGAAAATGGTTTCTGGATTGTAGTCAGCATAATGTAATTACCATCTGGCGAAATTTTTTCTCCCGCATACATTGCTGCTTCTTTAAATAAAGTCGCAGTTCCGTTAAGGTTGACTTTGTACAATTCTGATGTGATGATGTTCTCAAAATTAATTTCGTCATTTTGGTTTTTCAACATGTCAGGGTAGGTCCTGTTTTGAGATTTTGCACCTGCCGTACTTGAAATGATTGGACCAGTTGGCAGATCTTTTTTAGAATCTAACAAAGGCTTTCTGTTTTTAGGAAGCATTTTTACCAAAATAGTTTCATTGTCTAGAAACCAGCTAAACGGATTACCAAGATTTGCATTCACAGTCGCATCAGTAAGTTTTGTCGCTTTTGCTGTTGCTACATCTATAACCCAAAGTTCTACACCTGAATTTGTAGTATGCGAAAACAAAATTTTCTTATCATTTGGCGACCATGAAATGTTGCTTATTTTAGGATTGTCAGGCAAACCTGCAACCTGTATTTCGTTCTTTCCGCTAATCTTTCTTAATTTAAGATTGATGGTATAAGTTACCGTACTCGATATATTAGTTACCGGATTAATTCTCAATCCGCCTAAACGAAGTTCTTCCTGATTTAAATCGTCTAATGTTTTGTATGTGTTTCTGTACATTAGTAACATATTCTCCTTTTTAGTATCCATAGATACTGTTGGAGCTTTTTCGTAATCGGCTAAATCTAATATCGATTTAGAAGGTTTTTGATAGGTTAGGTTTTCCTGAGCAAAGGCAAAAAAGCCAATGTTTAGAAATAAGAGGAGAGTAACCTTTAATTTCATAATTTGAATTTTAGGAGTTTAAAAAATGCTTTTCATAATGTTTGACTAAAGTACTTTAAACTTGTTACATTTTATACGTTATTTTTCATAGTTTTCAGTGTTTTGGTATGAAAGCTGTTTTTTCGTGATGTAAATAGCTTCAATGGAGCTTATAATTGAAGTATATTAAATTGTCAATTACGAAAAAAACACTAATTTGTACGCTAATGATTTAAAGTATACTTAAATTTGCAATCAAATTTTTTAATAAATAATAAAACAATATGTATCACTCAAAAATAGCGGGCTTAGGATATTATGTTCCTTCAAATGTTGTGACCAACGATGATTTGTCTAAGATTATTGATACCAATGATGAGTGGATTCAGGAGCGTACTGGAATTCAGGAACGAAGACATATTATTCGTGGAGAAGATACCACTACTACAATGGGGGTAAAAGCAGCTAAAATTGCTATAGAACGTTCTGGCGTAGCCAAAGAAGATATTGATTTTGTAGTTTTTGCTACATTAAGTCCGGATTACTATTTTCCAGGGCCTGGAGTTTTGGTACAACGCGATTTAGGATTACGTACCGTAGGAGCATTAGATGTTAGAAATCAATGTTCTGGTTTTGTGTATGCTATTTCTGTTGCAGATCAATATATTAAAACCGGAATGTATAAAAATATTTTGGTAATTGGTTCTGAGGTACATTCTACAGGATTAGATATGACAACCCGCGGACGTGGAGTTTCGGTAATTTTTGGAGATGGGGCTGGAGCAGCGGTTTTAAGCCGTGAAGAAGATTTGACAAAAGGAATTTTATCTACTCACTTGCATTCAGAAGGTCAGCATGCAGAGGAATTAGCTTTGCAGGCACCCGGAATGGGAGCGCGTTGGGTAACTGATATTTTAGCAGATAATGACCCAAATGACGAAAGTTATTATCCGTACATGAACGGACAATTTGTATTTAAAAATGCAGTAGTTCGTTTTGCAGAGGTAATCAATGAAGGTTTAGAAGCAAACGGTTTACAAGTTTCTGATATTGACATGTTGATTCCGCATCAGGCGAATTTGAGAATTTCACAATTCATTCAAAATAAATTCAAATTGACGGATGATCAGGTTCATAATAACATCCAAAAATACGGTAATACTACCGCAGCCTCAATTCCGATTGCTTTGACAGAAGCTTGGGAACAAGGAAAAATCAAATCAGGAGATACAGTTGTTTTAGCGGCTTTTGGTAGTGGTTTCACCTGGGCAAGCGCTATTATCAAATGGTAAATTAATTCATCTTGCATTATATTTTAAAACCTGCTCTTTTTTGGAGCAGGTTTTTTTTGTACACAATTGTCAGTCTGAGCGAAGTCGAAGACCCTCGTTCTAATTGGGAGCGCCCTTCGACTTCGCTCAGGGTGACACTTGATCAGCAAAGAGATTTTGATGAATGACGATTGTCAGTCTGAGCGAAGTCGAAGACCCGTTGCTATTGGGAGTACCCTTCGACTTCGCTCAGGGTGACACTTGATTAGCAAATAGATTTTGATGAATGACGATTGTCAGTCTCAGCGAAGTCGAAGACCCGTTGCTATTGGAAGTGCCCTTTGACTTCGCTCAGGGTGACACTTGATTAGCAAAGAGATTTTGATGAATGACGATTGTCAGGCTGAGCGGAGTCGAAGCCCGCTTTCCAATGAGAGGGTCCTTCTACTTTGCTCAGGGTGACATTTGAATATAAAGAATGTTTTATTTTGAAATGATTTTCTTACTTTTATATGTTTTGGAACTAAATTAGCTAAGATGAAAAGATATTATGTTTATATATTAAAATGTTCTGATAATAGTTATTACACAGGAGTTACGAATGATGTAGAGAGGAGATTAAATGAACATAACTTTGGTTTAAATAAAGAAAGTTACACTTATAATAAAAGGCCTCTTGAATTAGTTTTTTGCACTGAATTTAATGATATTAATCAAGCTATTGCATTTGAAAAGCAAGTAAAAGGATGGAGTAGAAAAAAGAAAGAGGCTATTATAAATGATAAATGGGAAGACTTAAAAAATCTTTCAGAATGTTTAAATACAACTACGCATAAACATTATAATAAAAAAGAGATTTAGTATTAAGCGAGCCTTCGACTTCGCTCAGGATGACAAATGTACTAGCCAGTTATTTTGTAATCTGTTATCAGGTTGGACTTACTAGAAGCTTACATTTCAATTGGATAACATTCAACTCGCGCAGGATCATAATTAACTAAAAAGGAAATTTTGTAAATAGTGATTGTCAGGCTGAGCGAAGTTGAAGCCTTCTTACAATTACCAAGCTTTCTCTTTTGAGTATGAAATTCTGATTTTTAATTAATATTTTTGTTAAGTCAGAAATGATAAAAAAACATCTTTTTTAATCAAAATGAAAAAAAATCAACTGGAAATAGCGTGTTTCAATTACCAATCGGCATTAATTGCAGAGGAAAGTGGTGCAGACAGAATTGAATTGTGTGAAAATATGCAACTTGGCGGAACAACGCCCAATGCTGTTTTGGCGGTAAGAGTTCGAGAAAAATTATCGATTAAAATGCATGTTATTATAAGACCTCGAGGAGGAGATTTTGTATATACTGACGAAGAATTTGTAGAAATGAAGCAGGATATAAAACACCTGAAAAAATTAGGTGTTGACGGCTTTGTTTTTGGAATTTTAAATCCTGACGGAAGCGTTGATAAAAAGCAAAATAAGGAATTAGTCAATTTGGCGAGTCCGCTTTCCTGTACTTTTCATCGTGCTTTTGATTGTGTTAATTCAATAGAACAGGCTCTCGAAGATGTTATTGATTGTGGTTTTCAAACTATCTTAACATCGGGACGTGGAAAAAATGTCGAAGAAGGAATCGATGATTTAGAAATGATTCAGAAACTTGCCCAAGACCGAATCGAGATTATGCCCGGAGGAGGTTTGCGATCTTCGAATATTAAATTGATACAGGAAAAATTAGAACCTACTTTTTTCCATTCATCAGCGATTACAGATAATTCTGAAACGGCAAATCCCGAAGAGATAAAAGAATTGCGAAATTTTTTATAAGCAATGCATAAAATAAGAAAAGCCTGAAGTTGGCAAACTCCAGGCTTTTCTTTTCTACAAGAACTATTAAAATCTACTAGTAAAAGTGGGATTAAAACATTCCGCCACCACCTTTATTAGTGTTGTCTTCTCTTTGTTTACGCTCAAGATTTTTGATTTTTGCTCCACCAAAGTTATAGGTTAATCCTAAATAAACGGTTTGGCTTTCCCATGTAAACTGTCCTGCCTGAGGATAAGGATACATTGTATCAAAAGCATATTTCATAGTATTGAATACGTCATTAAAACGTAAACTAATGTTCATCTTGCTGTCTAACAATGTATAACGCGAACCTATGTCCATTTTGTACATTTCATGGTTATTATTTTGCAGTCCATCAACAGCGCCTCTGTAAAATCCGAATAATAAAAAGCTTAAACGCTTGTTTACTTTAAAGTTTGAGTTCATACGACCGTTAAATGCTGCAACGGTAACTTTTCTTTCAATAGGGTTGCTAATTTTTGTTGCCGGATCATATAAAAACACAACTCCCTGCTGATTGATACTTGAGAAATCAATAGATGGAGAGATGTCCCACCATTTTGTAATTTTATAATTGAAAGAAACTTCGAAACCGTAAGAAGTATTATGATCATAATTGGTAAAAGTCATGATCTGTTTGTTACCACTTGGATCTGTATCGTCCGGATATAAAATTCTACTAATTTGGTCATTGATACTTCTGTAAAATACACCTGTCGTAAAACTTCCTTTTTCGAAAGTTTTAGTATAATTTACTTCTACTGAGTTTGTAAATTGAGGTCTCAATTCAGGATTTCCTAATGAAGTTACTAACGGAGTAGAAAATTCACGAATAGGTTTTGTCTGCTCTAAACTCGGGCGGTCTACACGACGGCTATAGCTAAATTGAAAAGTATTTTTCTCATTCAAATTATAAGTGAAATAAGCCGATGGATATAAAGTGATATAATCATCATCAAATTTTTCAAGACCGTGATTTAAATTAGCGGCTACTTTATAGCTTTCGAAACGAGCTCCTAACTGGTAACTGAATTTTTTAAATTTCTGTCCAAAAGTTACATAAGCGGAGTAAATATCCGTGTCGTAAGTATAATTAGAAACCGGAATTTCGGCTAATGGGTTTCCTGTAGTATAATCGTTATCCGTTTTAGTAATTCTGGCTTCGGCACCTGCTTCAAGAGTCGTTTTCTCGTTTAGCGGATTTACGTAATCAACATTCAAAGTGCTTAATTTACGGGTACCTCTGATATAGTCATCATAAATTACGCTATTTTTAGTATTGTCAATTTTTGTTGACTGAGTATCAAAAGAAGCATATTGAGTTTCTTTATTATCGCTGTAGTTTCCTTCAACATCCAAAGTATGACCTTCTTTTTTAAAGATATGTTTGTATGCTAAATTGTAAGTTCCTACCTGATCCGGACCTGTGTATTTAGATTTTTGAAAAACATTTAGTAAATCAGAATCAGTTACATTATTGTAATCAATGTTGGTATCTACAAAACCTTTTCCGTTAGATTTATTTTGATTGGTATAAAATGATAAAGTATTGTGATCATCAATTAAATAATCCATTCCAATTTTATACAAGTAAGAATCGTTGTCGTTTTTAATGTCTAAATTTTGAGTAATATCCTGATCTAATCTGTTGATATGTCCTTCATTAAAATAAGTTCCAAAATTCTGACCTACGTTACCAAAGAAATTTACTTTTCCTGTTTTATAATTCAGGTTCAAAGACTGGTTGTATTTTGCTGTTTCACCAAAAGTGATTCCGCCACTGTAACTTCCGTTAAAACCAGTGTTGGCATTTTTATGCAAAACGATATTAATAATTCCCGACATTCCTTCAGGATTGTACTTCGCACTTGGATTGGTGATTAATTCAATTTTTTTGATCGAAGTTGATGGAATTTGTTTTAATAATTGGGCAGGATCAATATTTGATGGTCTACCGTCAATTAATACACGAACATTATCGTTTCCACGAAGTGAAAGTTTTCCGTCCTGATCTACATTTACAGATGGAATATTGTTCATAATGTCAGATGCAGAAGCTCCGGCAGTTGTCAAATCCTTTCCAACAGTAATTACTTTTCTATCAATTTTTTGTTCTATTGTAGAACGATCGCTTACAATATTTACACCTTTAAGCTGAGTTGCTTCTTCCTCAAGAGCAGCATTAATTGTAGCTGATTTTTTATTGTCGCTCAAAATTACTGAACCAACGTATTTTCTAAATCCAATGTATTGAATCTCGATAGTATAACTTTTTAAAGCCAAGTTTTTAATCGAAAAGCTTCCATTATCATCTGTATTTACTCCCGTAACTACTTTTCCGTTGTCTTTGATAGAGACTGTGGCATAAGAAATAGGCGCATTATTCGATTTTTCGGTAATTTTCCCGGACACTGTTCCCGTGTTTTGGGCCTGTGTTGTTGCAATTACCCCCAGTAATGCAAACAGAAAGAATTTTAGTTTCATAATGATGTAATGATTATTTTGATTTGATTGATGATGATGATTTGTTTTTTTGTTTTTGTTTATTTTTTTTGCTTCAAATGAATTCAAAGTCCCTATTAAGACTCTTTTATCATCGATATGTTACAGAAAAAAATAAAAAATATTTTGTTTTTTTTAAGATGGCCTGTTTTTAAATAGATTAGCATTTTAATTTTTTGATAATTTTAACAATCAGAATAAAGGGCTTTTTAAGAAATTCAAATTGTTTTGTTCTATTTTATATGTTTTTCATTTTCTGTAATTGATGAATAAGCAGTATCTTTGCTCACTTTAAAAATAAGTTTACATGTCATTATCACAAATTCTTACTCCTTCTATACAAAAAGCTATACAAGCATTATTTGATGTTACTGTTGATAAAATTGAATTTCAAACTACCAGAAAAGAGTTTGAGGGCGATATTACAATGGTAATTTTTCCTTTACTAAAAGTAATCAAAAGCAATCCTGTAGAATTAGGAAATAAAATAGGGAATTATTTAGTCGAAAATCTTCCTGAAGTATCACGTTTTAACGTTGTTTCGGGCTTTTTGAATATTGTAATTGCCGATAGTTATTATTTGAATTTCTTTAATGAAATAAGAGACAACCAAAAGTTTGGATATGTAACTCCAAATCCGGAGGACAAAGCCATTATGGTCGAATATTCTTCGCCAAATACCAATAAACCTTTGCATTTAGGTCACGTTCGTAACAATTTGTTAGGATATTCTGTAGCCGAAATTATAAAAGCTTCGGGTAAAAAAGTGTACAAAACGCAAATCATCAACGATCGTGGAATTCATATCTGCAAATCGATGTTGGCCTGGCAGAAATTCGGAAATGGTGAAACTCCTGAAAGTTCAAGCTTAAAAGGGGATAAATTAGTTGGTAAATATTATGTAGAGTTTGATAAAGCTTATAAAGGCGAAATCAATCAATTAATAGAAACCGGTAAAACCGAAGACGAAGCAAAAAAACAAGCTCCAATTATTATTGAAGCTCAGGAAATGCTTAAAAAATGGGAATCTGGAGACGAAGAAGTTATTTCACTTTGGAAAATGATGAACCAATGGGTTTATGACGGTTTTGCTACAACTTACACCAATCTTGGAGTTAATTTTGATAAATATTATTATGAAAGTAATACCTATTTATTAGGAAAAGATGTTGTTCAGATAGGCCTTGATAGTGGTGTTTTCGAAAAAGATCCTGACGGTTCTGTTTGGATTGATTTGACAGATGAAGGCTTGGATCGTAAAATTGTATTGCGTTCTGACGGAACTGCTGTTTATATGACGCAGGATATTGGTACAGCAATTCAGCGTGTAAAAGATATGCCGGATGTTGGCGGAATGGTTTATACCGTTGGTAACGAACAGGATTACCACTTTAAAGTATTATTTCTTATCCTGAAAAAATTAGGTTTTGACTGGGCTTCAAGCCTGTATCACTTATCATATGGAATGGTAGATTTACCTTCCGGAAAAATGAAAAGCCGTGAAGGAACTGTGGTAGATGCAGATGATTTAATGCAGGATATGACCGATACCGCGCAACAAATTTCAGAAGACTTAGGGAAATTAGACAGTTATTCGGCTGAGGAAAAAGCGAAATTGTACAAAACAATTGGTCTTGGTGCTTTAAAATATTACATATTAAAGGTTGATCCTAAAAAACGTATTTTGTTTAATCCAGAAGAATCTGTTGATTTTGCAGGAAATACAGGACCATTTATTCAATATACATATGCCAGAATTCAATCGATAATCCGTAAAGCCGATTTTGATTTTTCTGCTGCAACAAATACCGCAGAATTACACGAAAAGGAAAAAGAATTGGTAAAACAAATCGAACTTTTCCCCGAAGTAATTCAAAATGCAGCTCAAAATCACAGTCCGGCTTTAATTGCAAATTATACTTATGATTTGGTAAAAGAGTACAATTCATTTTATCAGTCAGTTCATATCTTAGGAGAAGTAGATTTGACTAAAAAGATATTCAGAGTGCAGCTTTCGCAGAAAGTAGCCGAAGTTATAAAATCAGCGTTTACATTATTAGGAATTGAAGTTCCGGAAAGAATGTAAATTTCTTAAATACTTAAAGTTTAAAAAGCCAATAGTTGCAAAACTATTGGCTTTTATTGTTACTAATAAAACGTATTGTTCCTTTTTGAAAGATTATTCTGTAATATTTTTGCAGAAATAAAATCTTTCAAGGTTTAATAAACTTGAAAAGATAACGCTCTAAATTTTTATTGAAAGATGTTCGCATACGTGAATATCTTAAAAATATTTCCTAATATTTATTTTATCTATTTTGAATTAGTACCCTATTTAGTGAAAATAATAAAGGATCACCGTCTGAAATTGATTTTTTAGACGGTTTTTTTATGTCTCTAATTAAAGTTTTATAGATATTGATAGATCTCAAATATCGAGACCAAAATCAAAACTCTTCGTTTTTTGTAAGATTTTGATTTTTTCTAATAATTCTTACAATTTGTTGCTTTTTTCCTGTTAAGCAATGTAAAATCAATTATTTAATAGCATGTAATTTTGTTAAAAGTAGTAAATGGATTACTTTTAATTGTGTTAAAAGAATTAAAAATCTTGTTAAAGTTGTATTAATTTGATAAGTTGCGCCAAAATAATTCAAAATTTATACAATGAAACAAAAAATTAAAGGGTTGTTACTACTGATTGTTGTACTGAGTTCTCAGTTGTTTTTTGCACAAGAGCGAGTTATTTCGGGAACTGTGTCAGATGCGTCTGGACCGGTACCTGGGATAAATGTTATCGTCAAAGGAACGAAGAATGGTGTACAGACAGATTTTGATGGTAAATATTCAATCAAAGCAAAAACCGGAGATGTTCTTTTATTTTCCTATGTAGGTATGCAGGATGTAAATATTACTGTTGGCGCTTCCTCAGTAGTAAATGCAAAGATGAAGGAAGTTGGAAAAGAGTTAGATGAAGTTGTTGTTGTAGCTTTTGGTACTCAGAAGAAACAGGAGATTACTGGAGCTGTTGCAAAGGTAGATTCAAAAATGTTAGAAAACTCACAATCTTCTAATGCCGTTCAATCACTAACAGGTAAAGTTGCGGGAGTTCAAATTAGTGCAAATTCAGGTCAGCCTGGAGAAGCTCCTCAAGTAAGATTTAGAGGTATTGGCTCTATTTCATCTTCAAATGCTCCGTTGTATGTTATAGATGGCATTCCTTATAATGGAGATATAAATGCCATAGCAACCCAAGATATTGAATCAATAAGTTTTTTGAAAGACGCATCTTCTAATGCATTATATGGTAGTAGGGGAGCAAATGGAGTAATCATTGTTACCACCAAAAAAGGAAAAAAAGGACAATTAAAGATTACCTATGAAACTAAAATTGGTGTCAATTCAAGAGCAGTGCCAGAATATGATATAATTACCGACCCTGGTGATTACTATAAAGCTGTTTATAATAGAATTAAAAATGGTTTGATTTATACAGGTCAAACACCTGAAAATGCTGGAAACACTGCTGCGCAGAATTTAATTAATGGAAAAACTTATTCTTTAGGATATAACAATTATAATGTGCCTAATAATCAGGTTATAAATCCGTTAACGGGAGAAATAAATGCTGATGCTAAATTGTTATATCATGATGATTGGTCAAAAGCGTTATTTAGAGATGCTATAAGGCAAGAACATTATTTAAGTTTGTCAAGTAGTACAGACAATTTAAGTTCATATTTATCAATGGGGTATTTATCAGATGATGGTTATACAATCAATTCTAACTTTGAACGTGTAACTCTTAGAGCAAATGTAGACTACACAGTTTCGAATAAAATCAAACTTGGTGCAAATGTAAATTATGCTCATTCGAACAAAAATGCGCCTATTTCTCAAGTATCATCATCTACTTATAGTAATTTGTTTAATTGGGCCAGAAGTATAGCTCCAATTTATCCAATTTGGCAACGTGATGATAATGGTGCTATAATTACTAATGGAGACGGAAGTCGATCTTATGATTTTAATCAGTCAGGAGAACGTCAATATGGTTCAAATCTTAATCCTTACGCAACAACATTATTAAATACAAATTTAAGCGAAGAGAATAAATTTGGTGCCAGAGGATATGTTTCGATCGATTTTCTTAAAGATTTTAATTTTAGATACAATATAGGATATGATCTTTTGTCAGGATATTATTTAAATACAGCTACTGGACTTGGTGGAGATGCTGTAGGGGCGAAGGGTAGAATTGGTACAGCTACAAAAAATGAATATACCTTAACCAATCAACAACTGTTATCATGGAAAAAAACATTCGGAAGTCATTCTTTTGATGTTCTTGTGGGACATGAATCATCCGACTTTATTTCGAAAATGTTAGCTGGCCAAAAAAGTAATATTGTAATTCCTGATTTAACAGAATTGAGTAATGCAACCAGATATGGTTATGTGGATGGATATAATGATTTATATAAAGTTGAGGGTTACTTCTCGAGATTAAATTATAATTATAAAAACAAGTATTTTTTAAATGGTAGTTTTAGAAGAGATGGTTCTTCTGTCTTTTCGCCAGAAAACAGATGGGGTAATTTTTACGGTTTGGGAGGAGCATGGTCTGTGATGAAAGAGTCATTTTTTCCTAAAACAAAGTGGATTACTGATTTAAGAATAAAAGGAAGTTATGGAGAGCAAGGAAATGATAATATATATTATCCTTCAAGTTCACAGATTAATCATCGTAGCTTTTTTGATAGTGAAAGAAATTATTATGCCTACAAAACACAATACGAAATATTACCAAACTCAGAGGAAGAAGCAAGTGCTTTGAATGTTTTTGAAGCTGAAAGAAATATCAAGTGGGAAAAATCTAAAAATTTAAACATTGGATTTGATATTGTATTATTTGATCGAATTTCTTTAGAAGCAGAATATTTTGAAAGAAATGTAAGTGATTTGATTTATAATTTTCCTATTGCTTTGTCGACTGGAACTTCATTTGTCTCCAAAAACATCGGAGATATGGGAAATAAAGGTGTAGAGGTTAATTTAGGAATTGATATAGTTAAATCAGAAAATTTTGATTTTAATATTTGGGGTAATGCAACACATTACAAAAATAAAGTAACATCATTGCCTATAGCTTTTACAAATGACATTTATAGATTTGAAGTTGGAGCTCCTGCTTACTCTTATTTTCTAAGAGAATATGCTGGCATTGATAAAACTAATGGAGATGCTTTATGGTATATGGATGTAAAAGATGCGGAAGGAAATGTAACTGGTAAAGCAATAACCAATGTTTATGGAAATGCAACTCAATACTTGAGTAGTAAAAGTGCAAATCCTGATGTGTATGGTGGTTTCGGAACCCTTGTGAGATTTAAAGATATTACATTTCAGGCTAGTTTTGCTTATCAGTTTGGAGGATATATGTATGATGGAGTTTATCAAAAAGAAATGTATTCAGGATCGGATAATATTGGACAAAATTATCATAAAGATGTAACTAAAGCTTGGTCTATTGATAATCCAAATTCAGATATTCCAAGAATCGACCATATTTCGACTTATCAAATGGGAACTTCGGATTATTTCCTTACAAAGTCTGATTATATAAGTCTTCAGGATGTTTCGATATCATATGATTTCAAAAACAGTAAACTTGCAGATTTAGGAATTCAATCGACGAAATTTACTTTAATGGGGTCAAATTTGGCATTGTGGTCAGAAAGAAAAGGTCTGGATCCGAGATTAAGTAATTTAGGATCAAGGACAAATAATGGTCAGTCTTTAAATGTATATGGTGTAATGAAATCTATATCATTTGGTTTAACAGTAAATTTTTAAGAACATGAAAAAAATAGTAATATTAGCATTTGCCTCATTGATTTTTATCAGCTGTGACAAAGATTTTTTGGATACAGAACCTCAATCAACAATTGATACTGAGCAACTGGCTAAATCTGCATCATCAAATCAGGCACTTATAAATGGAATTTATACAGCATTGCGATCTTATGGATTAGCAATTGGTGGTAATCATGAAGATTATGGACATAAGTCAGTGCTTTCTGCAATGGATATGATGTCGAATGATATGTTGATGACAAAATCAAGTTGGTATGGTTCTTTCTATAATTATTTGGGCAGACAACAAACTAGTGTTAGGTCAAGACTAGTTTGGAATACTTATTACCCTCAGATAAAATCTGCAAATCTTGTATTGAGCGTAATTCCTTCTAATACAACTGATGAGAGTTTAAAAGCAGTTAGAGGGCAAGCTTTAGCCCTAAGAGGGTATTTTTATTTTATGTTAGCTCGTACATACGGACCTACTTATATAGGTAATGAAACTAAATTATGTGTACCTATTTACACTGAATTAACATTAGTTGGGAAAGCAAGATCTACTTCGGAAGAAGTATATACATTGATAGAAAATGATTTAAAAGAGTCTATCGAATTATTAAAAGAATTTGAACGTAAAAATCATGATGCAGTTGATCAAACTGTAGCTGAAGCATTTTTGGCTGATGTTTATTTAGAAATGGGTAAATATTCAGAGGCAGCTGCTCTTGCACATTCAGCTAGAGAATCTTATGAATTGCTTAATGAAAAAGAGTGGATGAATGGTTTCTATGACATTAAGTCTAAAGAAACTATGTGGGGAGCTACTATAACAGCAGCAACTAGCACATTTGTTGCGAGTTTCTTTGCTCACTTTGACAATACAAATGAAGATGGTTATGCAGGAGGTATGGGATTATATAAAAATATAGATAAAAATTTGTATAATAGTATTTCTGATAGTGATTTTAGAAAGAAAGCATTTGTTGCACCAGGAGGAAGCAAAACATATCCTGGATTACCTGAATATGCTAACATAAAATTTAGGGATCCTACAGTTACAGCAGGTCATTATATTTACTTAAGATCTTCTGAAATGTATTACATAGAAGCTGAAGCTCTTGCTAGATCTGGAGACGAGGCAAATGCAAAGAAAGTATTGTATGAAATAACTGTAACTAGAGATCCTGCTTATGTTTTATCTACTAATTCCGGAAGCAATTTAATTAATGAAATTATTCTTCAAAAGAGAATTGAATTGTGGGGTGAAGGTTGTGCTTGGTATGATATGAAGCGTCTGGGAGTTCCTCTTGTAAGAGATTATTCAGGTACAAATCATCCAGAGTTTGGTAGATTTAATATTCCCGTAGGAGATAATAGATTCATTTTTCAAATGCCACAAGCGGAGATGGATGCAAATCCTTTAATGGTTCAAAACCCATTATAAATTAATTACAAAAAAAGCCGATAGTCCTAAAACTATCGGCTTTTTTATAACTAACACAAATATTTTTATTTTACAAATTTGTCGATAATAGCATCTGATTCTGCTTTTGTAGCAGTTGGTTTTAAATCGAACAAAAGAGAGTAAAGAGCTTTTCTGTCTACTTTAGCTTGCAGGTTTAAGTCTTTATGTCTGTCAAAAAGCGTTTGCCATTTGTCACGAACATTTTTCCAAAGAGCATTATTTTCCTTCCACCATTTTTGTCCTGCAATACATTTAATATCTGCTACTTTAGTGTAAACATCCATACCTTTTTCTTGCGCTAACAAAACATCTTTTCCGCTGTCATCACGAATCAATTTATCATTGTCTTGTTCATGGTTCCAACCTGTAGCAGTAATTTCGTGAATGTTTCTTCTTTTTAAAACATTATAGTCATTACGTTTTGTTTGCTCTCTTCTAGGTAGAGGAGCATCAGCAACGTTTGCCCAATAATCTTGTCCGTCTACGTGTACCCATGTAGATGATCCTTCATAACGCGGACTATCGTCTACCTGATATACTTTTTGAGTCCATTGACCTTTTACGGCTTTTTTGTCCAATTTTTTATATTTCCAGGAACTTCCTTTGTCGAATGAATATAAATCAGTGTTTTCATACAACCAATCTTGTCTCCAGTGTTTGATGATCATATCGTCACTTACTATAAGTAAGTGTTGCATTACAATTTTATTAGGCGTGTCTTCTAATAGCTCTACCCATTCTAAAGCAGATTCATGTTTCGTTTCTGAAGGTTTGTAAGCAAGAGAATCTTTAGGATATTGAAAAGTTTCTGTAAAATTAAACTTCACTTCGTAGCAACCGCACATAGATTTGATTGATTTAATGTCCTGTTGCTTTTTATCCTGACTGAAACCAAGGCTACAAGTCAAAGCCATAACGGCTGAAAAATAGAGGCTTTTTGAAATCATAACTTATTTTTTTGTTTTTTAAATTTTCGCAAATATATAGAATTTATTTAGAACAAATAAAAATAGTTTATATATTTGCGCCATTATTAAGACTGAATAAAAATAATGAAAATAAAATTTACCCTTTTTGCAGTTTTTCTTCTTGGACAAATTTCTTTTGCACAAGTAAAGGATACTACGGCTGTAAATAAGCTTTCTGAAGTGGTTGTTACGGGACAATTGGAACCACAATCAATTAAGAAATCTGTTTTTAATGTTCGCGTAATTACTAAAGAGAATATAAAGCAGCTGGCAGCAAATAATTTAGCTGATGTTTTAAATCAGTATCTGAATATTAGTGTGACATCAAATGGTGATGATGGACGTTCTAAGGTTTCTATGTTTGGATTAGATGCTCAGTATTTTAAAATTTTAGTCGATAATATACCATTAGTAAGTGATACAGGAATGGGAACAAATGTCGATTTAACACAAGTAAATCTTGATGATGTTGAACGTATCGAAATAATTGAAGGTTCTATGGGAGTAACTCATGGAGCAAATGCTGTAACTGGGGTCTTAAATATTATAACTAAAAAAGGAGGCGGATACAAATGGCAGATAAGCGCGACTGTTCAGGAAGAAACAGTTGGACAAGAATTTGCTTTTTTTGACAAGGGCCGTCATATAGAATCAGTTAAAATTGCTCATAATTTTAATGAAAATTGGTTTGTTAATATTGGAGCGAATCGTAATGCAATGGCTGGTTTTTATGAAAATAGACAAGGAAAAGATTACGATAAAAACGACGGACTCAGAGGATATACGCAGCTACCCAAAGAGCAATTGGTAGGAAATGCTATGCTAGGGTATCAAAAAGATGCTTTTAGAATTTTTTACAAATTTGATTATTACGGTGAAGATGTTCATTACTACAACCCACTTGTAAATATTCAGGATAATTATCCATTTGCAGATACCTATTTTTCGAGAGACAAAAGATATATTACCAATCGTTATTATCACCATTTAAATGCTAGTGGAAATCTTTTCTCGAGGTTAAAGTATAATGTTTCAGTTTCTCAGCAGAAACAAGAGCGTGATTTAGAGAATTTTGTTTATCACATAGATACAAAACAAGAGGTCGATAACAAGAGAAAGACTTATCAATCAAAAGAGGTGCTTTATTCAACGGGTACTCTGAGCAATTTCTTTGATAATAAAAATATAGATTTTCAGCTTGGTTACGAAATTACAAACGAGAAAGGTTTCTATGATTCTTCAGTTGGAGCTTTTAGAGATGATAATCAGCAGGGTGTAGATATTAGAAAGAGATTAGAGAATTATGATATTTATTCAGTTGCTGAAATAGGTGTAAGTGATAAATTTTCTATTCGCCCGGGACTTCGATTTTCATTTCAATCTGCTTTTGACAATCAATATGCAAGTTCTTTAGGTTTAAGATACCTTTTCGATAAAGAGCTGGAAGCAAGAGCTTCTTTGGGTAAATCTTATCGTACTCCAAACTTTGATGAGCTATATACTTATTTTGTCGACTCAAACCATAATATGCAGGGAAATGCGGATTTGATTCCTGAAACAAGTACTTCTTATGAAGTCAGTTTAAAAAGGGCCTGTACTTTTGATTCTGGTGCTCAAATCTCGAACAACTTAGCTGTTACGCATCTCGATGTTAATGATAGAATTGACCTGGTCACAACGCAGTTAACTCCTTTGCATTATAAATACGTTAATATCAATAGATATAAAATGTGGAATATTTCAACAGTAGAGCAATATACCTATAAAAATTGGAATATAATGTTAGGTGCCGCTGTAGTTGGAATTTCTAGAAGACTTGATTTGGCGGCTGAAAACTTAGTATCTGATGATAAATTTTTCTACTCTTTCAGATTAAATTCAAGTATCTCTTATAATATTACAAAATGGAATACTTTGTTGGCTATTTTCTATAAATACAATGGACAGCAGCAACAGTATGTTGCAGGGACAGGAAGTGATGGAAAAGCAGGTTTCTTTTTAGATGAATTGCAATCATACAGCTGGATGGATGCTTCTATTCGAAAATCATTCTTTAAAAATCAATTTGAAGTTACTGTTGGAGCCAGGAACCTGTTTGATATTACTAATTTACAATCTGTTCAGAATGGAGGTGGAGGCGATGCATCTGGAGGAGCTCATGGAGGAGGAACAAGCACTGATATGATGTTAGGATATGGCCGATCTTACTTTTTAAAACTTACGTATAACCTAAATTTTAATTAATATATAAATACCATGAAAAAGAACTTTATTTTAATATTATCTTTTGTATTACTAGCCATTGGGGCTTGTAGTAGTGATGATGAAGCAGCGCAGCCAAATGCAGTAGCTTTTGCATCTACGTCGTTAAATTTATCGGCAGAAACAACTCCGATCGAAATCAAATTTGCGTCTCCAACTGCAGCAGCTGGATCTCTAACTTTAACTTATACTGAAACTGCAGTTGCAAATGGCACAGATTACAGTACTACACCAGCAATCGCTGCAAATAAGATTGTAGTTCCTTTCGAAAAAAATGTTTCTACTGTATCTTTTGCTTTCAAGAAATTAAAGGAAGCTATCGAAGGAGAAGTTAAAAATGTAGTTTTCACTATTAGCAGTGTAACTATTAATTCTGTAATTTCTGAGAACAAATCAATTCAGGTAAACTTTAACGAGACAGCTTCTTTAGGAAATGCATTAGCTCCAGAAGTTGGAGGACCTACTCAGCCAAATCAGGTTTTTGTTGATTTAAGCAGTGGAAAAATGACTGTTGTTCCTAGAGTTTCTTGGGATTTAGGATTCTATTCTGGAACAGATTTTAGAGTTATAATAAATCATACTGTAAAAATGTCTGCTAAACAAACGGCTAGTACAAATATTGATGAAGTTCAGGCAGAAGATGCAACTATGATTTTTAATCAAGGATCTGGTAGTATAACTCAAGTAGATGATCCTGCAGGAGATATTACTAAAACTACTATTGCAGCAATCTCGGCTACTGACAGCGAAAACAAAGTTTATTTGATTAATATGGGAAGTAACCCAGCGACAACTAAACCAGAAACAGGAAATGAGGGTACTGCTAACGGATCTTCTAGAGGGTGGAAAAAAGTTAGAATATTAAGAAGTGGAAATGACTATAAAGTACAATATGCTGATATTGCTGCTACTACTCACAATGAAATTACTGTTGCTAAAAACGCAGCATATAACTTTACATTTTTAAGCTTATTAGATAATAAAACAGTTAATGTAGAGCCTCAAAAAGCACAATGGGATATCAGCTTCACAAGTTTTACTAACACAACTAATTTTGGAACAGGTTTGGTGCCTTATAATTTTGCAGACTTCGTTTTAAATAACGTTAAAGGTGGTGCAAAAACTTATCAAGTACTTACAACTGCTTTTGCATATGACGCTTTTACATTGGCAAATGTTGATAATGCTAAATTTACAGATGATCAAAGAAATATTGGTTCAAACTGGAGAGGAACAGTAGGAGGAACAGATGCAAATGGTAATCCAACTTCTTCATTTAATGCTAGAACAGATCGTTTCTATGTTGTTAAAGATCCGGCAGGAAATGTTTACAAAGTTAGATTTACAGCTGGTGTGAACGCAGCTGGCGAAAGAGGCTATCCTACATTTCAATATGCTATCTTGAAATAAAAAAAAACATCAATAAAGAAATAATCTAAGTAATAAAAGATTATTTTTTTATTGATTATCAATATATCCGAATTAAAATTTAGTTAATCATTAGCTTTGTTTTTTTATTTTTTTTTTGATAAAGAGGTTAGATAAATCTAGCCTCTTTTTTTGTTTTTATTTTAATGCTAAAAATAATTCATAAATTAATGTTTAATTCTATCTTTGCAGATACTTTTTTATAAGGAATTAACAGGAATTTTGAATAAAAAATTTAACATATCCTTTCTTCAAATTTATAATTACTAGTGAACACAAAATCTTATTTTTTTCAGTCTTTTGCAATTGTAGCATTGGCATTCATAGCTTTCATTGGATTTAAACAAATCTTACCTGATAAAATTTTTCCGGATAGTAAAGTAGATTCAAAAAATGTGCTTATCGATAGTTTGCTGTTAGAATCGGTAGCAAACGACTCTTTGGCGCTAAAAGGCGATAGTATTTCTGAAAGCGAAAAAAAGGAAGCAGGAGAAAAAATCACTTTTGATGCTTCCGAAGGAATCGAATTTCCATCTGAAACTTTTGATAATTATAAAGGATATCAGTACCTGATTTCTTTTTATGAAAAATTATATCAGCTCGAAAAGAATCCACAAGCCAAAGTTAGAATAGCGTATTATGGAGATTCTATGACAGATGGCGATTTGATCGTGCAGGATGTTCGATCGAATTATCAGGAACGTTTTGGTGGTAATGGTGTTGGTTTTGTTTCGATAACTTCAGAATCTGCAGCTTCCAGAGGATCTGTTAAATCTACTTATTCTAAAAACTGGAAAACACTATCGTATTTAAATATCAAAAATCCAATAAGTCCTTTTGGAGTAAACGGTCATGTATTTTTTGCAAATGATAAAGCAAATACCACCTGGGTTCAATACGAGGCAGGTCTTAATAAATACGCAACAACTTTAGATAATCCAACATTATATTATGGAAGATCGTCTAAAAAAGGAAATGTGAATTTTATTATCGGAAAAGACACTTTACGAAAAAGTCTTGTCCCAAACAATTTAATCAATACCTTAAAAGTAAGCTCAGGAAGTATAAAAGCATTCAAAGCTAATTTCATTCATGCCGATTCAATTCCTATTTATGGCTTTAATTTTGATAATGGGATTGGAGTTCACGTTGATAATTTCTCGCAAAGAGGAAATTCAGGCTTGCCAATTTCGATGTTCAATGCCAATGTAATGCAGGGATTCAATAATAGCTTAAAATACGATTTGGTTATTTTGCATTACGGAACCAACGTTTTAAACTACGGAACCAAGAATTATTCATGGTATCAAAAAGGAATGACAAAAGCAGTGAACAAAATAAAAGAATCTTTTCCGGGAGTTTCTATTTTGATTATTTCAACAGCTGATAAGTCTACAAAATATGATATGGAAATGAAAACAGATTCTGCCGTTGTGCCTTTAATGAAAGCTCAAAAAAGATATGCACTCGAAACCGAATCCGGATTTGTGAATCTGTATACTTTAATGGGAGGCGACGGATCTATGGTAAAATGGGTAGATGAATCTCCGGCAAAAGCCAATAAAGATTATACACACTTTAACCAGCGCGGAGCAAAAGCTATAGGTAAATTATTATACGATCAATTGAATAAAGGTTACGAGCAATATAAAGCATTGCGACAAAATAGAGAAACTGACGTTAATAAGCGGAAAGCCGTCAGGAAAACAAATACAGATTCCGTTTCTGTAAAAAATGATAGCGTAAATGACTAGATTAATGATTTTCTTTTGTTGCCTTTTTTTCGCAACAAACGATAAAATGCAAAAGCCAGATCCAATACCAATAACAAAAAACATGATTCATAAAGTCGATACAGCAGCAGTTGATTCTTTTTCAGAGGACGGAATCTATAATGCAAAAGTCTTAAAGCGTTTTTTTGAGAAATTAAAAGAAAACGAGGATCATAATAATCAAAAAATAAGTATTGTACATATTGGTGATTCTCATATTCAGAGTGATTTAATGACCAATGAAATCAGGCTTAATCTTCAGCGAAAGTTTGGTAATGCCGGCAGAGGATTGGTTTTTCCTTATCAATTGGCAAAAACAAATGGTTCTTATAACGAGCGTTTTTATTCGAACAGAGCATGGGAAAGTTATCGAAACATTCATCCTTTCAAAAATGTTCCTATTGGTTTAAGCGGGATAGCATTATGGAGAGATAATGGTGGTTTTGCAATCGAATTGCATATCAAAGAGGCAAATTTCAAGTTTAATACCATTCATGTTATTACGCCCAAAAACGAGAATATGTTTGATTTGGCAACATCGTCCCAAACCAAAACAATTCAGTCAACAGAGCGAAAAGTAATCACTCATAAAATTAAAAAAGGCGAGGCGATCTCGACAATTGCCGATAAATATAACATCTCAATTGCCGAAATTAAAAGAGAAAATCATCTGAAGTCAAATAACATTCGCGCGGGAAGAACGTTGAAGATTTTGACTAATGAAACAAAGCCTAAAAACATTACAAATTCTGAGTTTGTTTCCTTAGATCTGGAATCTGATTCTTTTTCTCATTCGTATCACTCTGATAAAGCATTAGATAAAATCTTTCTGATCCCGAATAAAAATGCCGACAAATATGCACTTAACGGGATCGTTCTGGAAAAAGATGCTCCTGGAATCATGTATAGTGGTATTGGGGTAAACGGAGCAAAATTCTCAGATTATAATAAGTATCCATTATTTTTTGAACAACTAAAAGCTTTACATCCAGATATGTTGGTTCTTTCCTTTGGAACAAATGAAAGCTACGATCACATGGAAGCTTCGGCTTATATCGAACAGATTCGTCTTTTTATTAAGAAAGTGAGAGAGCAGAATATAAATGTGCCGATAATTATTAGTACGCCAGCACCTTCTTTGCTTAAAGGAAGAAGAACTAATACTTACATATTCGATTATGCGAGAAGTATAATTCAAATGACCGAAACAGACAATGTTGCTGTTTGGGATTTATATGATGAGTTTGGTGGAATGCATGGAATCCAACAATTAAAATCTCAAGGATTAATAGGACCCGATTGGGTTCATTATTCTAAAAAAGGATACGAAAAACAGGGAGACTTGTTTACAGAGGCGTTTTTAAAAGCATACGATAATTTTAAATTAAAAAAGTAAGTTGATTACAATAGATAACATAAATAATTGGTTTGTTCAAAATTTCGGTGCAGTTACTTTAGAACAGGCTAAAAGTTGGTTTATATACAATCCCGAAGAAAAACTATTATTTAATACCGGTTTATTCTTAGGATTGTTTCTCGTGTTTTATTTTGTGTATGCTTTTTTACGCAAAACATTTTATTTGAGGTTAACATACGTTATTCTCTTCTCGCTTTTCTTTTATTATAAGTCAAGCGGAATCTACTTTTTACTCTTATTGCTTTCCTCGGTTGTAGATTATGGCTTGAGCCAAATTATCTATCGGGAAGCAAAAGACAGCAGAAAGAAAATTTATCTCGTTATAAGTGTAATCCTGAATCTAGGATTATTGGGGTATTTTAAATACATGAATTTCATGATTGTAACATTCAATGATATGTTTCATGGCAATTATAAGCTTCATGATATTTTTCTGCCTGTCGGGATTTCATTCTATACGTTTCAGTCGATGAGCTATATTATCGAGATTTATCGTGAAGAAATCAAGCCAACAAAAAACTACATCGAATATCTATTTTTCGTTTCGTTTTTCCCGCAGTTAGTTGCCGGACCAATCGTTAGGGCCAAAGATTTCTTGCCACAGATTTACCAAAAATTAAATCTGACCAAGCAAGATGTAAACAACGCTTTGTTTTTAATTATTGGTGGATTAATCAAGAAAACGGTAATTTCAAATTACATCTCGATAAACTTTGTCGACCGTGTTTTCGATACACCAATGAATTATACATCGTTCGAAAATTTAATGGCATCTTACGGATACGCTATTCAAATTTATTGCGACTTTTCAGGATATTCAGATATGGCAATCGGAATCGCTTTGTTGTTAGGATTCAAATTACCAGCCAACTTTAGAACGCCATATAAATCAACATCCATTACTGATTTCTGGAGAAGATGGCACATTTCGTTATCCACCTGGTTAAAAGATTTCTTGTATATTTCTATAGGAGGAAACAGAGAAGGAACATTCGCAGGATTTTTATTCCCAAGTTTATTTTTCTTCGGATTATTGCTTTGGGGAATGTCAAATATAAACGAGAGTTTTATTCCGTTAGGTATAGCAATTGGGGCAATCATATTATTCTCTTTGACATTTTTACTTTCAAAGAAAAAGCATCAAACATTGGTAACCAATTTCAATTTGTTTACCACAATGCTTTTAGGAGGATTATGGCATGGAGCAGGAGCGCAATTTATTGTTTGGGGAGCCTTACACGGATTAGCATTAGCAGTTCATAAAATCTTCATGGAATTTTTTCCATCCAAAAAAGAAGGAAAAGGTTCCAATTTCTTATGGACATTTTTCTCAATCGTAATTACATTTCATTTTGTAGTTTTCTGTTGGATCTTTTTCCGCGCCAGAGATTTCGAAACAGCCTTACAAGTCATCAACAATATTGGTCAGTTAACATTCGAACCGGAACATTGGCAGGCCATTATATTAGGATATAAAAATGTATTCTTATTGATGCTTTTTGGATATGTTTGGCATTTCTTACCAGAAGTGATCACATCAAAAATGAAATTTGTTTTCGATAAAACCCCATTAATAGGAAAAGCAATTATCCTTGGTTTCGTTTACTGGATAGTGTACGCAACAGCAGTTGCAGGCTCACAGCCGTTTATATATTTTCAGTTTTAAGCTGAATTAATTAATCTCACAAAGACGCAAAGTCGCAAAGTTTTTTTATATTCTTTGCGACTTTGCGTCTTTGCGAGCAAAAAAACATTGCGTTCTTTGCGTAAAACTTAGCGAACTTAGCGGTTAAAAAACACAACGCAAACCATAAACTTTGTGCCTTTGAGCCTTCGTAGCAAAAAGCAAACTTGCAGTTAAATAAAAATTGCCTGAAATACCTAATTAGATTATCTTTGCACTTCAAATAAAGAAAAAATTATGTTTGATAATTTAAGTGATAAGTTAGATAAAGCCTTCCATATATTAAAAGGGCACGGTAAAATTACAGAAGTAAACGTTGCCGAAACCTTAAAAGAAGTTCGTCGTGCCCTACTTGATGCCGATGTTAACTTTAAAATTGCTAAAGATTTTACCGCCAAAGTAAAAGAAAAAGCAATAGGTCAGGACGTTTTAACAACACTTCAGCCAGGACAATTATTGGTGAAGTTAGTAAAAGACGAACTAACCGAATTAATGGGTGGCGATGTTGCCGGAATCAATCTTTCCGGAACACCAAGCGTTATTTTGATGTCAGGACTTCAGGGTTCTGGTAAAACAACTTTCTCTGGTAAACTTGCCAACTTCTTAAAAACAAAGAAAAATAAAAAGCCACTTCTTGTAGCGTGTGATATCTACCGTCCTGCGGCGATCAACCAGTTGCATGTTGTTGGAGATCAAATAGGTGTTGAGGTTTACTCAGAGCCGGATAATAAAAATCCTGTAGAGATTGCTCAAAACGCAATTAAACATGCAAAAGCAAACGGTTTCAATGTCGTTATTGTCGATACAGCCGGACGTTTAGCAGTAGATCAGGAAATGATGGACGAAATTGCTCGTGTTCATAAAGCAATTCAGCCACAAGAAACCTTGTTTGTTGTAGATGCAATGACAGGACAAGATGCTGTAAATACGGCAAAAGCCTTCAACGATATCTTAAACTTCGACGGAGTTATCTTAACCAAATTAGATGGAGATACTCGTGGTGGAGCTGCAATTTCGATTAAATCGGTTGTCAACAAACCAATCAAATTTGTAGGTACAGGCGAAAAGATGGAAGCAATTGATGTTTTCTATCCAGATCGTATGGCCGAGCGTATCTTAGGTATGGGAGACGTTGTGTCACTTGTAGAAAGAGCGCAGGAACAATTTGACGAAGAAGAAGCCAGAAAACTTCAAAAGAAAATCGCTAAAAACGAATTTGGTTTTGATGATTTCTTAACGCAGATTCAGCAAGTAAAGAAAATGGGTAATATGAAAGACCTGGTTGGAATGATACCGGGAGCTTCAAAAGCCATGAAAGATGTAGAAATAGAAGATGATGCTTTCAAGCATATCGAAGCCATTATTCACTCGATGACACCAATCGAAAGAAGCAAGCCGGCCATAATCGACGTAAAAAGGAAAGCCAGAATCGCTAAAGGTTCCGGAACCAAAGTCGAGCAAGTAAATCAGTTAATGAAGCAATTCGACCAAATGAGCAAAATGATGAAGATGATGCAAGGTCCGGGCGGAAAAAACCTGATGAAAATGATGGGAGGCATGAAAGGAATGCCAGGCGGAATGCCAAGATAAAAAAATAAGAAAAAAGTTTCAAGTTTAAAGTTTCATGTTCGAGACTAAAACTTGAAACTTTTTTCGATAAAATATATATGCGTTTCGCTTGTAACGTGAAACCTGAAACTTTAAACTTGAAACAAAAACAATGCAACTACTAGACGGTAAAAAAACAGCTGAAGACATTAAAAACGAAATTGCAGCCGAAGTTCAATCGATAAAAGATGCCGGAGGAAAAGTACCTCATTTGGCAGCCGTAATCGTTGGTACAAACGGGGCAAGTTTAACTTACGTAGGAAGTAAAGTAAAATCTTGCCAGCAAATTGGCTTCGATTCAACTTTAGTAAGTTTACCCGAAGATATTACCGAAGAAGCTTTACTGGCAAAAATCAAAGAACTAAACGAAGATGATGATCTTGATGGTTTCATCGTTCAGTTACCGTTACCAAAACATATCGACGAGCAAAAAATCTTATTGGCAATCGATCCTGATAAAGACGTTGATGGTTTTCACCCAACAAACTTCGGGAGAATGGCTTTAGAGATGGAAAGCTTTATTCCTGCAACTCCATTTGGTATCATGCAATTACTAGAGCGTTACAACGTAGAAACTGCCGGAAAACATACCGTAGTAATTGGTAGAAGCCACATTGTAGGCCGACCAATGAGTATTTTAATGAGCCGTAAAGGAAATCCTGGAGATTCAACAGTAACTTTAACCCACAGCCGTACTAAAAATTTAGCCGAATTCACTAAAAATGCTGATATTATTATCACCGCTTTAGGAGTTCCTGAATTCTTAAAAGGAGACATGGTTAAAGACGGAGTTGTAATTATCGATGTTGGAATTACTCGTGTAGACGATGCATCAAACCCAAAAGGTTACGTAATCAAAGGCGACGTTGATTTTGACGAAGTAAGTAAAAAATCATCATTTATTACGCCAGTTCCTGGTGGAGTAGGACCAATGACAATTGCAATGTTACTTAAAAACACACTTTTAGCAAGAAAAATGCGAAGCGCCAAAAAATAATTCTTTTCAAATAAAAATAAACAAAGCCTATTCAATCGAGTAGGCTTTCTTGCGTTATATACTTTGGGCGTGACCGTATTTACAAAAGGCGCTACTTAACATGCCGCTTATGTGCGCCTTTCGTAAATACGGTCGGGCTATCCACGCTACTTCGGTAGCTTATTCCTATCCCTCACGCAACTAAACCTACAAAAAAATATGTATTTTATTGGGCTATTTCATTAAGTTAAACTTTTACACAATCCCTTTGTGATCTAAAAGCAAAGCGCAATTCGCAAAGCTTTGCGAACTTTGCGTATCCCGATAGCTATCGGGATTGCGAACTTTGCGGTAAAATTTTATTATCGGGTTACAATGTCTACATTAAATTAAAAATCAAAAAAAATCAATTTTCTATTTGTCAATTCAAAATAAAATATAACTTTGCAATACAAAGTACTTTATTTATGAATCAGAAGCACCAAGAAGATTTAGCACACATTCGTTCCATGATGGAGCGCTCTTCAAGATTTATATCCCTAAGCGGACTCTCAGGAGTATTTGCGGGTCTGTCGGCATTGATTGGCGGATTGTACGTTTATCAATTATTCAAAGCAAATGGCATTGAATATTTCGATGACCAGCAAATCACGATTACTGCTAGTTTGGTGTCTCAATTGTTCATTACAGGATTAATTATTTTGGCTTTTGCTTTTATTTTCGGATTGACCTTTACCATTAGAAAAAGTCGAAAGTACGATTTACCCATCTGGACATCGGCAACAAAAAATATGTTGTTCAATTTAGCGGTTCCTCTTTTGGCCGGAGGCGTATTTTGTCTGGCACTTTTATACCACCAAATTTATGGATTAGTAGCTCCGGCTACCTTAATTTTCTATGGTTTAGCACTTGTAAATGCCGAAAAATATACATTTTCGGATGTTAAGTACTTAGGATTCTGTGAATTATTTTTAGGATTTATTTCTCTTTTTTATATCGGATATGGTTTAGTTTTTTGGATCATCGGATTTGGTATTTTGCATATCTTGTACGGATTAATAATGTTCAAAAAATATAAATAAATCCACGCAATGGGAATCATTGATAAACTAAATAAAGATTTTGAAAGCCGTGTCAGATTGGGTATTATGTCCATCCTGATGGTCAATGAATGGGTTGATTTTACCGAGATGAAAAATCTTCTGAACATTACAGATGGTAATTTAGCCAGTCATTCCTCAGCGCTTGAAAAATCAGAATATATCGAAGTCAAAAAAGAATTTGTGGGCAAAAAGCCCAAAACCTCTTATCAGGTAACTCCTAGGGGACGTGCAGCTTTTAAAGAGCACCTTTCTTATCTTGAAAAATTAATGAAATCGTAATAACTATATTTTTTTGCCTAAATACTTTGAAATACAAAGTACTTTTAAATTTAAAATAACAAAATCACTATTAAAAAAAGGTAAATCACAAGCAATAAATAAATTCAACAAATATGAAAAAACATCAAATCATTCTAGCTTGCAGTATACTATTTACACTGCTTTTTTACAACGAGTCAGTAGGAGTAAACCTCTCTATTTTTGGACTATTATTAACAGGTTCAATCTGTTATTTCTTTCAGGATCGGTTTACAGACAGATCACATTTAATCTTGGTTGTTACTTCGGTTTTATCCTGTCTGGCTTTTGCCTGGTACGGAGATTTTGTTTCTTTTTTGGCTTTGGCAACGTCCATTCTCTTTTTGCAGTTTAAAACCCAGGAGTCAAAACTTAAAATCATACAGGTATTTCCATTGGTGTTTTTGAATGCATTCGCTTCGATTGGTCGTATTTTTATGTTCAGCCAATGGCTTCCGGAAAGAAAAATTCATAACAACTTTGCCAAGAAGCTGGTCGCTTATTTCATTATTCCAACAATTTTTATAATAGTATTTTTTACAGCCTATTCTTTCGGAAGCTCACATTTCTCGTCTTTACTAACAGATTATACTTTAGATATCGATATTGTAGAAGTGATATTAATTGGCATATTAGGATTTTATATTTCATTCAGTTTCTGGAATTACTGGGTACCAGAAGTTTGTTATGAAAAAAATGAATTATTAGACAATGATTTTAATAACATAGCCGAAATTAAAAGCCAAAATACATTTTCGTTTTTAGATATTGACTTCGAGAGAAAAAGCGGCGAAATTACTTTGGTATTACTAAACATTATGCTTGTAGTATTTATTGTAACTTACAACTACGAACAGTTTTTTGAAGTGATAGCAAAATCAAACCTGAGTGCCGATACGCACGAAAGAGTCAATTCGGTAATTTTCTCGATCGTTATGGCGGTTGGTGTAATTATGTTCTATTTTAAGGGCGGATTTAATTTTGATAAAAAAGCAACTAATCTCAAAAAACTGGCTAAAATCTGGATTGTCTTAAACGGACTTTTGATCGTAAGTACCATCATTAAAAACTCAGAATACATTTCAGTTTTCGGATTAACATATAAACGATTAGGCGTTTACGCTTTTCTGACTTTGGCTATCATAGGTTTAGTTTTTGTTTTTCTAAAAATAACAAAACAAAAAACAAACGCTTATCTGGCAAACCAAATGGTATGGTATTTTTACGGAACGGTTTTGCTGTGCAGTTTTGTAAACTGGGGAAATCTGATTACTACTTATAATATTGCAGTAAACAAATGTGTCGAGCCAATATTTTTGAGTCGTTTGAATTTTAATGACGAAACCCGAAGAGAATATTTTTCAAAACTTCACTTAGATGGACAATTAATTGAAATTAGGAAAGAAGAAGAAATTGATGAATATCAAAACAAGACATTTTTATCAAAAGCATTGTACTATGAGTTTTTGAATGATAAAAAGTAATTTTTTCCCGAAACCACCTTTAGTAAAATACTCAAGGTGGTTTTTTAGTATTTAATTATACTTTTAAACTTTTGGGTTTTAAAAATAAAGGATACTTTTGCACCACTTAAAAAAAAACTTCTCCAATGGACGATTATTATTCGTTAGTATTAAATTAAAATAGCTTTTGAATTATTTCAAAATGCTATGATAAAACCCTGCAATTTTGAAATGAAAGCCTTTTACAAAAACAACAACGGATTAATCGAGACAAAAGAATGGACTCCAAACTGCTGGATTAACATTGAGTCTCCTTCAGAAACAGAAAAAAAATATTTACTCGAAGAACTGCAAGTTCCTGAAGCCTTTTACAATGATATTGAAGATATCGACGAAAGACCTCGTATGGAATCTGAAGATGGCTGGACTTTGTTTATCATGCGTATCCCTGTAAAAAGTAATGATGTTAAACTGCCTTTTCAAACCATTCCGTTAGGATTAATTTTTAAAGAAGATGTTTGTGTTACCATAAGTTTTTACGAAACCGAAATCATTTCTGATTTTGTACAATACACCAACAGAAAAAATATACACATAAGAGATAATTTTGATCTCGTTTTACGATTGTTATTGTCTTCAAGTGTTTGGTACTTAAAATATCTGAAACAAATTAATCAAAAAATCAAACTCGCCGAAGATAATTTAGAAAAATCTATCAAAAACGAAGAATTACAAGCGCTTTTGCAAATAGAAAAATGTCTGGTGTTCTTTATAACTTCCTTAAAAGGAAACGATGTTTTGTTTCACCGAATTAAAAATCTAAAAGCCCAAAGAGAACATTTTGATCAGGATTTATTAGAAGATGTTGATATCGAATTAAGTCAGGCACAAGACACAGCAAATATCTACAGCAATATCTTAACCGGAATGATGGACGCTTATGCATCGGTGATTTCGAACAATATGAATAATATTATGAAGCAAATGACTTCTATTTCTATTATTTTAATGATCCCCACTTTAATTGCCAGTTTATACGGAATGAACGTGCCAAACGGTTTAGAGGAAAGTAAATACGGAATCTGGATATTACTTTTAGTATCGGTAATCTTATCCATTTTTGGTGTTTATTTATTCAAAAGAAGAAGATGGTTCTGATAAAATAATTCACAAATGCATTATATAAAAAGACCCTTTCGTTTTTGCGAAAGGGTCTTTTTTATAAGATCAATTAGTAATCTCCTTTTTTCTTAAATCTGGGATCATCCTTTGATATAAAATCGGTACGTCGTTTAGGAACATCATCTTTTGATAAAAAATCAGTTCTTCGTCTTGGAGTTGGAGTTTCAACTTTTGGCAAACTTGCCTCTTCGGTTTTGCTTGACGGTTCAATTAAATGATTTAATTCTTTAATTTCATCATCAGTCAAATCACGATAACGACCAACCGGAACATCAAGCGAAATATTAATGATTCTGATGCGTTTAAGCGCCGTTACGTCATAACCCAGATATTCGGTCATTCTACGAATTTGGCGGTTTAAACCTTGCGTCAAAATGATTTTAAAAGTAAATTGACTAATCTGCTCTACTTTACATTTTTTGGTCACCGTATCCAGAATCGGAATACCATTTCCCATGCGTTGTATAAAACGTTCAGTAATAGGTTTATTTACCGTTACCGTATATTCTTTTTCGTGATTGTTTCTGGCGCGTAAAATTTTGTTTACAATATCGCCGTCATTCGTCATAAAAATCAATCCTTCACTGGCTTTATCCAATCGTCCGATTGGGAAAATTCGTTTTGGGTAATTGATGTAATCCACAATGTTATTTCGAACTTCAAGATTCGTGGTGCATTCAATTCCAACCGGTTTATTGAAAGCCAGGTAAACCAATTTTTCGTGTTTCTCAACTATCAGTTTTCCGTCAATACGCACTTCGTCATTTTGCGAAACTTTCGTTCCCATTTCAGGTACAACACCATTTATTGTTACGCGTCCTTCTTCAATAAGTTTATCAGCTTCACGGCGGGAACAATATCCTGTTTCACCAATAAATTTATTCAGACGTTTTAAATTCTCTTCCATACTGCAAAAGTAAGCAAAATTTAGACTTCTTAGAATTTCAGATTTCAGATTTTAGATTTTAGATTTTCCTCAATCAAAAGAAAAACCTTTGTCACCATGCATATCTGCACCTTTGAACCATTGAACCTTTTGTTAAGAATGAAACAGCGAACTATCGCTCGGCGTTTCTTTTCGTTCAAACATTCCATAATCACGAACAACAGTGGCAATTCTTAAATGATAATCCTTAAAAACTTCATTTCTGCCTTTTGCTTGCGCGTGGCGGTGCATTTCTAGATTTCGCCATTGCTGGATACTTGCTTCATCTTTCCAGAAAGATAATGACAAAACTTTATCGGGATTGCTAAAACTCTGAAAACGTTCTATCGATATAAATCCTTCTATATTGTCTAATTCTGGTCGAAGACTTGCAGCGATATCCAGATATTCTTCTTTTTTCCCTTCATTAGGGATTACTTCAAAAATTACTGCTATCATATTTTATTTTTATTATTGTATCAAAATCCAGATACTTTTTGGTAATCTGGCGTTTATCATTGGTTCGTATTCTATATTATTGTCTAAAAGTGTAACCGTTTTGTATTCATTAAATAAAAACCATAAAACTTCAGTAGCCAGATTAATCGAAAAATATTTGGCCAAACATTGATGGCCGCCAATCCCGAAAGTCAAATTCTCGTTATTATTAAAACGTTCGATATCAAAATTTGATTCGTTTTCGAATTTTTCAGAATCCCTATTGGCCGCAGCAATAACGATGAATATTTTTTCGCCTTTTTTAATTATGGTTTCTCCTAAAGCAATATCTGCATTTGCAATTCGCCTTGTATTATGAATTGGCGGATCAAATCTCAAAGTTTCGATAACCGATTTTTCTATTGTTGTTCTATCGGCAAAAGTTTTGTGTTTGATAATTTGTAATAATGAATTACTCAAGATTCCGCGACCAGCATCATAACTCTGAATCATCAATCCGATTAAATTACTAATGGTTTTTATTTTTATTTCGTCAAGCGAAAGAACTTCTGACTCGGATATTTTATTTAATAAAGGGTTGTAGAAATCGAGTCGCGAAAGTTGTTTTTCTACCATAGAAAAGATTTCTTCAGTAATTTCATTGATCAATTTTACTTGTTCTTCTGTTTTATTCGGAAGCATTATTTTGACCAAAGTTTCAATTTTATTCAAAACAAATTCACAATCATTATCTGTAAAACCAAAACTTTTTAAAACAACTAAAACCGGTAGTTTTTTACAAACCGCATTTATCCAATCTATTTTATTTTCGATTAAATCATTTTTTATCAATTGAGAAACAATGGTATTGATACCTACAGATTGTAGGTTCGAAAACAGTAAACTGGCAATTTCACGATTTATCGTATGTTCAATCCCATTTGATAATCTCGTAAGGTTGGTCAAAATGTCTACAGCATGTTTGTTAAGTTGCGGTTCGTTATTCAGGTTTATAGCCGGAATAAAAGCATTAGGATTTTTTAAAACTTCAATACAATATTCATAAGAATAAATTGCCCAGGTTTTGTTCTCGTCATCCCAATGAATCGGGTTTTTATCCATCATAGATTTATATATCGAATAAGGATCCTGCACATTAGACAGAAGAAATAAGGTAGAGGTCATGTATATCGTTTTTAGCAAAGTTATTTAACTTTACACATCAATAGTTCATTCTATATTTAACTATGAAAATCTAATGGAAGATCAATTTATAAAAGCTGCAGGATTAATTGGTGATGCTACGCGTGCTGCTATCATGTGGACATTGCTAGACGGACGGGCATTTACTGCCACTGAACTTTCAATTGCTGTAAATACATCTCCTCAAAACATTAGTATGCATTTGGGGAAACTTCTTGATGCTAATTTACTTATTGCAGAAAAACAAGGCAGACATAAATATTATAGATTTTCTAGTAAAGAAGTAGCATATGTTGTTGAAGCAATGGCAAATCTTATTCCCAAGCCGGAGATCTCTTCAAAAAAGAAAATAGAGAATTACCCTCCCGTAAAATATTGCCGAACGTGTTACGATCATTTAGCCGGAAAAATAGGTGTGGCTTTAGCCGATAGTTTATTGGAACAAAAAATAATTATAGAAAAGAATAATACTTTCGAAATTAGTCCTGAAGGAGAAAAATGGTTCTCAGATTTCGGAATTAATATCGGAGACGCAAAAAAACAAAAAAGAATATTCTTAAAACCTTGCCTCGACTGGAGCGAAAGACGATATCATATAGCAGGTTCAGTAGGAACATTGTTATTGAATAAAATGCTGGAGCAAGACTGGATAAGAAGAACAAAAGATTCCAGAGCTATTATAATAACAGGAAAAGGAGAAAAAGAAATGTTGAAGTCTTTTAAAATTATTGTTTAAAAACAATTTTGTCATCCCGAGGTACGAGGGATCTCCGTAAGTAGCTCTACAAAGATTGGCGATTTTGATTGCGGAGTTTCTTATGGAGATCCCTCGTACCTCGGGATGACAAAAAATGAGCAGACTAAATCTGCGGGAAATTTTTTTAATACAAAGTAATCACAATCTTGTCATCTCGACCGAACGGAGAGATCACACAAGAAGCTCGACATAGATTGGAGATTCTAGGAACAGAGTTACTCGTGCGTTCCTTCGTGCCTCAGGATGACAAAGTATAATGGTGAAATAAAAAAAACTTAGTGCCTTAGCGACTTAGTGGCATTTAAACTTTATCAGAAGAAAACAAAAACTCAATTACCTTCTCATACAATTCATCATCATGCATACCGTGGCCTAAACCTTTAGTTTCTATAAACTGACTATTTTTCCAGTTACTCGCAATTTTTTTTCCTTCGTCAAAAGCAACAATCTTATCTGAAGTATCGTGCGCAATGAAACCCGAAACATTAAATTGAGAAGCGAATTTTTGTGCAGAGAAATCCCCAATTTTAAAGTTGAAACGATTGATGAATTTAGTTTCAAGTAGCGAAAACATTTTGGCATTCAGACTCAACATGGCAATATAATTGTCGATCAATGTTTTTAAATCTGATGGCGCTCCAAGAATCACCATTTTATTAATACTTGTGTTCGGAAATAAATATTGATGATAAACGCAAGCTGCGCCACCAATCGAGTGACCAATAATAATTGTGGGTTGATACTTTTCTACTGCTTTATTAATGAATTCAGCATACAGCGGAATATTAAATTCTTTGCCGCTACTTTGGCCGTGCGCGGGAGCATCAATAGCAATAATGGTACTTCCTGATTGTTGAAGATGTGGTAAGGTTTTTTTCCAGCGTGCGGCATTGCTTTCCCAACCGTGAACGAGAAGAATTTTGGTTTCGTTTCCTTTCCAGATGTAAGTCTGAAAATGATGTTCGTTGTGATGAAACGTTTCGGTTTCTGTATTTTTTAATATTTTGGGTAAATCTTCTTTTTGTAATCTTCCAATTCTGGGCTGACTAAAAAGAGCATAAGAAAGTTCAACAGCTTTTTGCGGACGAACATAACTTAGAAAGTTAATATACGACCCCACCGATTTTAATGTAATGAAACGAATCCCTTTTTTAATTCCCAAAACTTAATTTTTTATAAAGATAAAAATATGATTTTAAAGTTGCTGAAAAATATTTTGCGACAGATTAAAAGATTAGCACAGATTGAAAATCCTTTATCAATTATAACACCTATAGAAAGAGAAAAAAAATTATCGAAGAGAACACTTAGTTTTCTTTTACTCTTAGCTTTTATAAGAGACAAAGTTCGCAAAGCTTTGTATTGATTTAGCTTTGCGAACTTTGTGCTTTCAAAAGCAATCTTAGATAAAATCTTTGCGTTCTTTGAGGTAAAATTCTCCACAAGATTTAGCAAAATAATGGCAAAAAAAAATCCCGATTAAATCGGGATTTTAAATATTTAGAATTTAGAGAACAATTGTTCCATTTTTTCTTTTTCTTCTTCAGCTAATGCGCTGTCAACTAAAATTCTTCCAGAGTGCTCATCAGTAATGATTTTCTTTCTAGAAGCAATTTCAACCTGTGTTTGAGGTGGAATTGTAAAGAATGATCCTGCAGATGCTCCTCTTTCGATAGATACAACCGCTAATCCGTTACGAACACTAGTTCTGATTCTAGTATAAGCAGCTAATAATCTTTCTTCGATCTGAGCAGAGAACTCAGCTGATTTCTCAGATAAGAAGATTTCTTCTTTTTGAGTTTCAGCCATAATAGCATCTAATTCAGATTTTTTATGTTTTAAGTGAGAACTTTTAGCGTCAAGTTTTTCTTTTAAGTTCGAAGTAACTTCTTTCTTATGTTCGATAGAAGCTTTCATTTCTTTGATTTGCTTTTCAGCCAATTGAATTTCTAATTCCTGAAATTCAACCTCTTTAGTCAAAGAATTAAATTCTCTGTTATTACGAACTGATTCTTGTTGTTTTGTGTATTTTTTGATAACCTCTTTGTGCTCATCAATAGCATTTTTCTTTGCTTTGATAAGATCTTCAATAACCTCAAGTTCACTTTTCAGTTTCTCTGAACGCGTGCTTAAACCTGCAACTTCATCTTCTAGATCTTCCACTTCTAAAGGAAGTTCTCCTCTCACGTTTCTGATTTCGTCAATTCTAGAGTCAATAAGCTGTAAATCGTATATTGCTCTTAACTTGTCCTCAACACTTAATTCTTTCGTATTCGCCATATTCTATAAGTACTTAACTGGATTTGTATTTTCTTCTGATAAAATGATGGCAAAATTAAGGATTTTTTTTCGAAGATAATCAACAATATAGTTTTTTGTATAGCGTTCGCTCTCAAAATGACCAATATCGGCTAAAAGTAGTCGATTTTCTGCTTCATAAAACTGATGGTATTTTAAATCTGCAGTCAAAAAAGCATCTGCTCCGGCCATAATTGCATTTTTTATGGCAAAACTTCCTGAGCCTCCCAAAACGGCAACTTTCCTGATTTTTTTCCCCGTAAAAGCCGAATGGCGAATTCCGTCGGCAATCATCTTATTTTTTACAAAAACCAGAAAATCTTTTTCATCCATTTCTGTTTCGAATTCTCCAATCATTCCTAAACCAATATTCTGATGAGCGTTTTGTAAATCATAAACTTCATAAGCTACTTCTTCGTAAATATGATTCGCGAAAAGAGCTTTTAAAATTCGGGATTGTAAATGTTTTTCAAAAACAACTTCAATTTTTATTTCGGTTCCGGTATGTAATTTTCCTCTTTCTCCTATTACAGGATTACTATCTTCATTTCCCTTAAAAGTGAAAAAGCCTTCGGTATTAAAACTACAATTGTCATAATTGCCAATAGTTCCGGCGCCAGCTTCAAACATAGCATTTCGAACTTTATCAGCATTATCAGGAGTAGTGTAAGTTACTAGTTTTTTGATAAAACCTTGTTTCGGAATTAAAACCTTAGTATTCGTTAACCCTAAAGCATCACAAAATATTTTATTAACTCCCGCAGAATGATTATCTAAAGCTGTGTGAACCGCATAAATAGCAATATCATTTTTGATCGCTTTCAGGATCGCGCGCTCTACATAATTTTTACCCGTAATTTTTTTAATTCCGGAAAACAAAATCGGATGAAAGCAAACTACAAGATTGCAGTTTTTTGCAATAGCTTCATCGATGACATTCTCTAAAGCATCATGACAAACTAAAACTCCGGTGCTATCAGTTTCAGCATCGCCAACTAATAGGCCAACATTGTCAAAATCTTCGGCGTAAGCCAAAGGTGCCATTTCTTCCAGAACTGCTAATATTTCTTTGATTTTCATTATTTTTTGTTTCAGGTTTTAAGTTTCATTTTTTTTGCGATTAAGGAAATCTGAAACTTGAAACAAATTAACGAAAAAAATTATACTTTCGTAAAAGGAATGCGGTAAGTAGGTTTTTTCTTCTTTTTGTATTTTGTAAATTAGGACATGTCAAGGTTCTCTTAAAATAGAAACATAATGTATGGCAAAATTGAATAAAATGGAGGTGAATGGTAATTCAATTTCATTGCTCTCGAACTTAGAACAAGATTATATTTGTATAACTGATATTGCGCGCTACAAGGATCCCGATCATATCGATGATATTATAAAAAATTGGTTGCGAAACAGAAATACTATTGAACTTTTGGGATTTTGGGAAATTTTAAATAATCCTGATTTTAAACCCGTCGAATTCGACGGGTTTAAAAAGCAAGCCGGTTTGAATAGTTTTACCATGACTGCTAAAAAATGGATAGAAGCCACTAATTCTATTGGTATAATTTCTAAATCAGGGAGATACGGAGGAACTTATGCACATAAAGATATTGCATTTGAATTCGCTTCCTGGATTTCTATTGAGTTTAAACTCTATATTATTAAAGAGTTTCAGCGTCTAAAGGAAGATGAAAATAAAACCAAAAATTTAGATTGGAATTTACAAAGGACAATCTCTAAAATTAATTACAAAATCCATACTGACGCAATAAAGGAAAATTTGATTCCATTAAGTCTAACCGTGGCTCAAAAGAATTTTATTTATGCTGATGAAGCTGATACTTTAAATGTGGCTATTTTTGGAAAAACAGCAAAACAATGGCGGACTGAGAATCCTGATCAAAAAGGTAATATTAGAGATATTGCTTCAATAGAACAATTAGTTGTATTGTCAAATCTTGAGAGTATTAATGCTGTTTTGATACAACAAGAAATACAGCAAGTCGATAGATTGCTGAAGTTGAATGAAATTGCAATTGTTCAAATGAAATCTCTTATTAATACTAAAGCATTTGATAGATTGAAGTAATCATTAATTTTGTGGTAGAAATTTAAAAATCATACTTTCGTAAAATGAACTTACTTCGAAAAATACTTTTCCCTTTCGCCGTTTTATATGGATTCATTACTTCGATAAGAAATTTTCTTTTTGATAAAGGAATTCTAAAATCAACATCTTTTAATATTCCTGTTATTGCCGTTGGAAATTTAAGCGTTGGCGGAACTGGGAAAACTCCTCAAATAGAATATTTAATACGATTATTATCTGATCGATATAAAGTGGCAACTTTAAGCCGTGGTTATAAACGAAAATCTGAAGGGTTTGTTTTGGCGAGTTCAAGTTCTAGTGCAGAAATTCTTGGCGATGAACCTTTTCAGTTTTATCAAAAATTCCCCAATGTTCAGGTGGCGGTTGATGCCGATAGAACAAACGGGATAATACAATTGCTTTCGCAGAATGAAAAACCTCAGGTGGTTTTATTAGATGATGCTTACCAACACCGAAAAGTAAAAGCGGGTTTCTATATTTTATTGAGTTCTTACGGTGATTTGTATGCAGATGATTTTATGCTGCCAACCGGAAATCTTCGCGAAAGCAGAAGTGGGGCAAATAGGACCAATATTGTAATTGTTACGAAATGCCCGAAAGATTTATCAGATGCAGCACAAACAGAAATTCGTTTGAAATTGAAACTGACTTGTTCGCAGCAAATCTATTTTACGTTTATAGATTATGATGATTCTATTTATGGAGAAAATAAAAAAATAGCTGTAAATGAAATTAAATCAGAATCGAAATTACTTATTGCAGGAATTGCAAAACCAACGCCGTTTTTCGATTATTTAAAAAATGAAAATGATGAATGCCTGACTTTTCCGGATCATCATAATTTTTCTGATAGTGATTTAGAATTGATTCAAAGTAAAGCAGGAAATAAAAAAATCATTACAACAGAAAAAGATTATGTACGCTTAAAAGATTCTAAACTGGCTTCTCAATTGTATTATTTGCCAATAAAAAGTACGTTTATCAATCACCAGCAAAATTTTGACGCAACGATTTTAGAGTATGTTAAATTGAACTCAGAATTTAGCAGCTAAAAAAAATTAATCGAAAAATTTAGCAATTGTACTGTAAAACTCATCAGGAACAAATGGTTTTGTGATCACATCGTTCATCCCAAAAGATAAAAGCATATCTCGGTTTTCGTCAAGCGAAATCGCTGTTAATGCAATAATTGGAGTTGTTTTGTCGAATTCCCTGATTAGCTTTGTGGCTGTTGTACCGTTGATTCCGGGTAAGTGAACATCCATTAAAATCATATCGAATCGTTTTATTTTTAAAAGCTCAACTGCATCTTCACCATTATCGATTATTTCGCAGGTAATAGCTTTGTTTTCGAGCATTTTTCGAGTAATCATTTGATTGATTTTGTTGTCTTCAATCAATAAAATCGATTTGTTTTTTAATTGCTTGTCGTTATAGGGTTTTGCTTCTTCTACCACTTCCAAAGGTTCATTGTTAATCTTAAATTTCAATTTAAAGGTAAAAGTAGAACCTTTGCCTACTTCACTTTTTAGCTTTATTTCGCCTCCTAAAAGTTCAATAAGTTTTTTAACGATTGTAAGACCTAAACCGGTTCCGCCATATTTACGATTGACTTCTATAGATCCTTGCGAGAAACTTTCAAAAACAGTTTGCAGTTTGTCTTCAGGAATACCAATTCCTGTATCTACGATTTCAAAATAAACTGTAGCGCTATCTTCTTCTTTCGTATATAATTTTGCAATTACATTTACATTTCCGTTTTGTGTAAATTTTAAAGCATTGTTAATCAGATTTAAAATGATTTGAGAAATTTTAGTGGGATCACCAATTAAATTATCCGGAATTGATTCGTCTATCTCAAGGTTGAAATAGTTTTTGTTGGCCGTTGCTAATTCTTTTAAGGAACTTTGAATGTTGAACAACAGCTCTTTTAAGTTGAAACTAATGTTTTCTATTTCGACTTTTGTCGAGTCGATTTTATTAATTTCCAGAATTTCATTGATAAATGTCGTGAGATAGTTTCCAGAAAACTTTAAAGATTCTAAATATTTTAATTGTGTTTTTTTTGGATTATCCTCCAGAAGTAAATGCGTAATTCCGTTTATAGCGTTTAATGGTGTCCGGAGCTCATGACTTACTGTTGATAAAAATTCGGATCTCGCTTTTGATGCTTTTTCAGCTTTGTTTTTGGCTAAAATAAGTTCTTTGTTTTTTTCTCTTAAAAGTAAATTATTCTGATTTCGAATAATATTATTTTTATATAAAGCCAGGCTTAAAAGAGATAAAATTGAAATGAGGGCAATGGCCAGGATGCTGACCAATTTAGAATAACGATATGTTTTTAACTGAATTTTTTCTTCGCTTTCGCGTTTAATGGTATTGTTTAAGGATTGGTTCTTTTTGAATTTTTCGAACTCATTAAGATCAAGTTTCGCATTTTTTATTTTTAAAATATAATTTTCTAACTGATAATGTTCATCCAGATAAGAGTAGGCGAGATCAAAGTTTTTATTCTTTTTATAATATTGGCTTATCGCTAAAATGATTTTGGACTTCTGAGCCAGATTGTTGCTTTTTGAATTGTATTCTAAAGCGCTGTCCAGATAAATTATAGCCGAATCATTGCGTTTAAGTTGTGTTTCTATTAACCCTAGTTGATAATAGGCATCAGTCTTAGTTTTTAGAATAGAAGGGTTGTCAGGTTTTTTTATTATTTCGTGAAAAGATTTTGCTGCAAGAGGTAAATTCTTATTTGCTTTTAATGCCATCGCTTTTTGAAAGTTCAAAACTTCGGCGTGGTCAACCATTTTTAACTGGCTCAAAAGCGATTCGGCTTTTTTGTAATAAAGGGCAGCGATTTCATAATCGCCTTTTGCAGTATTGGCTACGCCAATATAATGCAATGCCAGAACTTTGGTACAGGTTGGTTTTACACTATCAAACGAAGCAACACTTTTATGAAAACTCTTTAGGGCTTCATCGTATTTATGTTGTTTGTAGTAAATTTTTCCAAGCTTAAAAGTTTGATTGGCTAAACCTTCATGTTTGTGATTTGATTCGCAAAAAGTGATAGACTTTTGGGTATAAAAAACAGCTTGGTTGTATTTTTTATTTTCCAGATTTTTATTGACTAATTTGTTGTAATAGGAAACACTGTCCGTATTCTTTTTGGATTGAGAATACAAAAATGAATTAAAAAAACAAAAAAGAATAAAAAAGTGGTATTTCATGTAATGCAATGCTTTTACAATGAATCTTATGTTTTTCTTGTACGCAAAATCAAATCGATTAATCTTGATGAATAGCCAATTTCGTTATCGTACCAACCCACAACTTTTACCATTTTGTCAATGACAGAGGTTAGTTGCGCGTCGAACAAACACGAATGTGTATTGCCAATTACATCAACAGAAACAATAGGATCTTCTGTGTAATCTAATATTCCTTTTAAATTTGTTTTTGAGGCTTCTTGAAATGCTTTATTTATTTCTTCAATAGTAACAGCACGTTTTACATTAAACGTAATATCTGTCAATGAACCATCGGGAACGGGAACGCGAATTCCACAACCTCCGATTTTCTCATGCAATTTAGGAAAAATTTTTGTTAATGCCTTAGCCGCACCTGTAGTTGTTGGAACAATTGACTGACTTGCGCCTCTGGCACGGCGTAAGTCCTTATGTGGCTGGTCATGAAGGCTTTGGTCTGTAGTGTAAGAATGTATCGTTGTGATGTAGGCTTGCTCGATTCCGCACAATTCATCGATGATTTTTATCATCGGGGCAGCATTATTTGTGGTGCAACTTGCATTTGAAATAATGTTTTCGCTTCCGTCCAGAATATTTTCATTAACACCTAATACTACCGTTTTGATACTATCAACTTCTGATGGAGCAGAAAGAATTACTTTTTTAGCCCCCGCTTCAAGATGAGCATTTAGTTCTTCGTGGGTTTTGTATTTTCCTGTAGATTCTATTACAAAATCAATATTATGGCTTTTCCAGTCTAATTTTGAAATGCTTTTTTCATGAAAAAACAAATAATGGTTTTCATTAACAATTATTCCTGTTTCGTCATGACTAACGATAAAAGGTAAAACCCCATGAATACTGTCGTATTTTATCAAATGGGACATAGTTTTGTTATCAGCGATATCGTTGATGGCAACGACTTCAATGTCAGGATGGTTTAAAAGTAAACGGAATAAATTTCTACCAATTCTTCCGAAACCATTAATAGCAATTCTTGTTTTCAAGTTTTTTGTTTATTTGTTTAATCGTTCAGCTGTTTAATCATTTAAGTCAGAACGATTAAACAGTTAAACAAATAACCTTATTTTATAAAATGTGTTTTTGCGCTTTGTATGAGGAGCGAACTAGCGGACCGCTTTCTACATGACGGAAACCTAATTCAAGACCAAATTTTTCGTATCGTGCAAACTGGTCTGGGGTAATAAATTCTTTTACTGGTAAATGTTTTTTACTTGGCTGTAGGTATTGACCAATAGTAACAACATCCACATTTGCATTGCGTAAATCTGTCATAGTCTGAAAAACTTCTTCTTCAGTTTCGCCAAGACCTAACATAATTCCGGATTTGGTTCTGTTGATTCCTTTTTCTTTCAGGTAACGTAAAACCTCTAAACTACGATCGTATTTTGCCTGAATACGTACTTCACGAGTCAAACGACGAACCGTTTCAACATTGTGAGATACTACTTCAGGGTTTGCTTCTACAATTCTGTCCAGGTTTCTTTCGATTCCTTGAAAATCAGGAATTAAAGTTTCAAGAGTGGTGTTTGGGTTCATTCTGCGAATCGCCTTTACGGTTTCGATCCAGATAATAGAACCGCCATCTTTCAAATCATCTCTGTCAACACTTGTAATAACAGCGTGTTTGATGTTCATGATTTTTATAGAACGGGCCACTTTTTCAGGTTCGTCCCAATCTACCGTTTCCGGTCTTCCGGTTTTTACACCGCAAAATCCGCAGGAACGCGTACAAACATTTCCTAAAATCATAAAAGTAGCTGTTCCTTCACCCCAACACTCACCCATATTTGGGCAACTTCCTGAGGTACAAATGGTGTTTAAGCTATATTTATCTACTAAACCACGAAGTTCAGTATATTTTTGTCCAATTGGAAGTTTTACTTTTAACCATTTCGGTTTTCCAGTTGGTATATTTTCAATGACTGTTTCCATATATCAAAATTCAAAGTACAAAGATACGGAATGTTGTTTATTTGGAGATGCTAATTTGCTTTTCGTTTACTTTTCATGTCTCTTACTGTTATTTGGGATTATGATGTTCAAATATTAATTATTTGTTTTTAAATATGTTCTAAAGGTTTTCTTTAATAATTATTATCAATATTTTGTTATTTAATTTATCTTTTTAAAATTTAAATTCAACCTTAATATATTACAAATTTGACTTTTGAAGTAAAATAAAAAAAATATCATGTAGTAATTTTGTTGTTAATTTAACAATGTAAGAAACATGAAAAAAAGATTTATTTTATTAGGAGTTTTATTTGCTGCTTTTGGTTGTACTACTATGAATGCGCAAATTCTTTCAGATAAAGCTATGGGAGCTTTAGGAAAAGGTGTTTCGGGATTTACTTTTAGTGATGCAGATGCAGCAGCTCTTGCTAAAGAATCGATTGTAGAAATGGATGCAAATAATCCTGTTGCTGATGCGGCAGATGGTTACGCGATTCGATTAAATCGTTTATTTGGAAAACACGCCTCAAGCGAAGGAGTTAATTTAAATTATAAAGTTTATTTAGTAAAAGACATTAATGCTTTTGCAGCAGCAGACGGCAGCGTTCGTGTGTTTGCAGGTTTGATGGATATTATGGACGATAATGAGTTGCTTGCCGTTATTGGTCATGAAATTGGTCATGTCGTAAATCACGATACAAGAGACGCGATAAAAGCTGCTTATAAAAAAGAAGCTCTCTTAGATGCGGCTTCTTCGCAGTCAGGAAAAATTGAAACTATTTCAAAGTCTCAGTTAGGAACATTAGGAAATGCAATGATTGATAGTAAACATAGCAGAAAACAAGAATCTCAGGCAGATTTATTCTCATATGATTTCATGAAAAAAAATGGTTATGATGTTAATGCAGTCGAATCAGCTTTTAGAATTCTACAAAACTTAAGTCAAGGCGCAGATTCTTCTTTTCTTACGAAGATGATGAGTTCTCACCCTGATTCTGGTAAAAGAGCTGATGAAGCTAAGAAAAGAGCTGTAAAGGATGGTTTGTATAAAGCTTATGAACAACAAAAAATTGTAAATACGGCACCTGCAAAAGCGACAACCAAAACTGCAACGAAAACAACCACCAAAAAGACAACTGCAAAAAAGAAATAATTTTCTATAAAATGAAAAACCGGTAAACGATCAAAAGTTTACCGGTTTTTTTATTTTTAGTAGAATGATAGTTTATAAAATGTTATAAATTCGTTTTAAATTTTTATCTTTAATTGTTAAAAAAATAAGCTTTGTCTAAAATGAAATAGTATTTTGTTATTTACATTTGTTGTTAAATTGTAATTATAAAAAGATGAAAAAGAGATTTGTAATAGTAGGACTAATATTTGCGGTTTTTGGTTTTACCAAAATGAATGCGCAGATTAATTTTGGCGAAAAAGCCATTGGAGCTGTTCAGAAAGGAGTTACGGGTTTTACTTTTAGTAATGCCGATGCTGCTGCACTTTCTAAAGCTGCAGTAGATAAAATGGATACTGAAAATGAAGTTGCAAGTGCAACTGATCCTTACACTTTAAGATTGAACAGAGTATTTGGAAAATATACTGCTGGTGACGGATACACCTTAAATTATAAAGTGTATAAATTAAAAGAGGTTAATGCTTTTGCAACTGCAGACGGAAGTGTTCGTGTATATTCTGGTTTAATGGATATTATGGATGATAATGAACTTCTTGCTGTAATTGGTCATGAAATTGGTCACGTTGCCAATAATGACTCAAGAGATGCGATAAAAGCGGCTTACAGAAAAGAAGCTTTGCTAGAAGGTGCGGCTTCACAATCTGCGACCATCGCAAGTGTTACAGATAGTCAGCTGGGTAAAATAGGAAGTGCGATAATCGACAGTAAATTTAGCCGTAAACAAGAAGCTGAAGCAGATTTGTTCTCGTATAATTTCCTGAAAAAGAATGGTTATAACGTAAATGCCGAAGAATCTGCTTTTAGAATTCTGGCTAAGATGAGCGAAGGATCGCAAGCGTCATTTATTGATCAGATGATGAGTTCGCATCCGGATTCACAACAAAGAGCCGAAGATGCTAAAAAAAGAGCCGAAAAAGACGGTTTATATAAGCCGTATGTGCAACAAAAAATTGTAAATACTGCGCCTGTAGCTACGAAAACGACAGCCAAAAAAGCTACAACTACGAAAAAAACAACTACTAAAAAGAAATAATAATTTCTGATAGAAAAATAAAACCCGATAAGTTTCTCAGAAATTTATCGGGTTTTTATTTTAAGATTAACCTAAAACGTGAAAAGCCAGTACTTTTTGTACATCGTACACATTTACAGATTTATTAAATTGCTTTACAATACTTGGGTTTAGCTCGCTTGAAACCCAAATTTTCAATTCGGCATCAAGATCAAAAGTTCCGGCAGTTTCTACGCTAAAGCGAGTGATGCTTTTGTAGGCGATAGATTTGTATTCTGTTTTGCTGCCTGTAATTCCTTGTACATCAACCAGGATTAATCTTTTGTTGGTAAAGATAAAAGTATCACGAATAAGTTTAAAACCCATTTCGATTTCCTCGTTATCAGTCAAAAGTTGTCCGTATTTTTTAATTAAATCTTCCTGACTTACTGAACCTGCGTTGCCAAGTATAGCTGAAAATATTCCCATTTTTTAGTTTTTAATTTTGATAGATTTGATTTTCCTTTAAAAGGTGATGTAAAAGTAATTAAAATTAAAAATAATATTGATTTTCTACCATTAAGAGATTAAGAAAAATTAAGTCAAAAAGTTGTGCTTAATTTTTCTTAATCTCTTAATGATTCAATTAAAATGTAGTTTTAAATTAAAGTCATAAAAAAAGCAGAACCTAAGTTCTGCTTTTCTATTTTTATTATTGAGCTTCCGTTTTTATAGTAATCGGAAGGTTATAGGCAGTTCGAACTGCTTTCCCGTTTAATACTCCGGGAATCCATTTTGTTTTTAATGATTTTAGCACTCTGATAGCTTCTTTTCCAAGTCCGTAACCAGGATCATTTTTCACCATGATATCGGTAATAGAACCGTCTCTTTCGATTACGAATGAAACATACACTTTTAAAGTTCTGTCAGCATCCAGTTCCGGTCTGTTGAAATTGTTGCCTACATAAGTATAAAACTTAGCCATTCCTCCTGGAAATTCCGGCATTTTGTCTAAAAGCGCAGGAAGTACAGGTTCGTTGGTTATTGGTGCTACTGATACAACTTCTGTATCTCCACCGCCGCCTCCAGTTGTTGGTGTTGCGTTTAAAGCACTTCCTGTTCCTGCAGGATTTTCCGGAGCAGTCACATTATTTGCATTTGTAGCAATTTCAGGAGTAGCCTGATCTGGCGTTACAATAACAGGACGAGTTAATTGCGTGCTGGTAGATGGCGCTGCCGCTGCAGTTTGTTGTTGTTGAACTACTGGCTCTTCTGTTTTTGGAATAACAGGGTGCATTTCATAAGGGGTTACCACTACAGGCCCCGGATCAAATGGTACTGTTTCTACCACAGAAGGTTTGAACTTGTTAATTAATACTGATACACTTCCCAAAGCCGCTAATAATAGCAAACCCATAAATAGAGCTGAGATGGTAGTTTTTGAATTCTCTTGGCGTAATTGATACGCGCCGTACTCTTTGTTTTTGTTTTCGAAAACAAGATTGGTCCAGCTTGTTTCGTAGATACTTGATTTAGACATGATTTATGGATTTTAAGGTTAAGTAACATTTAAATCATAAGCGATAAGGTTTTGGGTTTGGCAAACAACGGAAACGTTGTTGTTTTAATGTGTGGATAATTTACTTTTTTAAGAATAAAGTGAATTATATTTTATTCTTTACCTAAAGATAATAAATTATCTATTACGTTCGATAATTTCTGCCAATAATTTTTTAGCACGAAGTAATTTTACTTTTACATTGCTTAAAGGCTCATCGATTTTAAGTGCGATTTCCTGATAAGTCATTTCCTGAAAATAACGCAGCTGGATTACTTCCTGATAATGTGGTTTCAGTTCTTTGATGCATTGTAGCAGGCGGGAAAGATTTTGCTCTTTAATTAAAGCATCTTCGGCTGATGGAGTAGGGTCGGCAATATTGTAAGCCTGTTGGTCTTCGTTATCAGTGATTTCTATAAAAAGATTGGTTTTCTTTTTACGCAATAAATCAATATATACATTTTTTGCAATAGCAATTAACCAGGTGTTGAATTGAAATTCAGGGTTGTAAGAACCTATTTTGTCAAAAGCTTTAGAGAAGGTTTCAATAGTGATATCTTCGGCAGTAGTTTCGTTTTCCGTACGCTTTAGCATAAAGCCGTACACTTCGTTCCAGAAATAATCTAATAAAAAAGTAAAGGCGATTTGATCGCCCTTTTTTGCTTTTTCTATTTTAGAATTTATTTCCAATATACAGGTTTTGAAAAGATATTAGTTATAAAGATATTAATTTGTGTGAATATAAGCATGATTTCTACGATAGGAAACCAAACTTTAATATCATTTTCTTTTAATTTTCCAGCAGAAAATCCAATTACAGTCCATGCCACGGTATAACGTGTTGCTAAAATAGCCAGTACTGCAATCCATTGAAATTGGAAAGCTAATAATACTATAACTAAGATAAAGAAGAATAATTGTGATATAAAAAACAAAGCCAATTGCATTTTGTCGAAAAACTTATAATGCTCGGCAGTAGAAATGTGTCTTCTTTTTTGAGTAAACCATTCTCTGTAAGTTTTTTTTGGTTTCGAGTAGGTGAAACTTTCCGGAGTGTAAGATATAGTCGTATTATTTTTATTTGCAGCCTGATTGATAAACAAGTCATCGTCGCCTGAACGAATCTGAATGTGCTCTATAAAACCATTTACATTAAAAAACTCTTCTTTTTTATAAGCTAAATTACGGCCAACTCCCATATATGGAAGTCCTAATTTTGCCCATGAAAAATATTGTACTGCCGTTAAAACAGTTTCAAAACGAATGATTTTATTCAATAAAGAACGCTCAACTTTCTCATAGCCTCCATATCCTAAAACAATCGTTTTATTCATGGTAAATTGAGAAGTCATTGCCGTAATCCAGTTTTTTGAAGTTGGATAGCAATCTGCATCAGTAAATAATAAGTATTCTTTTTTAGAAGCTTTGATTCCTAAGGTTAAAGCATATTTTTTATTACCCCAAAAAGCTTCGTTATTTTGCACTTTTACTAAACGAATGTTAGGATATTGTTGTTCGAATTGCTCAAAAACTTCTAAGGTTTCGTCGCTTGAAGCATCGTCTATTAAAACAATTTCGAAATCAGGATAATCTTGTTCTGCCAATAACGGAATAAACTTTTTTACGTTTTCTTCTTCATTTTTAGCACAAACAATTACCGAAACAGGTAATTTTTTTGATGTAATATCTTGTGGTTTGGCAAAAGCAAACTTTCCAAAAATCCCTAAGTAGTAGAAAACCTGGATAACAACAATAGCAATAAAGAAGTAAAATAAAGTTATAAGCATCTGATTTTAATGTCTTTTAATTTCTGAATCTTGCGCGTGCAAATGTACTTATGAATTCCTAGATTTCAATGGCTAAAGCCAATTTACTTTCGGCATTTTGACATTTCTTTTGCAACAGCAATAGCCTGAGGGTTTTCAGTTTTTTCTAATTCCGTAATAATGTTTTTATAATTGTGGTCGTTGCGGTTTTGAGACAGTTTTTTGGTGGCCTGAATTTCATCAATTTCAATTTCAAAACCAAATATTCCTCTCGCTTCGCGCATTGTTTTTGTTGATAAATCTTCAACACGAACCGGATTCTCAGAACCCGCTTCATATTTATCAACCAATTTTTTAAGCTGCTCTATTGTCGTGTTTTCGTCTACAATTTTAATTCGGCCATAAACATGTACGGCTATATAATTCCATGTAGGTACATTTTCGTGATCGTACCAGGAAGACGAAATGTAACTGTGCGGACCTGTAAAAATAGCCAAAACCTGATCGTTCTCGGCAAAACCTTCTGCTTGCGGGTTTAATTTAGAAATATGTCCTTGTAAAATTTCTTTTCCGTCAGCGGTAACTTCAAGTTCTATCGGAATATGCGTAGCGCATAATTTCCCCTTAGTTTGATTGATGAGAATGCCAAAACTATTTTCTTTCAGAAAGGTTCTGATCGATTCCGGATCTTCGTCTTTGTATATTTTAGGAGTATACATTTTTATGAATTTTGATTTAGAGATTTTCCCAGGCAAATGGCTTCCGGTCGATCTGTATATTTTCCGTAATTCGGAATTACTTTGTATCCTTGTTTTTGATAAAACTGAACGGCGCTTTCATTTTTTACTCGTGTTTCTAAAACCAAATTGGTATAACCAAGATTTACAGCTTCGTTTTCTAAAAAACCTAAAATCGTTTGTCCAATTTTCTTTCCCGGATATTTGGCATACATTCGTTTTACTTCTCCGATATTTTGATCAATTGGCCTGATAGCGCCACAACCCACAATTTCAGAATTAATTTCAGCTACAACAAATACAAATTTTGAATTTTCATTCTCCCAATCCTGAAAAGAATTTTTTCCATCACTTCCAAAACGAAGGTAAAGATTTTCTGATAATTCTTCTGTAATTGCCAAAACTTTTTCGTCGTTCGGATTTACTATTTTTATAGAAATACTTTGTATCATCTTATTTGAAGAAAATGAGTTTTTTAGATTTGTCACATCGAGCGTTCCGAAACTTCGGAAGAGATGCTTCGTTGATATAAAGGACTTCGACTTCGCTCAGTCTGACAATATTGTGATTAGTAAAAATTAGTCAATTCGTGTTCTTAAATCACATTAACTTCCGCTTCAATATGAATTCCAAACTTTTCGAAAACAGTTTTTTGAACATCTCTCGAAACGGCTAAAATTTCCTGTCCGGTTGCGTTTCCGTAATTTACCAAAACCAAAGCCTGATTTTTATGAACTCCGGCGTCGCCAAAACGTTTTCCTTTAAAACCTGCTTGTTCTATTAACCACCCTGCCGGAACTTTTACCTCAGTTTCTGAAACTTCATAATATTTCATTTCAGGAAACTTTTGATGGATTTTCTCGAAATCAGATTTTAATAAAATCGGATTTTTAAAGAAACTTCCGCTGTTTCCCAGTTCTTTAGGATCCGGTAATTTGCTTTGTCTGATGGAAATTACAGCATTACTCACGTCTTTTAAAGTTGGAGTTGTCACATTGTTTTTAGCCAATTCAGCCGTAATGTCTCCGTACGAAGTATTGATTTTGTGATTGCGTTTTGTGAGTTTATAAATTACCGAAGTGATAATATATTGATCTTTAACTTCATTTTTGAAGATGCTTTCTCTGTAGCCAAAATTACATTCGGCATTGGTGAAAGTTTTTATTTCCTGAGTTTCAATATTCATGGCTTCGCAAGAAACAAAAGTGTCTTTTATTTCGGTTCCGTAAGCACCAATATTCTGAACTGGCGTTGTGCCTACATTTCCGGGAATCAGAGACATGTTTTCTAAACCTCCAAAATTGTTATCGATGGTATAAAGAACGAAATCGTGCCATGTTTCTCCAGCCTGACTTTCGACCCAGACAAAATCGTCATCTTCCTTGATGATTTTCTTGCCTTTTAAATCTATATGAATGACCAAAGCCTCAATATCTTTGGTTAAAAGCATATTACTTCCGCCGCCTAAAATAAATTTTTTCGCGTTTTTGTTTTCTTCTAAAATGGTTTTCAATTCATCAACTGAATGAACGGCAACAAATTGTTTGGCTCTGGCTTCGATACCAAAAGTATTGTGGTTTTTTAAAGAAAAATTGGATTGAATTTCCATAAATAAAAGGCTTTTTTTGTCCCGAAACGTCGGAATATTTCTGAGTTCAAAAGTAAGGATTATTATTTATTTGGGTTGGTTTTCTATAAAATAACAGACAATTAAATGATTAAAATTATGCGTGAGAGAGGATCAATTGGTTTTTGTGAAGTTTTATTTTATAGCTTCAATAAATTGCTGCATTTCTTTCATTGTTCCAATAGTAATTCTGCTCCATTTTCCATTTTCTTCATAGATTTTGGTTCCTATAATATTATTGAGTTCTAATTGTTTAAAGAAATCCTTTTTATAATTCTCCAGCGAGAAATAAATAAAGTTAGAATAGGAAGGAATACATGTTAAGTTGAGTTGTGTAAGTTGGTCAATGGTATATTTCTTAGCCTCTTCATTTTTTGCATATACTTCCTGAATGAATTTTTCATCATTTAATGAAGCGATTGCGGCGACTGTAGATACCTTGCTAATTGATAAGCCAGGAGATGATTTTAAAATATTGAGTGAATCAATTGTCGTAGCATTTGCAATAGCATAACCTACTCTTGCACCAGCTAAACCATACATTTTGGAGAAAGTTTTGGTTATAATTAAATTTTTGTTGTCAATAACCAGATCACTTAATGATTGTTCTTTTGTAAAATCGATATAGGCTTCATCGACAAAGACAATCGCTTTTTTGGTAGCCTCTTTTACAAAAGATACTAATTTTTCTCTATCACATATTGTTCCTGTCGGATTGTTAGGATTGCAGATATAGATCATTTTTGTATCTGAATCAATTGCTTGTAACATGGCTGTTAAATCATGTTTTTTGTCTTTAGTTAACGGAACAGCGATTTTTTTTATTCCTAATTTTTCAGATGGAGATGTCCAGTAGTCAAATGTATTTTCGGCGATTATAAAATTACCTTTATTTAAAGAACTGTATTGAAGAACTAAATCTAAAATTTCTGTTGAGCCGGCACCAAGCAGAATGTTATTATCTAAGACATTGTTCTTTTTTGCAATAGCGGTAATTAATTCAGGATAAATATTCCAGGCGTATCGATTGCTGTTATTGATACTTTTGGTCATAGCAATTCTGGCTAAGGGAGAAGGGCCATAAGGATTTTCGTTTGATCGTAATAAGATGGGAGATTTATCGAAATTTGGTAAAAGATATTCTTTGGATGGATTTGCAAATGCTTCAAATTGGCAAAAACCTAATCCTACCGCACCTAAACCTATTTGTTTTAACCAGTTTCTTCTATTACTCATCTCTTTTTTATTAAATTAAACGATTCAACAATATGTCGTTGCAATTGAAGAAAAGTTACATGTTGGTTTTTCTTAATAAAATTTTTAATTTGAATTAAAGTTTGTGTTCTATCTTTTGTATGTTTGGTTCTCTGTATCTCAAAAATATATGTATGAAACAATTTTGTAAATTATTAGTTTTTTTAGTCGTGATTTTTCAAGTTTTAAGTTGTGACAAAAAGAAAACCGATACTGCAATTAAGAAGTTTGAAAGTAATAAAACCTCTGATAAAGCTGCAATTGTAAAAGTTAATAATGAAGTTGATGATTTTTCTTTTCCTGTTGATAGTACGTTACAGGTTAAAATTCTTCGAACAGAAGTATTTCATAACGATGAGGTTGAACAGAATTTCGACAAGAAAGTTTGGTTTGGTCTCTTTAAAAAAGATAATGTTTATACTCTTTCTCAAACCCAGGTATTTATAAAGTCTGTAAATGATCCTATTGTAGATGAAAACGAAGAAGACAAAACGGGTTGGGAAATTACAACATCAATAAAAGATACTTGTATTGTTCTAATTGAAAAAAAGCCATATTTGAGTAATAGAGAAGTATGGAATATAAAAGTGCCTGCAAATCTTGCTGATAATGAGGATTTTGAGTTTAATTATAAAAACATTGAATATACTTTATTTGCATTTGTGAAAAAAAGAAAAGAAAGAGTCGATTCAGAATGGATTGAGGTTTCTGATTATAGCCTTTATTTAAGAGCTTATGAAAATGGCAAAGAAACTAAGACACTTTTAGTTGCGAAAAAAAACATTGATGAAAGGTTTATAGAAATAGTATTTGCAGGCGATATCGACGGAGATGGAAAATTAGATTTAATTATTGATACCTCAAATCATTATAATGTTTCAAGGCCAACGCTATATTTATCAAAACCGGCATCCGAAGAAAAAAAGATCATCAAACCAGTTGGAGTTTTTACAACCGTAGGATGTTAGGTTTTGCAATGCAATTTATAGGTTTAACTTTAATTTTTAAAATGTAATAATGGTAGAATCAAAAATGATATCTCGAAGAGAAAACATTAAATCAGTTCTTAATAAGTTGGTATTAATTTTAGTTTTTTCCTTTCTTCCAACATTAGTTATTGCTCAGATGAACATATATGGAAATTGGAAAATTGGTAATTTAATAGGACTTAATGATGTTGATGAATATTCTATGATCAAGCAAAAAGAGTTTTCATTGGGAAATAGTTTGACTTTAAATTTAGATGGGACATTCTCAAGTGGATATTCAGCTAAATGTGGTAATGATTGTTTTAAAAACACCTCGGGAAGATTTATATTTATTGATGAAGTGCATATTCGTTTTATCTTAGAAGATATTCATTTTAGTGGTTTTTGTGGGGGCAATTTAAAATCGGAAACAGAATTAAATAGAGATTTAGGGATTTTTTATATTTATAAAGATTCAGATTCAGTTCGGTTAATTAAAAGCAATGGAGTTTTAGAAGATGATAATAATAAAATTTTATATAATGAGTTAATGGATTCTTTTGATTGGAGATCGTATGATTTTGTCTGGAATAATACGAAAGGAAAAGATCAGGAAGATATCATAAAAGATTGTATTGATAATAGAAAGCTGATTGATTTTTTTAAGTGTAAAGTTGTCTTTTCAAAAAAAGAAAAATACGGTGATGTTATTCTTGTTCAGGAAAATAGTAATTTCCACTTTGTGATTTATGATGATTTCAAAAAGAAAGTTTCTTTGGCTTATCCTCGCGTTATCGAATGAAATTTTTTATAGCAAAAATTCGCAAAGTTAGCAACGTTTTATCAATACAAAGCTTTGCGAACTTTGTATTTTTAAAAAAGTTTGGGAGGTAAAAATCTTGCGTTCTTTGCGGTTAAACTAAGCACAAGAATCCAGCAATTCATGATATTTATCCGCAATAATCTTCATATTAGTATCATAATTCGCATTTTGCTCTACAAATTTTCTGTTCTGAATAATAGCATTATTTCGGGATTCAGCATTTTCAAAAGACCAAATTAGTTCTTCGGCCAGCATTTCGATATTATCAATTTCAATCAATTGTCCGTTTTTGCGATGCTTGATCCAGCTTTGATTTCCGGGAATGTCTGAAACTACAGGATAACAATTACAAGCCATTGCCTCGAATAAAGACGCCGAAACTCCTTCGGTAATTGGCATGCTGATATAAATATTCGATTGTTGTAATAATTTAGGAAGTTCAGTATTTGGAATTCTTCCTGTAAAAATTACCTTGCTTTCGATTTGAAGCTCTTTTGCCAAGTCTTTTAGAAACTGCAATCGTGTTCCGTCGCCAACAATTGTCAGCGAAAAATCAATCCCTTTTTGGTTTAAAATTGCAAATGATTTCAAAATCGAATCATGGCGATATTCTGGTTGTAAAGATCGTGTTACAATCGCTTCAATTTTATTTGAATGGTTCGTTGAAGGAGAAAAAAGTGATAAATCAATTCCTTTTGGAATAACCAAAACTTTATTCATGTCAACACCAATTGCTTTCATCGAAATAGTCATGACCGGACCCCAGGCATGAATTAAATCGGCTTTTTTGAAAGCGTGTTTCTGAATGATTTTTTTTAAGGGTAATAAAACCGAGCCTTCCGGCCATAAATCTGTTCGGCCTTGTTGTGCAATTGCGATAGGATGCATTCCTGAAATCGCAGCCAGAAAACCGTAACTGGTTGTTCTCTCTGCAATAATCATATCCGGTTTTTCTCGACGGATTGTTTTTCGAATTGAAATAGGAGAAAAGACATATTCTAAAATACGTTTGAATCGGTTGAGTTTTGAATTGTTGGGTGTTTGAAGTTCCCAGGTGCAAATTTCAAAATCGCCAAATTCTTTCAAACCATTCATCCACGTAATCGCATCCGCACGATAAGATTCTCCCAGAAAAAGTATTTTTCTTTTTTTCATGCGATGATTTTTTTGCCACAGATTAAAGGATTTAAAAGATTTCTTTACTAATCTGTGTTAATCTGTGAAATCTGTGGCAAAAATAGATCTAATTTTTTAAAATTCATCCGTCTCTAAGGCGCGATTGATGAATTCGTTTAAAGGTTTTAAAGCAATTAGTTTTTTGCTCATTTTGGCAACAAAGTCTTTTTGAGTGACTTCAGCAAAATCATATTTTTGAGTAGCTGTAAAGCTTTTCAACTTTAAAAACTCAATTGCAGGATGATCTTTTTCGTAACCTCGTGGAGGATTTTTAAGCGAATTGGTTTCATTTACATCCAAACGTCCAAACTCTTTCTTAAAGTTTTTATCGGCAATAATAGCTTCCAGATCTTCATGAAAAAACGCAATTTCTTTACGTACTTTTTTTAAGTCTTCCGCTTCTGGCGAATAAAATCCGCCGGCGATAAAACTGGCGCCTTTTTCAATATGTACATAATATCCGGCGCGATTAGCTCCTTTAACGCCGGTAGACATCCAAACTCCTAAATGGGCTTTATACGGCGATTTGTCTTTAGAGAATCGAATGTCGCGATTGATTCTGAAGGTGCAATTTTTAACTTCGAGCAATTCTAATGACGGATCAAGAGGTTTCATTACGTCAAGAAAATCACTTACTAACTGGTGGTAATCTTTTTTGAAAATCTCATATCTCTTTTTGTTATCCTGAAACCAATCTCTATTGTTGTTCTTTTTTAAATCGTCTAAAAATTGCAATGATTCTTTCGTTAGCATATTCTTTATTTTATTGCAGTTGTTTTTTTAAGTCTTCTTCACTGATAAAACCTGTAGTTTTCCATTGTACAGCTTTGTTTTCGTATAATACAATTGTTGGTAATTGGTCAATTTTTAGCTGAGTTGCCAATGTTTTATTTTTATCAACATCAATTCTAATAATCTTTACTTTATCTGCCATGTCTTTTTGCATTTGTAAAAGAAACGGTTCCATTTGCTTGCATGGTCCGCACCAAACAGCATAAAAATCGACCAAAACCTTTTTGTCTGAATTTAATAAATCATTAAAATCATTCATAGACATTCCGGCTTCTGCCGCTGCGGGAATTCCAAATCCTTCTTCGTTCCAGTTCAGGAAACCGCCATTTAATTCGTAAACGGTATCAAAACCTAATTCTTTTAGTTTTGTAGCTGCTTTTTTGCTTCTTCCTCCGCTTAGGCAATAGACAAAAACAGGTTTCGATTTGTCGTAAGATGCTGCTTTTGCTTCGAAATCATCACTATTCCAGTTTACGTTTTTGGCATTGTCGATATGTTCCGATTCGAATTCGTCAGGAGTTCGAACGTCTAAAATTTGTGGATGATCGGTTGTTTTAATTTTTTCTGCAAATTCTTTTGGATGCAGTGATTCAAAAGAGCTTGATTTTTTATCGTTGCAGGAAATGAATACAATTGAAACTATTAGCAATAAAATTTTGGGGAATTTCATGGGATTAAATTTTAAAAATGGTATCGCTAAAGTAATGATTTTTCAATTTATATTTTCGCCACGAATTTCACGAATTAGCACAAATTAGTTTTTCTGAAAAATGAATTTCACAAAACTTATCTATTTTAGATTGATTTTAAAATTTAAATAAGAAAATAATTAGCGTTAATTCGTGAAATTCGTGGCAAAAAACTTCTCACAAATTAAAAATCTTATAACTCTGATGTGTCGATTTTACAATAGTTTCGGTACGTTCAGGATGTGTATCTGAAATAAAGAGCTGACCAAAAGTCTCGCTGTTTACCATTTCGATAATTTTACCAACCCGGGTTTCATCAAGCTTATCAAAAATATCATCAAAAAGTAATAACGGTTTTACGCCGCTTTGTTTTTTTAGAAATTCAAACTGAGCCAACTTCAAAGCGATCAAAAATGATTTTTGCTGGCCTTGCGATCCGAATTTTTTTATAGGATGCGAGTCGATCTCAAAAGATAAGTCGTCTTTGTGAATTCCTACGCTCGTGTAATGCAGTGCACGATCTCTGTTGATATTTTCCTGTAAAAGCGTTAGTAAGTCTTTTTCGAACAAATGACTTTCGTAAACGAGTTGCACCGTTTCTTCAGATCCGGTTATGGCCTGATGATGTACATTAAATATAGGTATAAATTGTTCAAGGAAATCTTTTCTTTTTTCAAAAATCGATTGTCCAAAACTATTCAGTTGTTCATTATATATAGATAAGGTATCATTATCGAAAGTATGATTCAGGGCGAAATACTTCAATAATGCATTTCGTTGTACAATTACTTTTTGATATTGAATAAGCTGATGCAGGTAAGTGGAGTCTAATTGCGAGATTACGCTGTCCATAAATTTACGGCGTGTTTCGCTTCCTTCAATAATTAAATCGCGATCTGCCGGAGAAATTATTACTAACGGAATGAACCCAATATGATCGGAGAATTTATCGTAAGCTTTTCCGTTGCGTTTTAAAATTTTCTTTTGCCCTTTTTTTAAACTGCAAACAATTTGTTCTTTTCTGTCATTCTTTTCCAGTTCGGCATCAATTACAAAAAACTCTTCTCCGTGTTTGATGTTTTGCACGGCCAACGGATTAAAATAACTTTTTCCGTAAGCCAAATGATAAATAGCATCCAGTACATTTGTTTTCCCAATTCCGTTTTTGCCCACAAAACAATTGATCTTGCGGTCAAAATCAAAACTGACTTCGGAGAAATTTTTATAATTGAATAAAGAAATTTTGTTTAAATACATTTTTTTCGAAACTGTAATGATAAAAGTTGGCATTTCCCATTTATGACTTCTCCTGCAGATTAGGTTTTTTCTACAGCTCCGGATAACTCTCGGGATAAAAGATTAAAAAGGATTTTGTTCTGCAAATTTAATTGAATAAAAGCGTAATCTGTTACAATCTGTGAAATCTGTGGTTAAAAATTACTTTTAATGGTATTGAAAACTTTTGTTAAGTAGAAAATAGTCAGATGCAAATGGCTAAAAAGATCCAAATAGTTAGGCTTTTAGCGGATTTTGGGGTGAATTATTTCGGGATTAAAGAGTAAGAATTGGCTGTTTAGTGAATTATTTTTTTTAAATAGATATAAATTTGCTTTTTTTTACGTTAGTTTCAATAAAAATTTTATTTTTGCCGTTCACTAAATTAATTTTAAATGGCTACTTACAATAAAAGAGGATATAAAGCACCAAAGGAAAAGGAAGTTAAAGAGGAGGTTGTGAATGAAGAACAACAAGTAATTCTTGATGGAAAAAACAGTACTACAGCCGACGTTTTTTCTAAACTGGATGAAACTGCTTCAAAAACTGAGGATTGGGTTGCTAAAAATCAAAAAATCATTATTGGTTTAGTTGCCGGTATTGCTGTTGCTACTATTGGATATTTGGCTTACCAAAAATTCATCGAAGCTCCTAAACAAGACGAAGCTGCAAGCGAAATGTTTGTTGCTCAGCAAAATTTTGATAAAGCGACAAATGGTGTAGCAAGTGATTCATTATACAAATTGGCTTTGAACGGTTCCGAAGGTAAATTTGGATTCGTAAAAATTGCTGAAGAATATTCTGGAACTGATGCTGGAAATTTAGCAAACTATTATGCTGGTATGGCATATTTGAATACAGGTAAATTTGATGACGCTATTAAATATTTAGGTAACTTTAAATCTAAAGAAGCTATCGTTAATGCATTGGCAATTGGTGGAATTGGAGATGCTTATTCTCAAAAAAACCAACAAAAAGAAGCTTTAGACTATTACGTAAAAGCAGCTGAATCTAACAAAAACGATTTTACAACGCCTCGTTTCTTATTAAAAGCTGGTAAGACGGCTTTGGCTTTAGGTCAAAAAGAAGATGCTTTGAAATATTTAACAGATATTAAAGAAAACTACGATGCAACTCCAGAAGCAGCTTCTGTAGATGTGTTGATTGGATTAGCGCAATAATATTATGGCAGAGTTTAGATTTTAGAGTTTAGATTTGTATTTTTACAATCTGAAATTAAAAAATCTAAAATCTTAAATATAAAAGATGGCTACCGAAAATAAAAATTTATCAGAATACGATAAAAACACGATCCCAAATGCGAAAGATTTTCGATTTGGGATTGTTGTTTCTGAGTGGAATGAAACTATAACCGAAGGGCTTTATAATGGTGCTTTTGAAGCATTAATTGATAATGAAGTTCCGGCTCAACAAATTATCCGCTGGAATGTTCCGGGAAGTTTTGAGCTGATTTATGGTGCAAAGAAAATGTTGCAGACACAAAATGTAGATGCAGTTATTGTAATTGGATGCGTAATCCAGGGGCAAACGAAACATTTTGATTTTGTATGCGAAGGTGTAACACAGGGAATTAAAGATTTGAATGTTCAAACTGATATTCCGGTTATTTTTTGCGTTTTGACAGACAACAATATGCAGCAGTCAATCGATAGAAGTGGAGGAATTCACGGAAACAAAGGTACTGAAGCTGCAATTGCTGCAATCAAAATGGCTTATATCCGCCAGCAAGCTTCGATGTCGCACCCGTTTCATCAGCCGTTATTGTCTTCAGGAGCAATTCAGATAGAAGAAACGCCGATAAAAATCGAGAAAGAATAGCAATATTTTTCTTCTAAAATATTAAAAACCTGTGCTGTGTAAAATAGTACAGGTTTTTTGTTTTTTTTATGACAGCACTTATTCTAAAAGCCAAGAGAAATTCATTAAATTTGTGCTTCTTGGTTCAAAAATTTTAACCTTAACTTTTTAATTATTTTTTCTTAATGTCGAGTATCATTCAATTACTTCCTGATCACGTTGCTAACCAAATTGCCGCTGGAGAAGTGGTTCAAAGACCTGCTTCAGTCGTAAAAGAGCTGTTAGAAAATGCTGTTGATGCTAAGGCAACCGACATTAAATTGATTATTAAAGATGCCGGAAAATCATTAGTTCAGGTAATTGATAATGGTTCAGGAATGAGTGTGACCGATGCGCGTTTGTGTTTTGAGCGTCACGCTACTTCTAAAATACGCCAGGCTGAGGATTTGTTTTCACTATGTACAAAAGGTTTTCGTGGAGAAGCATTGGCTTCTATTGCGGCAATCGCGCACATGGAAATGAAAACCAAACAAGATCAGGACGAACTGGGAACTCATATTGTTATTGAAGGAAGTAAATTTGTTTCGCAGGAAGTTGCCGTTTTGCCAAAAGGAACCTCATTTGCTGTTAAAAATTTATTTTTTAATATTCCTGCCCGACGCAATTTCTTAAAATCTGATATAGTTGAATTTCGGCATGTTATGGATGAATTTCAGCGTGTAGCTTTGGCACATCCTAATATTCATTTTACATTTTATCATAACGGCAGCGAAATGTACAATTTGCCTGCTGCAGGTTATCGTCAGCGTATCGTTGGGATTATGTCAGGTAAAACCAATGAAAAATTGGTGCCTGTTAATGAAGATACAGAAATTATCAATGTTCAGGGATTTGTTTGCAAACCCGAATTTGCCAAGAAAAGCAGGGGAGAACAGTTCTTTTTTGTAAACGATCGTTTCATAAAGAGCGGTTATTTGCATCATGCGGTAATGGCGGCTTATGACGGACTTTTGAAAGATGGTTCACAGCCAAGTTATTTCTTGTTTTTGCAAGTTCCGCCAAACACGATCGATATCAACATTCATCCTACTAAAACAGAAATTAAGTTCGATGATGAACAAGCGTTGTATGCTATTTTAAGAGCTTCGATCAAGCATAGTTTAGGGCAATTTAATGTTGCGCCTGTTCTTGATTTTGATCGGGATGCCAATTTAGATACACCCTATCATTATAAAGATTTAGAGGCAGAAACGCCAACAATTCAGGTCGACGGAACTTTTAATCCGTTTACAGATGATAAAACCAATCAGCATTATGCTAAATCGGGTTCAAGTTCAAGTTCTAGTTTTAGTTCAGGATCTGGATCAAGTTTTAGTTCAGGATCCGGATCTGGTTCAGGATCAAATTCATATTCGGGATATAATAAAAGAGTAGAACCAACGGCAACGTGGGAAAGTTTATATGTAGGTCTGGAAACCGATACAATAGAAAGTTCGCCTTTTACATTCGAAAATGAAGAAGTAACTTCGTCCTTGTTTAATGATAATGAAATTGAGCAGGCAAGTCAGGGAACGTATCAAATTCATAAAAAATACATTGTTTCGCCTATAAAATCCGGAATGGTAATCGTTGATCAGCAACGTGCGCATCAACGTATCTTATACGAACAATTTTTGCTTAATATGACCGTAAATCAGGCTTCGAGTCAGCAATTACTGTTTCCGTTGAATTTGTTTTACTCTTCTGATGAAATGACATTAATCGAAGAATTAAAACCTTCATTAGAAACCACCGGTTTTGTTTTTGAAGAAGCGCAGACCGATCATATTGTAATTTCGGGAATTCCGGTAAATATTACCGAAAGTGAAGTTTCTCTTGTAATTGAACAATTATTGAGCGATTTACAAGACGGAATCCCGGCCAGCAGTTATAGCCAGAATGATACAATTGCCAAATCGATGGCCAAAAGTTTAGCGGTTAAAACAGGATCTTACTTAACCGAAAAAGAACAAGATAATCTGGTAAACGGTTTGTTTGCCTGTAAAGATCCAAATATTTCACCTTTTCAAAAACCAACTTTCATCACCATGCGTGTGGAAGATATAGATAAAAAGTTTGCCTTATGATGAATATGACTCCCGTTGTAAAACAATTATTGATAATTAATATTATCTTTTTTATTGGTTCTCAATTAGTGCCGGTTTCTTATGAATATTTTGCTATGTTTTTTCCTGAAAATCCAAATTTCAGAGCATGGCAGCCTATAACGCACATGTTTATGCATGGCGGTATTATGCATATTGCTTTCAATATGATTGCAATGGTTTCGTTTGGTTCTGCATTAGAACATTTTTGGGGAGGTAAGAAATTTTTATTTTTCTATATTTCATGTGGTTTAGGTGCCGCGTTACTACATACAGCAGTAAATTATTATTCTTTTCAGGACACTATGAATGTTTTAATGGCTAACGGATATCAGAAAGCAGATGTTATGAAGCTTTTAAGCGAAGGTAAAATCGATACAAGATGGCAGGATTTAGTTTCTGTTTCGCAGTTTTCAAGTTTTACAGATTCTTATATTGGTACGGTTGTAGGAGCTTCCGGAGCTATTTACGGTTTGCTTACGGCTTTTGCTTTTATGTTTCCTAATGCTGAGTTAGCGCTTATGTTTATTCCCGTTCCTATTAAGGCTAAGTATTTTGTGCCGGGAATTTTGGCTGTTGATTTGTTTTTAGGATTTAGAGGAAGTTCTTTGTTTGGAAGCGGAGGCACAGGAATAGCACATTTTGCACACGTTGGAGGAGCTATAACTGGGTTTTTAATTATGTGGTACTGGAAAAAAAATCAGTTTAACAATAATCGTTGGAATTAATTTTTAACTTTAATATAGAATAAAAACCAAAAGAAGCTTTTATGAATATTCTTGATGATTTAAAATTACAGTATAAATTAGGTGGTATAGCAATGCGTGTTATTTACTGGAACGTTGCTTGTTTTATGATCGCTTTAGTGTTTTTTTATCAATATTCAGGAGGCGGTTTTGCTTATCCGGATTGGCTGGCTTTATCATCAGATCCAAATGTGTTTTTGTTTAAACCCTGGACATTCTTAACCTATGCTTTTTTTCATGCATCGTTTTGGCATTTATTGTTCAATATGATGGTTTTAAATTTTGCCAGTAATTTGTTCCTGACCTTTTTTACTCAAAAACAATATTTAGGTTTGTACATTTTGGGTGCAATTTTCTCTGGAGTTGTTTTTGCGCTAAGTTTTTATTTTTCAAACGTAGCAGGTTCTATTGTTGGTGCTTCGGCAGCTATTATGGCAATCCTGGTTGCGGTAACAACTTATCAGCCTTTGATGGGTGTGCGTTTAATGTTTTTTGGAAACGTTAAACTTTGGCATATTACGGCTGTAATTTTAGTTTTGGATTTAATGCAGTTCCGATTAGAGAATACCGGCGGACACATTTCGCATTTAGCCGGAGCAGTTTTTGGATTTGTCTTTATTAAATTGCTTCAAAACGGAATAGATTTAAGTAAAATAGTGTCCAGAATATTAGGTTTTTTTGCGAATCTATTCAGAAAATCCCCTTCGACCCCTTTCAAAAAAGTTCATAAAAATTACCAAAAACCTACAGAAAAAGTGACATCAAGAATTGTTACAAAAGACAAAACGCAACAACAAATTGATGAAATTTTAGACAAGATTAGCCAGTCAGGTTATGATTGTTTGACAAAAGAAGAAAAAGAGTTTTTATTTAAAGCTGGAAAATAATCCTTTTAGCAAGAAAATATGAAAAACCTTTCGTGGTTTAATAAAATAATGTTCTTTTTGAATATAGTACTGACTGTAGTGACATTTAGTATTTATATTTTACCTTTTTTGGCACCTAGAAGTTTTCCGCTTCTATCGGTGCTTACACTCTTTATGCCGGTTTTTTTTGTGCTAAATGGGTTGTTCTTTATTTACTGGGCAATTCAGTTTAAAAAACGCCTTATTTTATCTGGTTTGGTTTTGTTGACCGGAATTACCTTTATCAGTAAATTTTATAAATTCTCTGCCAAGGAATATATCAAAGACGAAAAAGACTTTTCTATTATGAGTTACAATGTTCGTCTTTTTAATGTTTTTAAATGGCTGGACCGGGATGATATTCCGTCTAATATTAAGGCTTTTATAGATGAAAAAGACCCGGATATTCTCTGTATTCAGGAATACTCCAATTCGGCTCACATCGACTTAAAAGTATATCCTCATCGTTATATTTTTATAGATGGAAATCAGATTAAAACTGGTCAGGCTATTTTTTCTAAGTTTCCTATTATATTCGAAGGGAATATTATTTTTCCTAATTCAGATAATAATGTTATTTATGCTGATATAAAGCGTGGTAAAGATGTAATTCGTGTGTATAATATGCACTTGCAATCCATCAAAATTTCGCCTGATGTCACTAATATTTCGAATAATATAGATAATGTAAATCAGGAAAAGTCACAGCTTATTTATACCCGAATAAGTAAAGGATTCAGGCAGCAACAAGAGCAGGCAGAAATATTTAAAGAGAATATTAAAAAATGCAAAACTCCCTTTATTATTTGTGGGGATATGAATAATAGTCCGTTTTCGTATGTATACCGAAGTATAAAAGGAAAACAAAAAGATGCTTTTGAAGAAGCAGGAGAAGGCTTTGGTGCGACTTATAAGTTCCGTTATTACCCAGCGAGAATTGACTATATTTTTACTGATAGTAAAATGAAAGTAAAAGGTTTTGAAAGCTTTCCTGACTTCGAAAACTCAGATCATTATCCTATAATGGCAAGGCTTTCTATGGAATAGTGCTTTTAATCATAAAAGAGCGCAAAGGTTTATTTAGAGTTCCTAAAGTTTAATTAATAAGCTTTACGAACTTTGCTTTTCTAACCTTTGCGCTCTTTTTGTCTACGAAAATAATCTGAAAGATTAAAGAAATTGAACAATTACTAAATACCACCTAAATCATGATTAAAAAACATTTTTTATTACTTCTTTTTGTTTGCTCAGGTATATTTGCTCAGAAAGATATTGACATTAATGAGTTAAAATGGCTGCCAAATTCGCATTCATTTTGGGTAAATTCAGCTGAGAATATTTTGATTTATGATGTAGATAAATTAAATCAGAATACAACTGTTTTAACCGCTAAACAATTAAAAGACGCTGGTTTTAATGGAAACATCGAAGAGTTGGTCTGGAATCAAAATAAGACAAAAATATTGGTTTATACCAACTCAAAAAAAGTATGGCGTGCTAATACAAAAGGAGATTATTGGTTCTTTGATTTAAAAACCGGAAAAGGACGAAAACTTGGTGTGACCTTAGAAGAATCGTCTCTTATGTTTGCAAAGTTCTCTAGTGATAATGAAAATGTTGCATATGTTTCAAAACATAATATTTATTTGGAAAATCTAACTTCAGGTAAAATTACGCCTCTAACAACTGACGGAACGGATAAGGTTATTAACGGAACTTTTGATTGGGTTTATGAAGAAGAATTGGCAGCGAGAGATGGATTTCGCTGGAGTCCTGACGGAAAAAGTATTGCTTTTTGGCGTGTTGATGCAACAGATACAAAGTTTCATTTGATGATTAATAATACGGATGCTTTATATCCGTTTGTTGTTCCTGTTGAATATCCTAAAGCGGGAGAAAAACCTTCGGCTGCGAAGATTGGAGTTATTGATGTTGCTTCTGTAAAAACAAATTGGCTTAATATTCCGGGGGAACCTGATAATAATTACTTGGTTCGTATGGAATGGGTTGCCGCAAATGAAGTAATGGTGATTCAGCTTAACAGACATCAAAACCAAGCTTCTATTTATAATTGTAATACTCAATCAGGAAAAGCAAATTTAATTTATCAGGAGAAATCTCCTGAGTGGATTGATGTTTTCGATATTTCTTCGGGAGTGTATGATGGTTTTCCATGTCAATTTGTAGATAACGGAAAAGCTTTTTTATGGAGTTCTGATGCTGATGGATGGATGCATGTTTATAAAATTAGTAGTGACGGAAAAAAGAAGGAACTAATTACGACCGGAAAATTTGATGCTTATTTTAAAGCCTATAATGAGAAAACAAAATCTATCTATTATATTGCCAGTCCAACAGATGCAACACAACGCTATTTGTATGAAACGAATTTGAACTCGAAGAAAACAAAAAGACTTACCCCTGAAGCTTTTGAAGGGACTAATAAATATGAATTCTCTACAGACGGATCTTATGCAAAACACACCAATTCTAATATTAACCGTAATCCTAATATTAGATTGGTTTCGCTTTCAGATCATAAAAAAATACTGCCAAAAGAAGAAGATGTTTTTACAGCTCCTGCACGTGAATTTTCTTTAGAAAAATTTAAAGTAACCACTGTTGATGGTGTTGAAATGGATGGGATAATGGCAAAGCCTCTGGATTTTGATTCATCTAAAAAATACCCCTTGTTTTTTTATGTTTATGGCGAGCCAGTAGCTACTGTCGCGAATGATGTGCCGTATTTTAATGGATTTATAGATCATTTGATTCCAAAAGGATATATCGGGATTGCAATGGACAACAGAGGAACTCCATCTCTTAAAGGAACAAAATGGAGAAAATCTATTTATAAAAATATAGGAATTATCAATACGCGTGATCAGGCGATGGCGGCGAGAGAAGTTTTGAAATGGAATTTTATCGATAAAGATAGAGTTGCTGTTCACGGATGGAGCGGTGGTGGAGCTGTTACTTTAAATTTGATGTTTCAGTATCCGGAAATATACAAGACCGGGGTAGCGATTGCTGCAGTTACAGATCAGCATTTTTATGATAATATATACACAGAACGTTATATGGGATTGCCAGATGAAAATGAATCAGCTTATGTTCAGGCTTCGCCGGTGACTCATGCGAAGAATTTAAAAGGAAATTTGCTGTACATTCACGGAACAGGAGATGATAATGTGCATTATAAAAATGCAGAGGTTTTGATCAATGAATTAATTAAATATGATAAAGTTTTTAATTTAATGATTTATCCAAATCGTTCGCATTCTATTTACGAAGGTGCTGGTACCCGCAAACATTTGGTAGATACTTTTTTGAAATTTATAGAAGAAAAATGTCCTCCGGGAGCAAAGTAAATAAACTCTGAAAATAAAAAAAAAGGAGAATTTCTGTAATGAAATCTCCTTTTTTTTATTTTATAAATGCTGTAGTGCCAGCAAATAAAAATATAGTATTTTTTATGTAATCGAAATAATTTACAATATTTTCTGGCTCTTTAGATAATCCATTGCAAATTTTCCTTCGTTAAAAAGTAAATCCAAAACACTTAAATTGTTGATGAATCCGTGTTTGTCATCAAAAACCTGAGTATATTTTTCAAAAACATTTGGATCTTTTTTTCCGTTTGCTAAAAATCTGAAATCAGTAATGTTTTCGACCTCATGAAAATATTCTGTTGTTTTAGAAAACTCTAATTTCATTCGTAAACACTTCGTTACAATATCGAAAACTTCCATATTCAGGTCCATTAGAAAAGTGTGTTGCTTTTCGAAAACAGGAGCGATATCATCTTCAAAGAACTCAAAAAAAGGTGAGCTTCTATAAGCTGCTTCTAAGGATTTAAAATGCTGTTTCTGCCAGTCAAATTCATTTTCGATCATAACATCTTTTGTTTTTTGATGAGCAGATTTCGAATGTTTAACAGGGATGTTTAATAACTGAATTCCGTTTGGACTATAGATATAAGTACGGTTTCTATTGGTCTGTTTTTGAAAATTATCTTCCATTTCAAAAGTAATATTTTCAGATTGAGCCATAACTGCAAAGTGACTAATCGACGGAAAATAGGTAGGAAGTAATAACGAGTTCATTATATTCTTTGTTTAAAAGTTTCAGGTTTCATGTTTCAGATTCTTTGCGAACTTGAAACATGAAACCTGAAACAAAAATAACTAATTTTTTTTATGCTTTGTTTTCTTTTCTTTTTCTCCAGAAATATTCTCCAACAAAATAAAGTGCAAGAATAATCAGGAAGTATTTAAAGTAAGATTGTGGCTGTCCTTCACCATTAACAGTAGTGAAAACCCTGTCCCAACGAACTTTGTTAATTCCTTTTCCGTTGGTATCCCAGCTCATCCAGATAAAAACCGGTTTTCCTACGATATGATTGGCAGGAACGTAACCCCAGTAACGGCTATCTTCAGAGTTATGACGGTTGTCTCCCATCATCCAGTAATAATCTTGTTTGAAGGTGTATGTCGTTGCTTGTTTCCCGTTGATTAAAAAATGAGAACCGTCCAGCTGTAAAGTATTGCCTTCGTATTTGGTAATGATTTCTTTGTAAAATGGCAAAGATTCATTGGTCAAAGCTACTGTTTTTCCTGCTTGAGGAATGTAAATAGGGCCAAAGTTATCCTGACTCCATTTGTTGATGTGAGGAAAAATCGCGTTGTCATTTCCTCTGTCAATTTCTCTTTTTACAGCAGTAATTCCGGGAGTGTTTTTTAAACGTTCAGCGCTTGCTTCTGTTAATGCTCTAAAATAAATAGTATCTCTCTTTTCCTGATCTTTAATATAAGCGCCATCAGTAATATCAAGCTCTTTCATTAATGATTCAAAATCAACCGGAGTTTTTCCATCTAAAGCTACTGAATAAGAATATTGAGGTTTAGCGCGTTCCGGTAAAATTAATTTTTTTCCGTTAATAAAAACAAAACCGTCTACAATAGATAAACTGTCGCCAGGAATACCAACGCATCTTTTTACATAATTCGATTTTTTATCGATAGGTTTTATAACTCCTGGTCTTCCTTTTGGCTCGTAGAAATAATGAACAGTATCTACAGGCCAGTTGAAAACAACAATATCAGATCGTTTTATTTTTTCTAAAGCCGGTAACCTGAAATAAGGTAATTGTGGCCAGCTTAAATATGATTTTCTTTTTACAAATGGTATCGTATCATGAACCATTGGCAGCGCCACAGTTGTCATAGGTACACGAGGACCGTAGTTTACTTTGCTTACAAACAGGAAATCACCAATTAATAATGATTTTTCTAAAGATGAAGTCGGGATTGTATAAGGCTGTACGACATAAGTGTGTACTAATGTTGCTACGATAATAGCGAAAAGTAAAGAGCTTACAGTATCAGCAGTTTTATTTTGAGGCCTTAATTCTCTGTTGGCATTATATTCTAATTTCTGGGTATAATTTACATAATAGATGTAAAAACCAAAAGTAAAAATTCCTAATAAGGTATCTAGAGTAGATTTTTTGCCAAATGTTCTTAAGGTTTCTACCCAAACAACAGGAAACATAATTAAGTTAATAATCGGGATAAAAAGTAATATAGTCCACCAGGTTGGGCGGCTAATTATTTTCATTAAAATTATTGAATTGTAAACCGGAATTGCAGCTTCCCAGGTTTTTCTCCCGGCTGCCTGATACAGTTTCCAGGTTCCCAGAAAGTGAATTATTTGTACGGCTAAGAAAAATACGAACCAAAGATATAGTGTCATAGTTTTTTTGTTTTATGTTTCAAGTTTCAGGTTGTTCTATAGAAAACCCTGATGCTTTAGAATTTTATTATTTTAAATTTAATACATCTTTCATGCTGTAAATTCCTGTTTTACCAGCAAGCCATTCAGCAGCAATTACAGCTCCAAGAGCAAAACCTTCGCGGTTGTGTGCAGTATGTTTTAATTCGATGCTGTCTACAATTGAGTCGTAAGTTACGGTATGAGTTCCCGGAACATCTCCAATTCTTTTAGCTTCAATATGAATTTCATTATTGTTTTTTGCTTCTTCTAAAGTCCAATTGGCGTAATTGCTATTTTCGATCACACCTTTTGCCAAAGAAATAGCGGTTCCGCTTGGGGCATCTAATTTTTGCGTATGATGAATTTCTTCCATCGATACTTTGTAAGAATCAAATTGAGACATGATTTTAGCCAAATATTCATTTAATTCGAAGAAAATATTAACTCCTAAACTAAAATTTGAACTGGATATAAAACCGCCTTGTTTTTCGTTGCAAAGAGCGACCATTTCATCAAAATGTTCTAACCATCCTGTTGTTCCTGAAACTACAGGTACATTGTTGTTAAAACAGCTCGAAATGTTGCTTACTGCTGCGGTTGGAACGCTAAAGTCGATTGCAACATCTGCAGTTGAAAGTCCGTCGTATGTATTGAATTCGTCTTTCTTTAAAACAATTTCATGACCTCTTTCTAAAGCAATTCGTTCAATTACTTTACCCATTTTTCCGTAACCTAAAAGCGCAATTTTCATTTTGTATGTATTTTTTGAGTTTAAATAACAGCAGTTATTTAAAAGTGGTAATTAAAAGTTAGTCCAACGTTTGGTCTGAAAGTAATATCGTTAGGATATACTTCCGGACGCATTGATAGTCTTTCGTTTACGTTGAATTGAATCAAAGCCGCGTCAACATTGGCATCTATAATGTTCAGGGCATAAAAAGCAACAACAAATAAAGCAGATAAATCCCTGTTTCGCTGATAGAATTTCTGGCCTGCAACAAGTCGGCTTTCATCAAGAAATTGGTATTTATCGTCGTTATAGCCTTCTAATCTTCGTTTGTAAGCGTTACGATAATCACGGTATTTGTTATTGTTATCAATATAAAAATACAAACTCGTACCAATTGCTCCGTAAACCAAAGGAATTTTCCAGTATTTTTTATTGTATGCCTGACCTAAACCGGGCAAAATTGCAGAATAAAAAGCTGCTTTTGCCGGAGTAAGCGGATCAATTTCTTGTAATTTGCTAGTGTCTTTAACAACCAAAACCGTTTCTTCTTTTGCCTGGGCAAAAAGAGAGACGGTTCCTATTAGAAAGAACAATAGACTTATGGGGACAATCTTATTCACTATCCGTTTATTAATTTTATAATTCTATTAAAGTCGGCTTCAGAATTAAAAGGAATAGTGATTTTTCCTTTTCCGTTGCCAGCGACTTTTACATCAACTTTCGCACCAAAATAATCGTTGAAAGTGTTTTTTTGTGTTTCTCTAACTACAAATGAAGATTCTGCTTTTGGTTTCCCTTCAGCTTTTGGCTTTAAACTTTCGTGATAATTTTTTACTAAAGTTTCTGTTTCACGAACAGATAGATTGTCACTTACGATTTTTTGATATATATCAGTCTGAATATCCAGATCTTCAATATTGATGATTGCTCTACCATGTCCCATGCTGATAAAACCATCACGAATACCGGTTTGAATAATCGGATCCAGTTTTAAAAGACGTAAATAATTGGCAATTGTAGAACGTTTTTTTCCAACGCGCTCACTCATTTGTTCCTGTGTCAATTGAATTTCATCAATCAAACGTTGGTACGAAAGTGCGATCTCGATTGGGTCTAAATCATGACGCTGGATATTTTCTACCAAAGCCATAACCAGTGACTCATTGTCGTTTGCAATACGAATGTATGCAGGAACATGAGTTAAACCTACTAAAGTTGAAGCGCGTAAACGACGCTCTCCGGAAATTAGCTGGTATTTATTGAAGTCTAATTTTCGAACAGTAATAGGTTGAATCACACCAAGTTCTTTAATAGAAGTGGCTAATTCGCGTAACGATTCTTCATTAAAATTGCTTCTAGGCTGAAACGGATTTATTTCGATAGCACTTATTTCAAGCTCAATGATGTTTCCAACAACCTTGTCAGCATTTTTGTCTTCTACTGATGTAATGTCGTTTTCCGGATCTTTTAATAATGCTGATAATCCTCTTCCTAAGGCTTGTTTTTTAATTGCTTTTGTCATAAAAACTATTTACTGTTTTTCTTTATAATTTCTTGAGCTAAATGAATGTAATTTACTGCTCCTTTGCTTGTTGCGTCATAATTAATGATGCTTTCGCCAAAACTTGGAGCCTCGCTTAATTTTACATTTCGCTGAATAACGGTATCAAAAACCATATCGTTAAAGTGTTTTTGAACCTCTTCTACAACCTGATTGGATAAACGTAATCTCGAATCGTACATGGTTAGTAACAATCCTTCGATATCAAGATCTGGGTTGTGTATTTTTTGAATACTTTTTATCGTGTTCAGTAATTTTCCTAATCCTTCAAGTGCAAAATATTCGCATTGAATAGGAATTACTACAGAATCCGCCGCTGTTAAAGCATTAAGAGTTAATAATCCTAATGAAGGTGCGCAGTCGATGATGATATAATCATATTCGTCTTTTACACTTTCTAATGCTTTTTTAAGCATGTACTCTCTGTTTTCTTTGTCAACCAATTCAATTTCGATGGCAACAAGGTCAATGTGAGCAGGAATCACATCAACATTTACAGCTGAACATTTTATAATGGTTTCTTTGGGAGTGTTACTGTGTTCAAGTATTTGGTAGGTACCCATCTCAACAGATTCTACATCGATCCCAAGGCCAGATGTGGCATTTGCTTGAGGATCAGCGTCGATCAACAATACTTTCTTTTCTAAAACACCCAATGAGGCTGCAAGATTTACCGATGTAGTAGTCTTTCCAACGCCTCCTTTTTGATTAGCAATCGCAATGATTTTGCCCATTTATTTTCTGAATTTTGAACCGTAAAAATACAATTATTTATGGTTTCTGAAAATCTATTTTGTTAACATTTAAGAAACTTCGGTTAATCGTTGTATGGTGCGTGTTTTGAGGGATTTAATTTCTTATAGAATAAAAAAAGAGTACCGAAAATTCGTTCTATTTTATTCTTTTTTTTAGTATAAATGAACAAATCTGGCGTTTTCAATCCTGAAAAGTATTTAAATGTTAAATCTGGTTCTTACTTTAATTTTTTGTTTTTAAATCTTTTACTAAACTGGCTGTAAAAAATAAAATGGTAATGCCTCCCAAAACAATGCAAAGCCACATAAACCAGGATTGTTGCCAAAAAGACTGATTTGCTATTGAAGCTTTTGTCGCATTTTTTTGCTGAATATCGTATAGGGTTGTTTGTGGTAAATTGCCAGTAATATTATTTTTAAAATTCGAAAGATCATATTCCGGTGCCCCCAGTTTTTTGTTTCCCGTTTTTAAGATATAAGTTTCATTAGAATTTAAATCTGCAATAATAGAAATTGGTTTTTGATGGTATTTGATTTTTGAAATCGATAAGGGCTGATTATCGTGATTTTTGATTTTTATAAAGAACTCTCTTTCGAATATTTGAGGAAATATAAAAGTATTTGTGGCATTTGAATTCAATTCGAAAGAAGTAATTTCTTCGTCGAATATTTGAGATTTCCTTTTTGTCTGGCGTTTTGTTTTCTTGTAAAGAATGGCAGTTCGCTTGTAATAAGTAGGTTTTGAAATTTCGAATGAAATCTCATTAATAATTTGTGGCGCATCAAAAAGAATATGAATTTGAGTTTCTTTGTCTGAAGGAATTTCTGTTGTTACTGATTTCTTTGGAAAGATCTCCTGCAAAACACTTTTTTGCGATTGGGAGGTAAAATTCCCAACTTTAAGAACATTGACCGGAAGTGTTTTTTGATCATCAAAATCTATTTTTAAATAGCGATATGTATTCAATGGATATGAAATCGTTTTAACGACACTCGTTTCTGAAGTACTGCTTAATTCATACAGCATTTGAGAATTTGAAATTCCGAACCATTCTTTTTGGTCGTCACTTCCGGATATAGAGTATTTTTTTTCGACATCAGAATTTGCAATAAAAAGCGAAAGCTGGTTATGACTTTTATTCGACGGAATTGCAACAATTACCGAAGTGCTCTTTTTGGGCAAAACTGTTTTAGAAACAATAGTATATTCTTCGAAAGTGTTGAAGGAACTATTTTTAGCTGTTTGAATAAAATAGGGAACTTCAATTCCTTTAGAATCAAATAGCCTGATGTCGCTCAAATCCTGTTTAGAAAAAGATCGGACTTCAGGTGATACAATGATTTCATGAAAGCCGTTTTGAGTGACTTTCTTTAGTTTCGCAGTAGTTTGATATTGCCCAAACGAAAGGTTTGCGATAAATAGTAAGGCGAGAAATTTATTCAGTTTCATTGGTTTCTTTTGGCTTATTTTCATCAATAACTAATACTTTGATTTTTTGATATACAAAAGAGATAATCAAAATTAAGATTCCTAAAAGGATAAACGATATGATTTTTCCCGTTTCGGAAATATTACTAATGTCGTATAAAAATAGTTTTAAGATCGTTAGACCAAGTAGCGATAAAGCGATTATTCGTAAAGATTTCAGTTGTTTTTTTATTCCGATAATTAAAAACACAAAAGCTAAAACTCCCCAAAGAACTGGAAATCCTGTTTTGACGATTTTAGTTCTGGCCAATGCAATATAATCTTCGGCAATAAATTCACGTAAATACGGCAAATTCGATTTGTAACTCGCGTACATAGGACTCGTTTGTATGTCCTGAACTGTTACAGGAGAATTCATAAATACAAGACCATGAAGCATCACTTCTGAACTTGCGATATAAATAATAAAAAATGCTGCAATCCACATAAAGTATCGGCTTTTAAGAAAAGTAAAATCGACTTTTTTATAGATTTGAAACAATTGATATCCAAAATATATCGTGATAATCAATGAAATATAATGCAAGTAAAAAGCAATTGCTCTTCCGTTTCCTGAACTAATAATGTCTTTATGTTCAAAAAAAGGATAATTGGAGAACCAGAAAGCAAACAATACGATATTAGAAATTACTAGTAATAAAGCACCCTGATATCCGGTTTCTGTTTTTCTTTTTATCAGATAAGAAGAAAACAAAGCCGAGAATAACAAATGATATAAAATAGGTAATGCTATCGAACTGTAAAGGTTATCGATATAATGATTCGATTGATAAATAACTTCGAATAAACCGGTGAAATAGGTAATTACAAAGCCAACTTCTAAAACAATTCTTTTATATTTTTCAGGATTAAAGCTGATGCCGAATATCGTTGAATTTTCAGTTTCATTTTTTAATAAATACCAAATGGCAAACAATGAGCCTGCAGCAAAAATACCCGTTATAAATATAGGATTTATGATAATATTTAAAGGTAAAGTGCCATTGTAGTATTTGTTCCAGTCCATGATCAGACTGAAAATCATTAGAATATGAACTATTATAGAGCCAAATCGGTAGCTTGTAATTTTAGATTTTTGAGATAACCATAATAATAGAACGGCTTCTGCTGCCCAAAATAAGGTAATAAAATTCCCTTCGAACTGAATAGGAATTGCTAATGTTATAAAAGTCAGCGTTAGACCAATAAGTAAATAAGCAGCTTTCTGGTCGAGATCGAATTTTTTGTATAAAATCCAGGCGTAAATTAAATTCAACAAGGCAAGAATCGTAGTAAATAAACCTTTTAATTCCGGATGATAGTTGGTCAAAATCGCCATTCCGGCACCATAAAACAAAAAGGTATTGCTGGCCAGAATTGTCAGTTGAGTTTTAGAAAATTCTCCTTTCGATCGAATGTTATTTATAAGGTTCATTAATATAAAAATGAAATAGAAAATAAATCCAAATATTAAGGCTCCTAAATAATGGGGTTTATCAGAACTTAAATCCCTGGTTAACCAAGCAGCATATAATAGGACCGTAAAGATGTAGGCAAGTATATTAACCAGATTCCATTTTTTATAATAAGCAATGCCTAAGATCCCAATATTTAAAATGATGATATAACTAAAAAGAACTACATAATTTCCTTCGCCGGTGCTTACCATAAACGGAACCGCAAATCCGCCTATTAGTGAAAGAACGGCTAGTTCGACCCTGTCATAAGATAATGATATTAAAGCGCTAAAAGCTGTAATAATGACCATGATACTAAAGGCAACTGTTTGATTGAATAAATGATAATCGTGAAAAGCGATTCCTATCGTGAAGTAAAAAATCGCAATCGCTCCGGCAACAATGACCGAACTGAAGGCTGCGTAATTTTTACGCAGTTTATGAGCAATTCCCATAACTAGTACACCACATAATACGCCAATTCCAACTCTTGCCGGTTCGTTGATCCAGTCTTTGTCGATGGCATATTTTACAAAATAACTAATTCCTAAAACCAGAATTAAAACTCCAATTTTGTTGATCAGGTTTTCTCCGATGAATTTCTCTAAATCCGGATTTTTCTCCTTGAAGTTTTCCCAAAATGATTTTTGTGGTTCAACAGGAACAATTGGTCTTTGAACTGGTTTTGGTTCCAGAGGTCTCGATTCAATTGGTTTAGGTGTATTATCAATATTAGAAGATAAAGCTATTTTTTCTAATTGCTCATCTGATATTTTTTCTTTGATTGCTTCTGGTTGCGTAGGTTCAAAAATAGCCTTGTTCGATTGTTCAGGCTCAATCTTAAATTCTTCTTTTTTTGCAACAGGAATTGGTGCAACAGGAATAATTTCAGCAGGTTTTTCAACTGTTTTTAAAAGATCAATCTTTTTGCTAAGTTTCTGAATGTCGTTTTCGAGGTGATTAAAACGACCTTTGATGGTATTAAAGATATAGATTAAGAAACAAAATAACGCAACTAAAAGAAAACTTTCCATAAAGAACTAGGTATAATGTTATGATTGGTAAATATAATAACATTTTAATACGAAGGGTATTTTTTTAGTTCTTTTCGTGTTAAATGAAGTATTTGTTTTTTTCTGTAGAATTCGCTTGATCTAAAACTCTCTATTTGTAATTACAACTCTGTTATTTACTCAGTTTTTACTTTTAGCATTGCTATTAAAGAAAAATTAAGCCTTTGTATAGTTTTTGATGAGAAAATTGGGAGCAAATACGGACATATAGATTAAAGATTATGACTATTTTTCGAATCCTTAAAAACTATATTAAACCCAAAAATATTATTTATGATTAAAAAGTTAATCTCAGTATTTGCTGCATTTACAGTCATGCTGATGCTATGCAGTTTTGTAACGTTAAATTTATCTGATGAAAAAAATCAGGACAATAAGTTAGAAGGCAAGATTGTTTACAACAAAAAGAAACATAGTATAACCTTATCATGGCCAGCATTTGGCTCTACAGGAAATTATGTAATTACAAGGGGAGGAAGTCGTTTGGCATCCCATTTTGTTGCTGTTGGTTCGACTACGAAATTGACATTTACAGATAATAAACCAAATGCGGATAAATACGAGAACTATTATAAAATTACCCGAAATGCTATAACGATAATAGTTTCGATAGAGAACCAGATTTTTGGCAGTAATATGTATTTCTATGATAGAAAATATGAAAAAGCAGAAACTGCACGAAACGATATTAATTCGCAGTTTAGCGCTATTGGCCTGGGCGGATCAAATGGCGAGTGGACTACAAAACGTCAGGCGTATTATTTTAAAGCAAATATTGAGGATCAAACTTACGATTCGGGCGGGTCAGGTTCTGCATCTTCGGGAACAGCAAATTCAATAGAATTAGGATTTTATTCTCATATAGGAGGTTTGGGTAAAGTGCCATCGGCTGTTAAATTGGGTTCTATATTCACGAGACCTCATCTTTCTGGCGGTGCAAATGCTACATGTACATTTTGGCGTTCTGTAGAAAATGTAGCAGTAATGCGGGATTTTGGCTGGACAGTTTCACAATCCACCAGTGCAAGAAGAATGCTAATTGAAAGTACTTCGAAATACATTTCAGATATTGGAGATACCAACTTTTGGGGCAGCGGCGGTTTTATTGCCGACACGCATTACACATCCTCCAGACCAAACTGGGGCGGGCAACAACAATGGTACACCAGAAATGCTGTTTTTCCTTCAGGTTCCGGAGCAATGGGAGGTTCATACAATATGGTTTGGCAAGGTTGCGTGAATCCTCCAAAAGCGGATGATGCCAATTCGCCAGTTCCTAGTACACCTATTATAAGAGAAAAACCTTTTCTTTTTATCGATAATGATGGCGAGTATAAAGTATTTGTTCCGGAATGGCAAAAGGACAGAGTGGGAGTTTCCTGGTCGGCAACAGATATGGGGAGAGGAAAAGTTCAGGATTTGCTTACCGACTGGTATGTTGCCAAAGAAGGTGACACTGATGTTGAAATTAATAATGCACTAAAATCAGGTAAAAATATATTTTTTACGTCAGGGCATTACGCATTGAATGCTCCTATTCAGGTAAATAGAAAAGATGCCATACTTTTGGGTGCCGGTATCGCTTCGGTAACGCTGGAGCCTACGGAGAAAAACACTTGGGGATGTATATATGCTGATGACAAAGACGGGATTATCATTGCCGGACTTCTTATGGATTCATTTAATAGTACAACGTATCAGGTTAGAATTGGTAATGAAGGAGCAAATGCTGACCACTCTGCAGATCCTATTTTACTTTCAGATATCACTTGTAGAGTAGGTGGGGTTCAGTCAAAAAATATTCAAATACATGCTTCTATGGAAATCAACAGCAACAATGTGGTTGGGGATCATTTCTGGTTGTGGCGTGCTGACCATGGTTCGCAAAAAGGCGGAAATGCACGCTGGCTAAGGGACAGATGTAAAAACGGACTTATTGTTACAGGTAATGACGTTACGCTTTATGCTTTATTTGTCGAACATTTTCAAGAATATGAAGTATTATGGTTAGGAGAACGAGGCAGAACTTATTTCTTTCAAAACGAACCACCATACGATGCACCAAATCAGACAAGCTGGAGCAGTCAGGGAGGTAAAGTAGATGGTTATGCAGCATTCAAAGTTGCTAATACTGTAAAAGAACATCAAAGTATAGGCATGGGATCTTATGCTGTTTTTACGGGAACGGATGGCAAAGTGAATAAGAAAAATGGTTTTGAAGCTCCTAATAGTCCAAATGTGAAACTCGAAAAAATGTGTATCACACGTTTTGCGGGGCCGGGTAATATTCAAAATGTGAGTAATAGTATGGGCGGTAGTACAGCAACAGGTGTAAAACGTGTCGCATTATATAACAATGGAGAAGGTACTCAGCCGTACGACGAAGAATTTGATTTACCAAATCGTGAATCCTATCCTGCCTATATTGTTATGGAAAAGTAAAAAAGAAGCGTTACTATTAAACTGGAAAATCTTTCAAATCAAAAAACTCTGAAGACCAATTGATCTTCGGAGTTTTTTATTGTCCAAAATTAGTACATAATATTTCAATATTTAAGAAGCAGGACTTAATTTATCAAAATCTCGATTTTTACATTAATTGCACCGCTCTTTTTGTTTGAAGCAATATCCATAAAAGCTTTTTTAGAGAGATCAATTTCCCGACCTTTTACAAAAGGACCTCTGTCGGTAACTTCTACGATAGTGGATTTTTTATTTAATATGTTTGTTATTTTTAGTTTTGTACCAAAAGGAAGTTTTTTATGCGCAGCAGTGAGCTTGGTGTTGTCGAATTTTTTACCGCTTGCTGTTTTTCTTCCGTTAAATTTATCATGATAATAAGAAGCATGAGCTTTTTCTTTATACAGTTTTAAATTCTCAATCTTCGTGTTTTCATCTCTTGATATAGGACTTTCTTGTGCAATAGCTGTCATTGAGATAGCGAAAACAATATATAATAGTATTCTTTTCATTTTCTTGAATTTGTTTTTGCAAAAAAAGCTTAATCGATAGAATTAAGCGTATTGTAAACGCCATATTTATAATATTAAAAGCCATATTTGTTTTTTTTATAAATGAATAATTGAGTTTAATTGGCTCATTTGTTTCTAATTATAATTTACTGGGGAAATATTTTTTTTCTTATTTCTAAATTTGTTTTGGATAAGCAAAAAATAGTTATATATTTGCACCCGCTTACGGGGTGTAGCGTAGCCCGGTTATCGCGCCTGCTTTGGGAGCAGGAGGCCGCAGGTTCGAATCCTGCCACCCCGACAAAAGTCTTTTCATTTTTTGAAGAGACTTTTTTTTTGCATTGAATTGAAATTGCAATTTCAAAACTTCTGAAGAGAGAAGAAAAATTACCACAGAGAACACTAAGTTTTTTAAACATTGTAAATTCAGTAAAAACACAAAGTTCACAAAGCTTCGCGGACTTAGAATTGTTTAACATAATTCCAATCTCCATAAACTCTGCGGAAAACCTTTGCGATCTCTGCGGTAAAAAATAATTACGAAACATAATTTTTTCAGTGTTTCTCTATAATATGTAGCATTGATATGTCACGAAGAATTTTTATTTCTCCCATATTCACTATTCTCTATTTCAGAATAGCAAAAACTGATTAATTGAGTTCTTTATTCCAACAATAAAAACTTACTTTTGCACCATCAATTATTAATAGAATCATATTATGTCAGATACAATCGAAAAAATTAAATGCCTAATCATAGGTTCTGGTCCTGCAGGTTATACTGCTGCTATTTATGCTGCCAGAGCAAATATGAATCCAGTTTTATATCAAGGAATGCAGCCTGGTGGTCAGTTGACTACGACTAACGAAGTAGAAAATTTCCCGGGTTATGTTGATGGTGTTACAGGACCAGAAATGATGGTTCAATTACAAGAGCAAGCAAAACGTTTCGGATCTGATATCCGTGATGGTTGGGCTACAAAAGTTGATTTTTCAGGAGATATTCATAAAGTATGGATTAACGATTCAATCGAATTGCACTGTGAAACGGTTATTATTTCTACAGGAGCATCGGCTAAATATTTAGGATTACCATCAGAACAACATTATTTACAAATGGGTGGTGGAGTTTCTGCTTGTGCCGTATGTGATGGTTTTTTCTACCGTAATCAGGAAGTTGTAATTGTTGGAGCAGGAGATTCTGCTTGTGAAGAAGCACATTACTTATCTAAACTTTGTAAAAAAGTAACGATGTTGGTAAGAAGCGAAAAATTCAGAGCTTCTAAAATCATGGAAGAACGCGTTCGCAAAACCGAAAATATAGAGATTTTATTAAACCATGATACTGTTGAAGTATTGGGAGATGGAAATGTTGTACACGGCATTAAAGCGTTGAATAAAACTACTGCAGAAGTTGTTGAAATTCCTGCTACAGGATTTTTCGTTGCCATTGGTCACAAACCAAATACAGATATTTTTAAAGACTACCTTACTCTTGATGAAACAGGTTATATCATCAATACTCCGGGAACATCTAATACCAATATACCAGGTGTTTTTGTAGCGGGTGATGCTGCAGATCACGTATACCGTCAGGCAATTACTGCTGCAGGTACAGGATGTATGGCTGCATTAGATGCTGAGAGATATTTGGCGTCTAAGGAATAAGTTTTCAGTCCCAGTCTCAGTTTTCAGTTTATTGAAATAGGAATAGAGCTATCAACAAAAAGTCCCATTCGCCGCGGCGAATGGGACTTTTTTGTTGATTTTACATTTAAGAAGCTTCAGACTGAAAACTGAAACTGAACACTGCGACTTTTTACTTTATCTTCTTCAATAATTTTGCTTCTTCAGAAAAACGTGTCAACGTAATAGCAGGACTTCCTAAAAGAGAAAGTTCAGCTTTGTCTCCAAGCGCTATTGAGGCTGTAGTTTCTACTAAAACACTTCCTGTTGCATAATTTTCTGCAGTAATATTGGCATCTTTCAAAGTAAACTTGGTTCCTGTAAAAATGGAATTATTATCTAAACGAATCGTAGCTTTTTCGGCAATTCCTTCAATATTGGCAACCGATTTTTGATATAAGTCACATTTGAATTTTATAGCCGATACCAATGTTTTAATCGAGGAATTTTTACTCAATTGTAAATTTGCATCTTCAGACTTTAAGTTCAATTCGGTTTTTGATTTATCATCAGCAAATAAGGTAAACTTTTTAGAATTTACATTCAGGAATAACTTAGCATAATCAAAAGTATTAAATGTAATATCATCTAACTGAAGTTCCTGAATGGCATAAACTATAGCATCATTTTTGGCTATTACAGTTTTTAATGAACTGGTATACGTAACACGAACAATTAGTTTTTTAAAAATAGTACTTTCTTTAGAAGTGTACAAACGAAGTACTTTTTCTCTTAAATCCATACCGATAATATCATGTAAATTATCGTCGGCTTCAATTTTTATTTCATTTTTTTCTCCTCTTTCAAGATAAACTTCTAAATTATCATCGGCTTCAATGCCATCAAATTCTCCTACTTCTTTTACTGAAGTGGTTACGATTTTAGATCCTTTTATTTTTTCTCTTCTTTGACCAAAAGTTAATGTCGTAACCAATAATAATAGGAGTAAGGCTGTATTTTTTTTCATTAATTCTAGATTTGATTTTCACAAATATAAAAAAATCATCCACTTTCGATGAATGATTTTTTTATATTTAACAGATAAATATCTTTTACCCCTGGCTGATACTTCCTCCTGAATTCGAAGTTTTCTCGATTGTTTTAGGAGTGTTGTTGTAATTAACACTTCCTCCGCTGTTTGCTTCAGCTTTCAATTTTACAATAGGATGAACATTTACACTGGCTCCGCTTGAAGCTTCAGCATGAATATCATTGGCTAATAATTCACCTGCATTTACATTTGATCCGCTTGACGCTGAGGTATGAAATGTTAAAGCTTTTCCTTTTACACTAATAGTACTTCCGCTTCCGGAATCAGCAGAGATATTGTCCGATTCTACATTAACATCTATTGTCGCTGCGCTTGAAGATTCTAAATCTAGATTTTCACCCTGAATTATTCCTTCGTTTGATACAGTTGAAGCACTAGAAGCTTCCAACTTGTCAATTTTAGGCATTTTTACCGTTACTTTTTTCTTAGTTATATTTCGAAAAGAATTGAATTTAGATTTAATGATCAAAGTTCCGTTCTCTACTTTCGTAATAATGTCTTTCTGAAGATTATCATCGGCTTCAACAACAATTTCAGTTAAATCAGATTGTATGACTACTAAGTCAATCGCATTGCTTACATCTATTTTTGTAAAATCTCCCTGAACAATTCTTTTTTCGGTAGTCACATTTCCGCTTCCTTCAATTGTATTCACGTTAAGATTACATGAAGCAAACAATAGTGCAGTAACAGTCGCAACTATAAATTTCGTAATATGAATGATTATTTTTATCATGGCTTAGTTAATTTTGATTATAACTCCGTTTTTGTCAGTGGTTAATCTGCCGTTTGTTTTTTTTCCGTTTAAAATTTCTTTTCCATTAATTTTAACCGAAACCTCATTTACTGTGTCATTGTCAGTCTGAGTTTCTTCTTCGTATATATCATTATGGTCATTCTCTCCAGCTGGACAATTCAAACATTTAATTTTAGAACCGTCTACTCTATAGTTATAGTTGCCACTAAAGTGTAAGTTGAAAAAATTATCTTCAGAATCATCATAATCCTGAACCGAAGCGTCTGGCTTGAATAATTGACCTTCAGGTAAGTACAAATATACATCAACTTCCTGACCTCTAAATTTGTTTTTTACATCGGTAAGAAAATAATTATCTAAAACTAAATGATTCCCGTTGATCTGAAATTTATAATTGATTTTTTCTGCTCTTTGTCTTGCTGAGATAAACGAATTTCCTCTGGCACTTTTTTCAATCTGAATATAAGGAGCAGCTTCATCAGTATGCAAAACATGTAAACGAACATCATTCGAATAGAGTAATTGATTATTAGCTGAATCCTGAACAAATTCAAATTCTCTATGATGATTTAGATCTTTAGCATAATAATCATTGTATCTGAATTTTACGAACAATGTATCTTTTGGCGTAATGTTAAGCGTTTTTTTCTCTACTGTTTTATTGTCATGCGAAATTTCAGTAGCTTGTTTAATTCCAATACTAATAACGATTGCAATGGCAATAATCCAAATTGCTAGCAAAGTATATTTTACAATATTTCCAATAGATTTTAAGTTTGGAGATAACAATTTGAAACCTAAAAGTGTCAAAAAGAAAAACGGAATTCCAACGGCAAAGAACATTAATAAACCAAATGACCAGATAGGGTAATCTGTAAAGTTTCCTGCTTCAACAAAGTTTTGCCAAGGAAAATCGATAAAGATGTTTGTTCCTAAAGTAAAAACTCCAATCAGTAAAGCGATCAAAACACTAATTCCTGAAATGATCAAAATTACGCCTAAAAACTTTGCGAAGATTTTAAAAACCGTCATGATAAAGTCTCCAAATGAACTACTTATTCTCTCAGCTCCCGACTTTACCTGGTTTCCCATTGCGTCATAATCTGCATTTTTAAATTTATCAGATAAATTTTCAATTTCCTCACGCACTTTTTTCTCTATGTTCGAAATCGTAACCGGTTCACCAGTCATTTCCAGTTTTTCAGATGTTGTTACCGCTTCTGGTGTTACAATCCAAAGAACGAAATAAGCTAAAATTCCTGTTCCAAAACCTGCAAAAACAAATATTAAAAAGATAATTTTTATCCACACAGCGTCAATCCCAAAATAGTGTCCTAAACCAGTTGCTACACCACCAATCATACCTTTTTCTTTGTCACGGTATAATTTTTTATGTTTTCTTGTCGTGTTATAATCACTAAAAGACTGATTTGTTTTTTCTTCGTCTTCAAGGATATAATCTTCCGGTTGTCCCATTACAACAATCACTTCATCAACATCTTTCAGTCCTACAACATGTTTGTCGCTTTTTTGTTTTTCCAATAATAATTCAGAAACACGCATTTCGATGTCTTTAATAATTTCATCTTGTCCAGATGAGTTGTTCAATGATCGTTTTATAGCGTCAAAATAGCGTGTCAATTTTAAATATGCGTCTTCATCTATATGAAAAACCATACCGCCTAAGTTAATATTTACTGTTTTGTTCATGACTTATTGATTTTGATTGGTGATTAGATTTACGGCGTCAGACAATTCAGTCCATGTTCCGCTAAGTTCGTTTAAAAATGTTTGTCCTATTTCGGTTAATCCATAATATTTTCGTGGTGGTCCTGAAGTCGATTCTTCCCAACGATAATTAAGCAAACCGTCGTTTTTCAGCCTGGTTAGAAGTGGGTAAACTGTTCCCTCAACAACTAGTAATTTAGCGTTTTTTAAAGTGTCTAATATTTCTGATGTGTATGCGTCTTTTTCTTTTAGAACCGATAAGATGCAAAACTCAAGAACACCTTTGCGCATCTGTGCTTTTGTGTTTTCAATGTTCATAATTTCATTTTGTTTTTTTTAGATTGAACAATTCGTTTTTTGATTGATGATGATTGATTGATGATGATTGATTTCGAAACGATTCGTGTTGATTGCTTGTAAAGTTTCGACTATAACTTTTAATTCTTTATGTCACACTGAGCGAAGTCGAAGTGCTTCATAAAATACTGATTACTTTATAAAAGGAATCGAAAGCGGATATTTATAAAACTCTCCGTTTGAAGCTTTTATAGAAGCGTAAATCACTAAAAAGAATTCAACAAATTTTAATAATCCAAAAAGTAAAACTGCCGTTGCTCCAATACTTAAAATTCCAATATTTCCGTCGATGTTCAGATTTCTGATGATTAAATCTTCATCGTTAAAAACCGTATTGATTGGTAGGTTTTTTAACAGTACAAATGCAAAAATCGGAATTGCAATTAATGCTAAAATTAAGGTGTAAAGCAAAAGACTCAATTGAAAGTTTAATGTTTGCTTTCCGTGATAATTTACAAATTCTGATTTGTCTTTGTAACTCGTCCAGATCAAAATTGGGAAAATATAATTCCCAAATGGGATGATGTATTGACTCAAAGTGCTTAAGTGTGTGAACGTTGCAGTGTTCTTTTCTGATGTTTTTTCCATGATGAGTGGTGTTGTTGTTTCCATGATTAAAAGTATATAGTATTTTCTTATGCAAATATATGTCTAAAAGACAGTATCTTGTTTTGCATAGTACCAAATATTAACATAATTTTAACAAAGTTGAAATTTTTAAATTGCTTATAATGCATTGAAAACCATTCAAAACGCTTGGTTTTGTTGGCTTTTTAGGAAAGTAATTGCGATTTATTGTGCGTGCATAGTTTTTTTGTATTTTTACATGAAAAAATAAATATCATGGCAATATCAGTTTCTAAACTCAACAAATTTGTATTATTCAAATTACCATCAGCATACTTTTGCGGTGTACGTGTAAAGGCAATCGACGAAGATAGATGCGTGGTAAGCGTAAAACACAGATGGATCAATCAAAATCCTTTTAACTCGATGTATTTTGCAGTTCAGGCAATGGCAGCAGAGTTAACAACCGGAGCATTGGTCATCTCTCAAATTCAACAAAGCGGAAAAAAAATATCGATGCTGGTTGCCAATAATAAAGGAAACTTCACCAAAAAAGCAACGGGTAGAATAACATTCGTTTGCAATGACGGACATTTAATTTCCGAAGCAATTCAAAGAACAATTGCAACGGGCGAGGGCCAAACCTTCTGGATGAAATCTGTAGGAACAAACGAAGAAGGAGTTCAGGTTTCAGAAATGGATTTTGAGTGGAGTGTTAGATTGAAATAAGTTTCTAAAATTTTTTGCCACAGATTAAAGGATTAAAAGGATTTCTAGGCGATGAACTTTGACAAAGTTTGAAACTTTCTCAAAGTTGATGTATAATTTTTTTGTCGCGAAATTAATATACGCATTTTTGTTATCCCGAACGAGGGATCTCCACAAGCAGTTCGACAGTTTAATGAAAAATACTTTGCGTTAGTTTCTGGCGGAGATCCCTCGTTCCTCGGGATGACAAGATTGTGATTACTGGACTTTTAAAAATCTTTTTAATCTGTGAGATGAGTGGCAAAAGAAACATAAAAAGAAAAGGCCTCGAATATATTCGAAGCCTTTTTGGTAAAATGATGTTGCTACTATTTTTTAGAGCAACATTTTTTGTCTTTGTCACCTGATTTTTTAGAACAAGCTTCTTTTTTAGCTTTTTCTTTTTTAGGAGCTGGTTTTGTGTCTTGCGCTTGTAAACCAATTGTAAATAAAGCGATGGCTAAAACGGTAAATAATTTTTTCATTTTTTTTATAATTTAATTGTTAGGTAATATTCTTTTTTTGATTGAAGATGTTGGATCAAATATAATACGATTTAGTTTTCAAAATTGTCAACGATAAGTTAATGCAATCAAAATAGTATTAAAATTATTGTTAATAATTCAGATTTACCCCAAAACCAATTCCCATATCACTATCATAATGAGTTGTAATCCCAAAGTTTCTGCCAGCGATATATTTTAGACCCGCCATATATTCTTTATCTGTATTCCACATTAAGTTCATTCGCAAACGTCTCGAAAGCGGAATGTCTTTTCGTTCAAATTGAATTCTCACATTTCCATCGGTGTAAACCTCAACTTGCGCTTTCACGAGCATTGGCAAAGTATATTCCATACCGGCACTAAAAACCGAACGATTGTCTTTGGTATTCTTTTGTCCAAACATATTTTGTTCCTGTTCGTCCATTCCCATTTTTCTGTAACGCCAGTCAAAACCTATAAAAGGCATAAACCATTGCATTTTGCCAATATATCTACCAATATGAGTTTCCGTTTCATAACCGTGTTCATTATTATAACCCAATCTCCATTCGGTTCCAATACTCCATCGCGTGTTGCTGTACATTGCTTCACCGTCATTTCCGTTTGTGGCAAAATCATTTTCGGCCATAAAATGAAACATACGATCGTCCATTTTTAGCATTTTATACGCCATTTTCGGATCATGAATCAACGGATTTGGTGCTGAATTTTCATAAGTAAAAATACGTCCCATTCCCGCCATCATGTGATATAGAATATGACAGTGGAAAAACCAGTCGCCATCGGCATTTGCCTGAAACTCGATAGTGTCGGTTTCCATAGGCATAATATCAATTACATTTTTTAACGGAGAATAATCACCATGCTCGTTTATAATCCTAAAATCGTGTCCGTGTAAATGCATCGGGTGGCGCATCATAGATCCGTTGTACAATACAATTCGAACGTTTTCTCCTTTTTTAATTAAGATTTTGTCCGTTTCAGAAATCACTTTATTGTCCAGACTCCAAACATAACGGTTCATATTTCCGGATAATTCGAAACGAAGTTCTTTTACCGGCGCATCTTTGGGTAATGTTGTTTTGGTTGGAGATTTTAGCATTCCATAATTCAAAGTCGTAATCTCGGCAACTTCTGTAGTATCGTTCGACATTTTCATATCGTCCATTTTCATGCCTTCCATATTATGCATCGAATGATCTTCGGTTTTTGCAGATGCATCTTCACCGGAAATTTCAGGATACATTACGGCATTCATGTCCATTTTATTTAGGGACATTTTCATCCCCATATCATTCATTTCTCCGTTCATCTTCATCATATCGTTCATCATTTTCATCCCTTCAAAATACTTTAATTTCGGAAGATGAGAAACAGATTGTTTGGTTCCTTCACCTAAAAATAAAGAAGCAGATCCGGTTCTGTCTTCGGCTGTAGCCAAAAAAGCAAAGGATTTATGATCTTCAGGAATGGTAACGACAACATCATAAGTTTCAGAAACGGCAATAATCAATCGGTCGACTTCTACAGGTTCAACATCATTACCATCACTCGCTACAACCGTTATTTTTCCGCCTCCATAAGTCAGCCAGAAATAACTCGAAGCACCTCCATTTGCAATTCTCAATCTTACTTTGTCTCCAGCCTTAAATTGCGAAAGTTGATCTTCATTTTTTCCGTTAATTAAAAACTTTTCATAATAAACATCACTCACATCCATGGCATTCATACGTTTCCATTCATTGGTGACTTTCGTCGAAAACTGACCTTTTTTAATCGCTTCGGCATAACTTTGAGTTGTCCCTTTTTTTATAGCAAACCAATCATTGGCATTATGAAGCATTCGCTGTACGTTCTCCGGTTTAAGATCGGTCCATTCGCTTAGTATAACCGGAATAGTTGGTAAATCATCAATTCCTTTTCTAAAAGTAGAATCGTCTTTCTTTTTATTAATGATGAAAAGTCCGTACAAACCAATTTGTTCCTGTAAACCTGAATGGCTGTGATACCAATACGTTCCGTTCTGGATAATTGGGAAAGTGTATTTATGAGTCGTTCCCGGCTTAATGGGCATTTGTGTTAAATACGGAACACCATCTTCTTTATTTGGCAGAAATAATCCGTGCCAATGCAGTGCAGTATTTTCTTTTTTTAAATCGTTATGCACATAAATCTCAGCAATATCACCTTCGGTAAAAGTTAATGTTGGCATCGGAATTTGTCCGTTGACTGCGATCGCGCGTTTTTCTTTTCCGGAAAAATTGACAATCGTATCACGAACATGCAAATCGTAACGAACTACTTTTTGTGCACTTGAACTTAAGGCAATCAAAAAGGCAATTATAGTAATATGTAATTTCATATTGATTTTTTAAAGGTTGAGGTTTCGCAATCGCAAAGCATTTACAATTACCGAAACAGAGCTTAAACTCATTGCCAAAGCGGCTAACATCGGCGAAAGCAAAATCCCAAATACAGGATATAAAATTCCCGCCGCAATAGGAACTCCCAAAACATTGTATATAAAGGCAAAAAACAGATTTTGCTTAATATTTTTCATAACCGAAAAGCTCAGCTTTTTAGCTTTTACAATTCCGTTTAAATCTCCTTTTACAAGCGTTATTTTAGCACTTTCAATGGCAACGTCGGTTCCGGTTCCCATAGCAATCCCGATATCCGCTTTGGCTAAAGCCGGAGCATCGTTAATTCCGTCGCCGGCCATGGCAACTATTTTTCCTTCAGCTTGTAAGCGTTCAATTTCTCTCAGTTTATCTTCGGGAAGACAATCTGCTTTAAAAGAACTTAAATGAAGCTGATCAGCCACTGCTTTTGCCGTATTTTTATTATCTCCGGTAAGCATTATAACCTCAACGCCCTGATCGATTAAATCTTTAATTGCTTTTGCACTATTTACTTTTATGGCATCTGTAATGGTTACGTAACCCAAAACAATATTGTTTACGGCAATGTATGAAACCGTTTTTCCCAGATTTTGCTCGGCTGTAATTTTGCTTTCAAAATCATCAGAAACCGAAGCGTTAATCTGTTCCATCAGTTTTTTGTTTCCTAATGCGATTTTCGAATTGTTAACCGTTCCTAAAACTCCTTTTCCGGCAACAGCTTCAAAATCCGGAACTTCCAATAATTGCTGATTTTTAGCTTTTGCAAAATTGACAACGGCTTGCGCCAAAGGATGTTCGCTGTGTTGATTTAGCGAAGCAATGTTTTGCAACAGAATATCTTCGTTATTATCAATCGCATAAATTTTTTCTACAGTTGGCTTTCCTTCAGTAATAGTTCCGGTTTTATCTGTAATTAAAACATCGATTTTATTCATGTTTTCGAGCGCTTCGGCATTTTTAATTAAAATTCCGTGTTGTGCACCTTTTCCAACTCCTACCATAACCGACATTGGTGTTGCCAATCCTAAAGCACAAGGGCAGGCGATGATTAAAACCGCAATAGCATTAATTAATCCGTAGATATAAGAAGGTTCAGGACCAAATTTTGCCCATAGAATAAAAGTCAATATAGAAATAGCAACTACTGTTGGAACAAAATATTTCGCCACGCGATCTGCCAGTTTTTGAATTGGTGCTCTCGAACGGCTTGCGTCGTTAACCATTTGAATAATCTGCGAAAGCAAAGTTTCTGAACCTACTTTTTCGGCAATCATGACAAATGATCTGGTTCCGTTTATGGTTCCCGAAATCACATTGTCGCCCGCTTTTTTATCCACCGGAATGGGTTCTCCGGTAATCATGGCTTCATCAATACTGCTTTCTCCTGAAGTTATTTTTCCGTCAACCGGAATTTTTTCTCCTGGTTTTACTCGCAATAAATTACCTTTTTTAATATCATGAATTGAAATTGTTCTGTCGTTTCCGTTTTCTACCAAAGTGGCTTCGGTTGGTGCTAATTTCAGTAATTCTTTAATCGCGCCATTGGTTTGTCCGTGAGCTTTGGCTTCTAATAGCTGTCCTAATAAAACTAACGTAATGATAACCGTGGCGGCTTCAAAATACAAATGAATGGTTCCGTGATGCGATTTGAATTCAGACGGAAAAAGATCAGGAAAGAACATTCCGGCAACGCTAAATAGAAAAGCAACGCTGGTTCCAATTCCAATTAAAGTAAACATGTTTAAGTTCCAGGTGATAATCGATTTCCAGGCACGAACAAAAAACATCCATCCTGCATAAAATAAAACCGGTATTGAAAATAGAAACTGAACCCAGTTCCATTTTTCAATCGACATAATGTTAAAAAGAGGATTGTTCGGAATCATTTCTGACATTGAGATAATGAAAATAGGAAGCGTGAACAATGTTGCAATCTTCATTTTTTTTAGCAAGTCAGTATACGTTTTATTTTCTTCAGATTCAGATGCCTGCATCGGCACTAAATCCATACCGCAGATTGGACAATCGCCCGGTTCATTCGCAATAACTTCTGGGTGCATTGGGCAGGTAAATTGAGTTCCAATTGCAATTTGCGGAACCAAATCCATTCCGCAAACCGGACAGTCCCCGGGTTTATTATATGTTTTATCGCCTTCGCAATGCATTGGGCAGTAAAAAACTCCGGTTGCGTTATGATTATGAGTTACAACTTTTTTTTTATGATCATGGCCAGCATGATTGTCTTTGTTTTGGCTGGAACAACAGGATTTAACAGGCGTTTCCGTTGTATTTTTAGATGAAGTCATCTCAATAGTATATTTTCCGGCTTCGGTTAAGACTTCCTGAAATTTTTCAGTGGCAACATGTTTTTCCATTGTAATAGTTGCCAATGGAGGATTTAAAGTCACTTCGGCCTGAATTCCTTCTACTGAGTTCAAAGTTTTTTCTACTTTTTTTCGGCAGCCATCGCACGACATTCCTGAAATTATATATTGATGAGTCATTGTTTTTTGTTTTTTAAGGTATTACAATGCAAATTTCCGAAGTAAGATCTACAACGGTTTGTATAATTATGAGAATGATTTGTAATATTTAGGAAAGAGTATTTAACCGCAAAGGGCGCAAAGTTTTTTTGGATATGCTTGGTTTTATAAAAACGCTAAGTTCGCAAAGCTTTGTCTAAAATAACTTTGCGAACCTTGCGTAAATCTTTGCGCCCTTTGCGGTTAAATAAAATTTACAAATTCTCTATTTGAATGCGTTTTTTATCTTTCAACTGCTTGAAATAAGTAGGCGTGAAACCAGTAATTTTTTTGAACTGATTACTTAAATGAGCAACATTGCTATAGTTTAACATATCAGCAATTTCGCTTAGCGAAAGTTCATTATAAATCAAAAGCTCTTTTACCTTTTCTATTTTTTGGCTGATAAAGTATTTTTCGATCGTAGTATTTTCAATTTCCGAGAACAGATTACTCAGTGTGCTATAATCCTGGTTGAGGTTTTCGACCAAATAATCAGACAAATTAACTTTAAGTTCGTTGTTTTTATGATGAACCAAATCGACAATTAGATTTTTAATCTTTTCAATGGTTTTACTTTTTTTATCATCAATAAAATCAAAACCCAAAGCTTGCAGATTTTTAAGTAAAATCTCTTTCTGAGAATCGGTAATATCATCTTGCAGTTCGACTTCGCCTAATTCAACAGCAATAGTCTGAAGTCCGAGTTTATCCAACTCAGACTTCACAACCATTTTACAGCGACCACACACCATGTTTTTGATGTAGAGTGTCATATTTATTTGATGGTTTCTACCACGTTTCCGCAAGTCAGCATCGAAGAACCATAATACGGATTCTTAACTGCTTTTTCTTTGCTTAACCAGTCAGCATCTGCCATTGGGCAATATTGTTTGTAAACAGCGACATCAGATTTAGAAACTTTAATTAAATCGTAGGTATTTTTTGAAAGTGATTTAAAAGTTTCACGTTGTTTTTTAAGATCTGAAGTACCTGAAATGCTTTTGGCATCAGCGGTTAATTTTTTTACCACTTTCATCCAAACAGTATGCTCGTTACTTTTTAGTTTGTCCATTTTTACTGCAGTAATTGCAGCTAATAAATCATTGGCTTTCGCCGAAGTTAATTTTGCATCGCTTTTTATTAAAGCATCTTTTACCGTAAAATAAGCATCATAAACAGTTTGTAACTGACTAGAATCAACATCTTCATTTGTAGTTATTACTGTTTTTATTGTTGTTGCCTGAATAGTATTTGCAGAAAATAATAATGTGATTATTACTGCTATAGTTGAAATTGTATTTTTCATTGTATGTGATTTTTGATAGAGAATGTGAATTTATCCTCTAAGTTAAATAATTTTATTTTTTAATTGAATGTTTAATCTCGCAAAGTCCCAGTGACACAAAATGTGATTTTTTTTCGCAGAACCTTACAGTCTTAGAGCCTTAACAGCTAAACCTAATTATGGCTGTCAGAAATAGAATTATTTTATTTTTGGTGGTAACCAGATCGAAGTAAAACCATCAGAAATACTAGCATTATTGTAGTATGAGATTTGTTTTTTTGTAGAAAAATTAAAAAGATTATTGCTTAAATCAATTTCGTTTGTGATCAGGCTCAATTGCAGAAATGAAGTTGTACAACCTGAATGGTCGCATTTTCCGTTGCAGCCATGTTGTCCTTTTTTATCTTCTTTGGTTTTCTTACAACAATCTTTCTGGCAAGAATCTGTACTTTCTTTTTTTGAAGTTTCCTTCTTTTCGCATGACATTTTCTCTTCAGTTCTTCCACAAGCATAACCCGAATTGGACATCAAAAAGAAGCCAAGAGTTAAAAAGAGAAATAATATGTGGAATTTCTTAGTCAATGAAATTGTTTTTTGAAAGTACAAATTTAGATATTTTTTTTAAGAGCAACTATATATTTAAGATTTCCAATTTTAAGTTTTTTTAAAATCGGTAGGTTTCATGTTTTTTCTTTTTTTAAAATAGTTCGAAAGATGACTTTCATCTGTAAAACCAAACTCATATGCTATTTGTTTGATAGGAAGCTGATTGTTGTGAATTCGTTTTTCGATCAGAGTAGTTCTCAAATTATGAATATATTCACGATAACTAATAGAAAATGTTCTTTTGAAATAAGCACTAAAATAGGTTTCGGCAATATTAAAATGATTCGCAATAACCTTTATCTGAACCAGTTTTGGCTGATAAATGTTCTGATGAATATAAGATGTGATTTGTTCGTTATCAATTGAATTTCCTTTTACGACAAGATTTTGGCCGCGCATGGTTTCTTTAATTAACCCGAAAATCGAAAGAATCTGGTAAAATACAATAGGAGAGGTCGAAACATCGGTTTTACAATTATAAGCAGCAATGTTCTCGATTGTGTTTTTTAATATCGTTTTGCAGGGATCATCTAGTTTAAGGACGGTTTCTTTTAATGTTTTATCGCGCATGAAACTTTCCGGGGTATGAATTAAAAATTCATCGCAAGTAAGATTTTGTTTCGAGTTGAAATAATTATCGGTAAACTTAATATAGAAAAATCGAGTACTTTTTTTAATATCAAAATAATGCTCGTCTTCCGGAGAAATCACAAAAAGATCACCTGTTTTATAAGGTAATAAGTTGTTGTTTAGATGATGAACGCCGTTTCCTTTTTTGATGTAAATAATTTCATAATAAGTATGCGTGTGAGGCGGAAGGTGAAATTTCTCATCTTCAAATTCATCAATCACCAGAGTTTTGAATTGATTTAATATTGGCATAACTTAAATTTACAAGTTTATATCGCAAATATACAACTAATTTTCTGTTTAACAGCGTTAACTTTGCACCATAGAAAATCTATTCCTTTCTTATAAAAACAAATGAAAAAAAGTCTTATCGCACTCTCATTAGGAGGATTAACTATCGGTATTACCGAGTTTGTTATGATGGGTTTGTTGCCAGATATTGCCTCAGATATGAAAGTCTCGATTCCGGTTGCAGGATATTTAATTTCTGCTTACGCACTTGGCGTTGTTATTGGAGCTCCTTTATTAGTAATCCTTGGAAGAAACTTTCCGCCAAAAAAAATGCTTTTAATCTTAGCATTGATGTTAACCGTATTTAATGCGCTTTCGATCATTGCACCTACTTATAATTTTTTATTCGCTTCCAGATTTCTTTCCGGATTGCCACACGGAGCCTTTTTTGGGGTTGGAGCAGTTGTAGCGAGCCGTTTGGCTGATAAAGGCAAAGAAGCTCAGGCTATTGCAATTATGTTCTCAGGTCTAACATTGGCCAATTTAATAGGTGTGCCTATTGGTACTTATATAGGACATCATTTTATATGGCGTTATACTTTTATATTAATTGCTATTGTTGGTCTACTTACGTTTTTGTTTATTTCTTTATGGATGCCAAACTTAGAAAAAAGCGGAAACGTAAATATGAAAACGCAACTGCAATTTTTCAGGAAAACCGAGGCTTGGTTAATCATCGGTATTACTGCCATTGGATTTGGAGGATTATTTGCCTGGATCAGTTATATCGCACCTTTGTTGATTAATGTTTCTAAATTTTCAGCAGAAGATGTTTCGTATATTTTAATTTTAGCTGGTTTAGGTATGGTTGTTGGGAATTTCCTTGGAGGTAAATTAGCCGATAAATATTCGCCGGCACCAACAGTATTAGCTTTGTTGTTTGTAATGTCGATCGATTTGATTCTGGTGTACTTATTTTCATCCAATCAATATGTTTCTTTATTCCTGACTTTTCTAACAGGAGCTATTTCTTTTTCGGTTATTGCGCCTATCCAAATGTTAATGATCAAAACGGCTAAAGATGCTGAAATGATTGCTTCAGCTGCACTTCAGGGAAGCTTTAATATAGGGAATGCTTTGGGAGCCTTTTTAGGAGGTTTGCCTTTGGCAGCAGGATACAGTTATGCTTCGCCAAACCTTATTGGTGTGGTAATGGCAATTATCGGAATGATTATTACTTTTGTTCTAATGCAAAAACATAAAAGCAATTTGCAATTGCAACGTGCTTAAGTAACATGTAAAAATTTTATTTCTTAAATTATACAGCCTTTAAACGGAATCGTTTAAAGGCTTTTTTTGTGCTATAATTAATTACTTCTTCTGTTTAAACTATCCTTATTTCTATATATGAATGTCATAGGACGGACATGGAGAGTTTCTTTTTCTTGTTTCACACTTCCTTTTAAGAATTTTTATCGTCTTGTTTTGATCATTAATAATTTTACAATCTTTATTGATGTAATCGATTGTTTTTTCTTTAAAATCGCAATGAATTCACAAAAAACAATAATATAATTCATATTTTTATTTAGCTAAAATTACATAAGTCGTATAAAAAAGGCGTTTTATTTTTAATGCTTTATTTTATTTATGAAATTATTATGAATTTTAACTTTTTATATAAAAAAAATATTTATGTTTGTGTAATCGATTACAACTTTTTATTGTCGCACTAAAAAGGAGCTGTTCATAAAATTAAAAGCAGTATTATTCTCAGTTAGGATAACCTTTCGTAAATAAAAAGCTTAATAAATTACAACCTGAAAAACCACTTAAAAACAATAAACTATTAATAACTTAAACAATCAACCATGAATTTTAAAGATTTATTTAACAAAGGAACCAATTGTTGCTTTGCAGTTGTTTTCTTATTGTGTTTACTGACGAGCAATCGAATGAATGCCCAGACTGTAATACTTGAAGGAACAGTAGTAGATGCTGCAGGATTGACTTTACCCGGTGTTAATGTATTAGAAAAAGGAACAAAAAATGGTGTTTCGACAGATTTTGACGGGCATTATAAAATAAAACTTTCAAATCCGAAAGCAGTAGTTACGTTCTCGTATATAGGTTTCAAGATGCAAGAATTAGCTGTGTCTGGAAAAACAAAATTAGACGTTGTTTTAGCAGAAGATTCACATGCATTAAATGAAGTTGTAGTTGTTGGATACGGAACAGTAAAAAAATCAGATTTAACAGGTTCTGTTGCTTCAATTTCAGGTAATGATTTAAAGAAAGTTCCTGTTTCTAACGTTGCAGAAGCTTTAACCGGAAGAATAGCAGGGGTTCAGGTTACTTCATCCGAAGGTTCTCCGGATGCAGAAATAAAGATTAGAGTTCGTGGTGGCGGTTCACTAACACAAGATGCTTCGCCTTTAATTATAGTAGATGGTTTTCCTGTAAATAGTATGAATGACATTGCATCTTCGAATATTGAATCAATGACCGTACTAAAAGATGCATCTTCTACAGCAATTTATGGTTCAAGAGGTGCAAACGGTGTTATTATTATTACGACTAAAACAGGGAAAGACGGAAAAATGGCAGTTAGCTTTAATATGTTTTATGGTATGAAAACAATGGCTAATGATATTGATGTTCTTCCTGTTGATGATTTTGTAAAATGGCAATACGAATATGCTTTGCTTAGCCAGACAGATAAAACTATTGTAAGCAATCCAACTTCTTATACCAAATATTTTGGTAACTGGGCCGATCGCGATTTGTATAACGGTGTGAAAGGAACTGATTGGCAAAAACAAATTTACGGTCGTCGTGGTGAAGTAAATAGCCGTGATTTAGGAATTCGTGGAGGAAATGACAAACTTAATTATAATTTCAATTATTCCTATTATGATGAGAAAGCAATCATGATTGGTTCTAATTTTAAAAGAAATAATTTATCATTGGCACTAAAAAATAAGGCAAGTGACAAAATTGATCTTGCTTTTACAGTACGTTACTCTGATACAGAGATAGATGGAGGCGGTAACAATGATCAAAAACAATCTTCATCACTTGACAGCCGTTTACGACATAGTGTTGGCTATTCTCCAGTTCCAATGCCGGGATTAACAACTGATAATGAAGACCAAACGGTTAACAGTTATTTAGTAAATCCATTTTTAGTTGTAAGTGATAATGATCGTCAGCAATCTAGAAAAAATTACAATTTATTAGGAAGCTTTGGTTGGAAACTTGCTAAAAATCTAAAATTTCAAAGTGAGTTTGGATTGGATAATAATAATTCTACAGATTATCGTTTCTACGGATCAACTACCTATTTTTCAAGTACTGCAAAATTTGGAGCAGGAATGCCGGCTATGGTAATGAGTGACCGTAAAGATGTACGCTTTAGAAATGCCAATACATTAAATTATGATTTTAAAAATCTTTTAGGAGCTAATCATCATTTGACAGCACTTTTAGGAGAAGAAATGATTACGACTACTTCAAATAATGTGACAACAACAGTTCTAAACTATCCTAGTTTCTTTGATTTGGATGAGGCAAGAAAATTGACAACTCAGGGAACCCCGCTTTCCGTTGACAATTTTTACAGCCCTGATGATAAATTACTGTCGTTTTTTGGTCGTTTAAATTATGATTATAAAGATCGTTATTTATTGTCTGCATCTTTTCGTGCAGATGGTTCAAGCAGATTTCTAGGAAATAATCGTTGGGGATATTTTCCGGCAGCTTCGGCAGCATGGAAAATTTCTGAAGAAAGTTTCTTGAAAAATACATCCTGGTTAAATCTTCTTAAGTTTAGAGTAAGTTACGGAGAAGCAGGTAATAATAATATTCCGGTAGGACAAACAGTTCAAAGCTATCAATCAAGTACTAATAGCAGTATGAACGGTTTTGATAATTATTGGTCACCATCGAGTGTTTTAGCAAATCCAAATTTAAAATGGGAAACTACTGTAACACAGGATTTGGGTCTTGATTTTGGATTTTTCAAAAATCGTTTAAGCGGAACTTTTGATGTGTATAAAAATGTTACACAAGATTTGTTAATTGAATTTCCGGTAGGAGGTACAGGGTATAAGACACAGTTTAGAAATATGGGAGAAACACAAAATAAAGGTTTCGAAGCTACTGTGAATTTTATAGCAATTGAAAAGAAAAATTATGGTTTAAATTTTTCTGTTAATATTGGTATTAACAAAAATAAAATTAACTCTCTTGGTGTAATGGATAATTTTGGAATGAATACCAATTGGGCATCAACAGATATTGGTAACGACTATGCTGTAAATGTGGGTTCTCCAATAGGGTTAATGTATGGTTATCAAAGTGATGGCAGATATGAAGTTTCAGATTTTGATTATGTTGGAGGAAAATATACTTTAAAAGCAGGTGTGGCTGATGCTACAAGTGTTATTGGTACTGTTGTACAGCCAGGTATGATGAAATTAAAAAATACTGATGGTTCTACAGATAATAAAGTTACCGCATCAGATCAAACAATTATTGGTAATTCTAATCCTAAAAGTACAGGAGGATTTGTAATTAATGGTAATGCTTATGGCTTTGATCTTTCTGCAGCTTTCAATTGGAGTATAGGAAATGATATCTATAATGCAAATAAAGCAGAGTTTTCAACATCAAACAGAAATGGGCAATACAAAAATTTAAGTTCTGAAATGGCAGATGGTAAAAGATGGACAAGTGTAGATCCTGTGTCAGGACAATTGGTAACAGATCCTGCTACTTTAGAGACTCTAAATGCTAATACGACAATGTGGTCTCCTTATATGAAAAATTTTATGTTTACAGACTGGGCGGTAGAAGATGGTTCTTTCTTAAGGCTGAATACACTTACTTTAGGATACACCACGCCAGAATCATTTACTTCTAAGTTGGGAGTAAGTAAATTAAGATTCTATTTTACGGCAACGAATGTTTTTGTGATTACAAATTATTCTGGTCCGGATCCTGAGGTGTCAACAATAAGAAGAACACCACTAACACCGGGAGTTGATTATTCAGCATACCCGCGCAGCAGACAATTGGTTTTTGGTTTAAACCTTAATTTCTAATTTAAAATTTATCAAAATGAAATATAAAGTAATAATAGCAGGATTGCTTGTCTCAGGTTTATTGGCTTCTTGTCAGGATTTAGGTGATGAATACTTTGATACGCCTGCACAATCAACATTAGGAGACGAAATTATCTTTTCTAATGCTGAATTAGCACAAGGTGCTGTTGATGGAATAAAAATCTCATTTGGTGAAGAGCAGTCCTACAGAGGAAGACTTTTAGCGTACCAGGGATTAAATACTGATACGGAGTGGCTTTTAGCTTCTTCCAGTGATAACGCCAAATCAGATTTGGTAATCTATAATGCTAAGCCTGACAATACAGAGATGAACTCTCCAAAAAATGCCTGGGCAATGATGTATGAAGGAATTGAGCGCGCCAATTTATGTATTAGAGGTTTGCGTACTTACGGAGATCCTAAGCCTAATAGCGCATTAGGACAGTTATTGGGAGAAGCGCTAACACTACGTGCTATTTATTATGCTGATTTGGTGAGAAACTGGGGAGATGTTCCTGTTCGTTTTGAGCCTGTTGTAACGGCAACTATTTATATTCCTAAAACAAGCCGTGACGAAATTTACAAGCAATTAATTGCTGATTTAGACGAGGCTTCTGATTTGGTAGCATGGCCTAATGCATCTTCGGCAACTGCAACTACAGAACGTGTAAATAAGGCTTTTGTAAAAGGTTTGAGGGCTCGTTTGGCCATGATGGCAAGCGGCTATCAGCAATATCCTGACGGAGTTAGAAGGAGTAAAGATCCTGAACTTTCTGTGGCTAATATGTATAAATTGGCATTAGATGAGTGTCGTTCTGTAATTAATAGTGGTTCTGCACATTTAGAGCCAACTTTTGAAGGGCTGTGGAGAAAATACAATCAGGAAATTTTAACGGCTGGTGGTGAGTCTCTATGGGAAATTCCTTTTGGACCTACGAGAGGAAGAATGTTATATACTCTTGCAGTTAGACACGATGCTGTAGATCAGTTTCAAGGTATGGGAACAAACAAAGGTGGTGCTAATGGACCATTACCATTCGTTTACTATGACTACGATCAGGCTGATACCCGCAGAGATGTTACTTGTGTTCCTTATAAATGGGGGCCTGTAACAAACGGGAAAGCAAAACAAGAACTTACAGATTTACAAACCTGGTATTTTGGTAAATACCGTTTTGAATGGATGAACCGTTTTGTTAGTGCACCAAATGATGATGGTGTAAATAAAATTTATATGCGATATGCAGAGGTACTTTTAATTGCTGCTGAAGCTGCTAATGAATTAGAAGGGCCGGCATCTGCATCAGTTTATTTAAAGGAAATTCGCCGCAGAGCTTTTGCTTCAGGAAGTCAGGCTGTAAAAGTAGATGCTTATGTAGACGCATTGACCAGTAAAGAAGCAATGATGAACGCTATTATTGAAGAAAATAAATATGAATTTACCGGAGAAATGGAACGCAAATATGCGCTTATACGCTGGAATTTATTAAAAACAAAATTAGATGAAGCCAAAGAGAAAATGACTAATCTGAAAGCCCGTACAGGTTCTTATCAGGACGTTCCTTCAACATTGTATTATAAATACAAAGATGATGGAGTTACTTTGGATATTTATGGATTAAACCGAGGAGAAACTTTGGCTCCGACAGGGTTTACTTCTAAAGCTTGGGATAAATTAGAGGATAATAAAATAAGCACTTTGTACAAGTTAGGAGTTGATCCTGATAAGAGACAATTTTGGCCAATTTGGCAAACGTTTATTGACGGAAGTAATGGGCAATTGACAAATGACTGGGTTTTAGGTAACTAATCACAATTAACAAATAAATTATAGTTTATAATTATGAAAGCAAAATATATATTAAAAGGATTGCTGGCTATGTTTTTATTGCTAGTTGCCAGTTGCGAAAGCTATAATGAAGGAGTTTTAGAAGATATTGGAGCGAGCAGAGCATTTTCTCCAATAGAACTAAAAGCCTTTGTTAGAAATCAAACCTCAGTAGAATTAAACTGGACAGTAAAAGATGATGTAGATCATTATGTTGTAGAATTTAGTGCAGATGATACTGAGTTTAAAACGATCTACAAAACAGTAAATGTATTACCTACAGAACTTCCTGTAACAATTCCGTTAGAAGGAGAAACCCTTTATTCAATCAGAGTAAAAGGAGTAAGCGCAACAGGAGCAGCAGATTCTAAATGGTCTATTGTTACAGCAAAAACATTAACAGAGCAAATTTTATTTCCTGTCGAAGATATTGATGTTGAGGCTAAACAAGTTACTTTAAGATGGACGCCAAATAGTACTGTGACTCAAGTTTCTATCAATCCAGGCAATATTGTACATACTATAACTCCTGCAGAAAAAACAGAAGGGGTTGCAGTTATAACCGGATTAGCAAGTGAAACAGATTATACAGCAACTTTACTTAATGGAACTAAAACAAGAGGAGTTAGGACGTTTAAAACCGGAATAGATATTGGAACCGGAATTTTAGTAAAACCTACCGATGATTTAAATGCGGCTATTGTTGCTGCTCCTGCAGGTTCTACACTAGTGCTTATGCCTGGAGATTATCAGGTATTTAAGGGTGAAATTATTTTAAACAAAGCAATTACAATAAGAGGATTACGTGCAGGCGATAAACCGTTATTGCATGTGAGATTTACACTTAATGCCGGCACAGGAAATGTTTCGTTAATTGATTTAAATTTGGAAGGAAGTACTGCTGGCGATACTAGTTTTATTACAATTAATACTCCTAGTGCAACTTACGGTGATATATTAATTAGTGGTTGTTATGTACATGATTATTTACGAGCTTTAATTTATGGAAGTGTTAATTTGGCAAAAGTAAATTCATTTACTGTAGATAATAGTATAGTTGAAAATGTAAGTACAAATGCGCAAGCTGAAACTGTAGATTTTAGAAACACGTATGTAGCAAATATCGTATTGAAAAATAGTACATTTGACTCTTGCTCAATCGGACGTGAATTTGTTCGTGTAGATAATGCCGGCTTAACAGGTACGGGTTTAACAACAAATGTACTAATTGACAAATGTACTTTGTACAATGTTTCAAGTAACGTAGCGTCGAAAAGAATTTTATATCTTCGATTTGGAGCCAATACTTCTACTGTAAGAAATACAATAATTGCGTCAACAACTGCAATTTATTCGAATCAGAACGGATCAGGAACACCTACGGCTCCACCAACATTTGCAGGTAATAATTATTTTAATGCTAGTTTATTATATACAGTTGGTGCTGCGGCAATAACAGTTGATAAATCGACATCATTTACAACATTAGATCCTCAGTTTGCAAATGCTGTCGGAGGCGATTTCACAATAAGTAATCAAACCCTAAAAGACAACGTAGTGGGTGACCCTCGTTGGATAAAATAGTTCATTTTTAAGTGTTAGTTAGAAAAAAAGGGATGTAGCTTTAGGCTATATCCCTTTTTTGTTTTAAGATTAAGTAGTTCAAAGGTTTTTAAATCCAGAACGGAAATCTGAGATTAGAAACTGCGACCGTAAACTTTTTAGTTATTCAATATCCAGATCAAATTTTTCTAATAATCCGGCAAGTGCGGCATGAGATACTTTAGTTCTTTTTATTTTATTTTCAGAGGGATCAAAGGCATAATTTCTGGAAGAACGAAAATCAGTTCTTTCCAAAATACAATCCTGAAAAGTAGCATTGGCAAGATCACAATTTTTAAATACAGCTAAAGACAAATCAGTATTCGAGAAATCGACGTCTTTTAGCGAGCAATCGATGAAGTTTGTCTTCTTTAATTTTTTATAAATAAAAGTCGAATAGTCCAAAAGGCAATCCTGAAAAGACATCGAAAATAAAAAACTATTACTGGCACTGAAATCTAGTCCCATTAATTTACAACCGATAAATTTGATGTTTTTTAATCCTGTATTTTTAAGGACAGAAAGCGAGAGATTGCAGTTTTTAAAAGTACAATCAAGAAAATCGATAGAACTGAAATCACTTTTAGAAAAGTTACAATTGATAAACTCGCAGTTTACGAATTCGTTATCTGATAATTTTTGATCCGAGTAATCAATAGTGTCAAAAGTTTTGTTCTGGTGCAATGCAGTATTCATAATAATAAGTTGAGGTTTGAAAGAGTTTTAAAAAAGGCAGTTACTCTAATTCGATACAATCGAAAACTTCATTTTTTAGAACCGTTTCGTTTATTTCGTCTTCGGTGTCAATTCTTAAAATGTTATCACAATCTTCAAGATCAAAATTCCATAAAGCGTGTGGCAGCAATTCCTGAAGTAGTGCATTTGCGAATTCTAATTTCGAATTTGTATCAACGGAAGTTTTAAAAACATAAATCATAATTTGCTTTTTTTTACTTGGCAAATTTCAATAAATGCTTTTCGTTTTGATAGGATTCTACAAGCAATAATTAGGACTTATCAATCAATTTTCGATACTGGATAGGAGTGATTCCTTCATATTTTTTAAAAAACCGACTAAAGTAAGAATGATCCTCATGTCCTACCTGCATTGCAATTTCGCTTATAGAAAGAGAGGTTTGAAAGAGTAAATATTTGGCTTCGAGTAAAATGGTTTCGTCAATCCATGTGGCTGCGGTTTTGTTAGTGATGGCCTTGACAGATTTATTCAAATGATTTGGGGTAATATTGAGTAAAGAAGCATAATAATTGACCTGATGATGTGTTTTGATATTGGTATAAATAAGCTCTTTAAACTTATTGGTAATCACTTCAGCAGCCGAAATACTTTTAGCACTTTTAACCGAATTTTTATTCATTTCGTAAAACAGTGTAATCAAATACGATTGCACAATATTAAGATTTGCGGTCGAGGTTTCAGAGTATTCTTTGTGAAGTCGCTTCAGAATGGCTGTAATATCAGTAACATCGTTAACATCCAGCGTGATTTTCGGGTTGCCGGAAATTTTCATAAAATCAAATTCATTAATCATTTCACGGCTGCCGTATTTTCCAATTAAAATATCAGGATGAAATTGGCATATATAGCCTTTATGTATATTATTAATATTTTCAAGTGAGAAAATCTGACCGGCCGGTATCACAATGATTTCATTATCTGTAGTAGTATATTCCTGATACCCCAATTTCATAACATGCTGACCTGAGGAAATAAAAATTAAGGTATGACAAGAATGTTTAGAAGGTGGAACAGGATACTGCATTTGCATTACTTCCTCAATTTCAAGACAGAAAAAATGATCTGAATTTGATTTGAAAAGCAAATGAATAGGATTATCTTCTCCCAGAAACTTCTCGCGAAAACCTGTTGGACTATAGGTTTTTATTTTCTCAATTGTCTTTGCTTTCATATTCAATAATACAATCTAAAATCGAGCAATTTGCACAAAGCATAATGTTTTTGATACAATTCTTCTACCACTTCGGTGATATCATCATTATCCTGATACAAACTAAAAAAGGCTTTATCGATTGTGCTGGAACTGGCAATTTTATTATAAGTAGATCCGTAACCTGAAATGGCGCGCGCACCTGTTATGTCTAGAAAATATTGAGCTTCTTCGTCATTTAAATCCAATACTTTCAAGTTGGCAAAATGAATGATTTTACCTTTCATCTTCCCTTCAAAAAGTTCGGCTATTTCTTCCAGACTGTAATAATAATCATGAAGGCAAATAGTATTGGCTTCACCTGGCATTACCAGATAAATGATCTCATAATCCTTAAAATTATGATCTTCATAAAGCAATACATTCAAACTTTCTTCAAGACCTTCAATCGTATCGCAGGTTTTGTAAATACTGGCAATACCCTGATCAATAGCAATTTCTTCCAGGTTCTTTACCGCTAAAGTTTCTCTGTCATCGTCTACGTCTGGAACACCTTCGAGGCAGAAGATGAATTTTTCGTAATTCATACTATTGTGTTTCGGGTTGCTGATAAGTCTTTGTTTTTCCTATCTCACAAAAGTATTTTTTATTGGCGAAAAACTACTATACGAAAAGTTTTTTAACGCATTTTTGACATTGAAGAAATACGTGTTCTTTTGTTATCCCGATTTCTATGATTTTTTTTTAGGAGCTAATCCCGCTATTCGTTCCAATCTTTTGTTCCGAACCCCGGAACAAAAGGATTTCCACTTCTATCGGGGCTAGGTCTCCGCAAAGAAGGGCATTTTTTTGTTGATTTAGCAAATAGGATTTACTTATCGGAGTGAAAAGCAAAGTTTTTAAAACAAAATAGTAGATTGTTTAATTTTTAATTCGTTTCGAATATAAGTTCATTCCAAAAATAATTCCTGATGAAACAAATGGAACAAAAGCAGAGATTTGCCAGAAAAGATCTGTTCCGGTTTTTAGTCCTGTATTTGATATCTCGTATATTCCGAAACCAATAAATAAAACACAAATGATTAATAGAGCAAATTGAATTTTATAGTTCATCCTCATAGTTTTTATGATTTTATAAAATTAAATAAAAATAGTTACTCTGCCCTGTTCAAAATTAAAAATTTATGCCACCATTTTGGTGCTGCTTCCTGTAGCGTTTCGGTATAATTGATGATGGTAGATGCTCTTTTATTGCCACAAGCAGCACAAAAAGAAGCTTTGGGAGTTCTGTACGGTTTAGCACAATTCTCACATGCAGAACCATACAAGTCAATTCGGTGGTGCATGATTGCATTAGGATTGGTTTCGTCAAATCCTGTTAAATCTTTATAATACCCGAGCAAGTCTTTAAAACGCGTCCTTCTTGTCATATTACATTTTCCTGTTTGAAAACCATCACGATAAAGCTTAGAGGCTATTTTATATTCCTCTTCATCAAGCATAGGAACTTCCATTTTGCAACGCCAACACCAAAGATTTTTCATGGTTTTCTTTTTCAGGTTTGAAATGTATAATGAGTATCTTTTTGTAATTTTTAGCTAAATATCTTGCTAATTTATAATCGTTTATTGAGAATAATTTACGGTTTCTCACATTCTGCAAACAAAATTCGCTTTTTTAACATTTATAACACTACGTAGAAATACCTGATTTTGAAGAAACCATATAAATTACAGACAAAAAAGCGGATTAGTTTATACTAACCCGCTTGTCTTGTATGCCAAAAAATATATTTTAGTGAGATACCGCTTTTAAACCTATAATAGAACCAATAAGTGTTGTAATAAAAAAGAGTCGCCAGAAATTAGCCGGATCTTTAAAGATTAAAATACCAATTAAAACAGTTCCAACGGCTCCAATACCTGTCCAAACGGCATATGCGGTACCAATAGGTAAAGTTTGTGTCGCTTTCATCAAAAGTCCCATACTCACAATAAGGGATATTAGAAAACCTGTATACCACATGTACATTTCATTTCCGGTTGTTTCTTTTGCTTTTCCTAAACACAATGTAAAGCCTACTTCAAATAAGCCGGCAATAATTAAAATAATCCAGTTCATATCTTTTTTTTGCAAAGGTTAGAAAAGGAATTGGCTGGGGATTTTACATTTGTTAAAAAATGAAACTATTTTATTTCGGCTCGAATTCTGCTCAGACTTACTTGAGAAATTCCTAAATAAGAAGCAATATGTCCTAATTGAACCCGCTGAATCAAATGCGGATAATCAATAAGTAATTCTTTATAGCGTTCTGTAGCAGTACGAAACTGACGTGAGATCAGTCTTTCTTCAGTTTTTACGAGTTCTTTTTCAGCAAATTTTCGTCCCCAGTTGGCAATATTGATGTCTTCTTCAAAGAGTTTCTGTAGTTTTTCAGATTTTAATTCATACAAATCACAATCTTCCAGAAGTTCAATATCTTCATATCCTTTCTGATTAGCGACATAACTTTTCATTGATAAAACTGTGTCTCCTTCTTTACCAAACCAAAAAGTAACCTCGTTATCATCGCGATTAGCATAAGCTCTTGCAATTCCCTTTCGAATAAAATAAATATTGGTTTCAATTTTATCAGCGCGCAATAAAATATGGCCTTTAGAGAAATGTACTTCTTTCGCACAATTTTGAAGTTTTAGTTTTGAAAGTTCCGGAAGAGGATATATCAGGTCAAGAATTTGCTCTATTTCCATGTTATGTTTTTATTTTTTATTTAATCAAGTCACAGATTTACTTCGTTTGTTCGATTTTCAGTCTCGAGTCAAGAAAGTATTTTTGCGACTTTGACAAAGAGTTACTAACTTAAAAAAGAGTTAGATAAAATTAAAGGTTTATAAAAAAAAACTGCTAAATCTGCGTGAAAAATATCTAACACTTAGATTTATAAAATAGCATCAAGAGACTGTCGTAAAATAGTTACAGCATTTTCCATTTCAGATGGATCAAAATGTCCAAAACCTAAACGCGTTGCCGTAAGATTTTTGGTTTGATATAAAACTGTTTTGGGCAAAAATAATCCATTTGCGGCACATTGTTTCTGCAATTGTATCAAATTAAAGTTGTCCTGCCATTCTACCCAAATCGCCAGACCTCTTAACGGAACCTGAAATTTGATTTTTCCTTCCAGCTTTTCTTTCAATAATAAAACAAAATTATCCCTGCGTTCTTTGTAGATTTTTTTGTTTTTTTTCGAAAGGCGATGCACTTCACCTTCCTTGATCCAATCGGTTAAAACCTGTTCTTTTATTACATCAATTCCCGGCTCGAGAATATTTTGATGTTTTTCGAGCTCTTTTATAAATGCAGATGGTGCAGCAATAAATCCGTAACCAAAACCTGCCGGTAAAGACCTTCCAAACGATCCAATGTAAACCACTCTTTCATTTGAATCTAAAGCGGCGAGAGGCAATACGGGATTATTGTCGTAATGAAAATCAAAATCGTAATCATCTTCTATAATTACAAATCCGTAGCGGTTGGCCAATTCCAGAACTTCCATTCTTCTTTTTGCACTTAGTGAAGTTGTTGTTGGATAATGATAATTCGAGGTCAAATACAAAATTCTGATTTGATGTTCCTCGCAAATTTGTTTTAACTGTTGGGTATCGATGCCGTCTTTATCAACCGGTATTGTGATAATTTGTGCGCCACTATCAGACAATGTCATATTAGAAATATAATATCCCGGAGAAGCCACCACCACTTTATCGCTTGGAGAAATGAGTAGTTTGGTTACCAGATACAAACTAATTTCATGACTGCTTGTAGTCAATAAATTAGAGGTTGAAATACGAATTCCTCTCGTTAAATTTAAAAAATTAGAAAACTGGGTTTTAAAATTCAAATGCGATTGCGCCTGAATTTGTTCCCAGGTTTTGGTGGTTTTTTGGTTTTTTAGTTTAGAAACATACAATCTTGCCAGAACATCACTTTGCACCAATCGCAAATCAGGCAAACCATCATTAAACTGATACGGTAAATTGCTGGTTTCTTTTGGATTTTCAAGAATTGTAGAATGCTTAAAAGTAAAACCCTCGTTTGCTTTTGAAACATTTTTACTTTCGTCAGTAAAATCGGCTTTGTTTTTTTGTTGTTTTTCAGATAATATAAACGTTCCCTTGTTGGGCAAAATTTCGATCCAGCCTTGCAATTCGAGATCCTGAAAAGCTTTGATCAAAGTGTTCCTGTTTACTTCTAAAACTTTGCATAATATACGGGTTCCCGGAAGTTTTGTACCCTCTGGAAGTAAGCCTATTTGTATCGCTTTTATAAACTCAAAAACGATTTGCAAATACAAAGCGGTAGTTTCTTCCGGCTTAAGCTGAATGAAACTTTTAAAAGGAATTTGAACCGGACTATCCATTTTTGTAAAACTGGTATACATTAGTAGTACGGCAAGATACTACTTTTGCAAAAAATTAAAACAAATGACAAAACTTTATTTTGCTGCACTGACTCTATTAAGTGTTAGTTTACAAGCTCAGGTGCAAAAAGATACCATTAATATTGATGAAGTAATTATTCATGAAAACAGGTTTAGTACACCAATATCCAAGAAAAACAGAAACGTATATGTAATTGATCAGGCCACAATTGCAAAATTACCGGGACGATCTGTTCAGGAAATTCTGCAATATGCAAACGGAGTTGACCTGAGACAAAGAGGCCCTTTTGGAAGTCAGGCCGATGTAAGTGTAGACGGAGGAAGCTTCGAGCAAACCGTTGTACTTATAAACGGAACTAAAATAATAGATTCTCAAACGGCGCATAATATGCTGAATCTGCCTATTCCGGTTGAGGTAATCGAAAGAATTGAAATCATCCGCGGGCCGGCTGCGCTTACCTATGGCGTAAATAGTTTAACCGGAGCGATTAATATTATTACCAAAAAACCAACGCAATCCGGGTTTTTAGTCAATACTTATGCAGGTTCGAACTTCGAAAAAGATACACAAGATACAGGCGATACCTTTTACGGAACCGGAATTCAGGTGGGTGGTGTTTTAAGCAAAGAGAAACAGCAACATTCACTTTTTGCTTCGCATGATAAAAGCAACGGATACCGATATAACACAGCTTTCGAAAATAATAAAATCTTTTATCAGGGTAATTATCAATTGAATAATGCCAACGAAATTTTAACTTCATTTGGTTATATCAAGAATGGTTTTGGTGCCAACGGATTTTATGCGGCTCCGGGAGATAAAAACTCAAGCGAAGTGGTACAAACAACTTTTGCATCGGTACAATCGAAACATCAACTGTCTGAAAAATGGACTTTGATGCCTAGAGTAAGTTACAGATACAATTATGATGATTACCGTTATTACGGAATTTCGAACTTAAATGCGGGTAGGAGTCAGCATTACACCAATTCAGTTGCAGCGGAATTGAATACTACTTATAAAATGGAAAAGGGAGAACTAGGCTTTGGAGCAGAAGTAAGAACGGAAGATATTAGTTCGTCTAACATTGGAGATCATAATCGCGACAATTACGGAATTTATCTGCAATACAGAACGACTTTTATCGATAAGCTTGATGTAAATTTTGGAACCTATGTCAATTATAATTCCGATTATAAATGGCAGGCTTATCCGGGACTTGATGCAAGTTATGCTGTAACAGATGCTTTTAAGATCATCGGAAATATTGGTACAAGTCAGCGTATTCCTTCGTTTACAGATTTATATCTTAACCAGCGTCCGGGAAATATTGGTAACGCTAATCTGGATACCGAAAATGCTTTTCAGAGTGAAATAGGATTCAAATACATCAAAAGAGATTTTAGTTTTAATGCCAATTATTTCTTCAGAAAGATCAGCAATTTTATCGACTGGACAAGAAACGTAACAACCGAGCCTTGGCAAAGTAACAATTACGGAAACCTGAATACCAATGGTTTCAACCTGCGTACCAATTACAGAGTCAATTTTTCTAACGATTCTAAGTTGAATATCAATCTGGCATATTCTTATCTTGATTTTAAATTTCAGGATGTAATTTCGACTGTTTATGCGAAGTATTTGGTCTCATCTCTGGAACATCAGGTAACCAATACAATAGATTTTCAACATAAAAATTTCACCGCTTTATTCGCCACTCGTTTCAGTCAAAGAGTAACCGGACCATCTTATTGGGTAAATGATTTTAGAGTAAGTCAATCGATCAAAAAAGTAACGGTATATGTAGATGCTCAAAACATTTTTAATGCGACTTATTATGAATTAGGTGCGGTGCCTCTTCCTTCAAGATGGTTTAGTCTTGGAGTGAAATTTGTGACTTTCTAAGCTTTTTTACTTTTAAAATAAAGATATAAAATCCCTTTAATCAGTTAATGGTTAAAGGGATTTTGCTTTTAAAAACAGATTGTTTGATATCGATAATTAGTTTAGTATTAATTTTCTAAGTTTGTACAAACCTCATCGTTTAGAATTTACTCGTTATTCATAACTCCAAAAAATACAATTTGAAAATTCCTGTTTACAATCAGAGCTCAGAAGCAGTTGGTGGTATTTATATCGCCGAATTATCTTTATTGGGAGTAGATTCAGAATCCATAAATAAATTAGGAACGCATCGCGATGATTTTTATATTTTGTTTGTATTGACCAAAGGAAAAATGATCATGGAGTGTGACATGATAGAGGTCAAAGCAAGTGCGTTAAGTATTGCAATAGTCAAACCTTTTCAGATTCATGCGCCAAAAATGGTTTCGCCGGATGCAGCTGGATACTATATTAGTGCCGCCCCATTTTTAATTCCGAATGATTGCGCAGCTGTTTTTGAGAACCTGAAAATTACAGATCAGTTCAATAAAATTGATAAACTCGAGAAGAAGGATCTTTTGCAAACCATTACGTTATTGCATCGTTCTTTCGATAAAGCGATTTCGAATAAAACCGCTATTGTCAATGGTCTTTTTAATGCTTTGGTTTACCGTTTTGTCAATATTTATTCAGCATCTAGTACTTCGGTATCAGAACTTAAAAATCAATCGATGCTGATTTATTCTAATTTTAAACAATTAATTTCTGATGCTACCTTTTTAGAAAGCCCTTCTTTTTTTGCTGAAAAATTAAATATTACTACTTCGCATTTGAATTATTGTGTAAATGCTTCGACTGGTAAATCCGTTACGTATTGGTTACAAAATGCGATGATTTTAGAGGCACAGCGATTTTTGTATTATACAGAATATGATGTCAAAGAGATCGCTTTTATGCTAGGCTATGAAGACCATACTTATTTTTCGAGATTATTCAAAAAAATAACCGGTGAAACCCCTTTAGTTTTTAGGTTGAAATTCCGCGAATAGTCCAATCATCCCTATTTCTTCTGCAATCTGTTTTTTAGGTTTTAGTTTCAATTTTGCATTGAAATTAAAACATACCATTATGAATTCGATGCCTAAAATTATTGGAGATTTTATGGAACTTGCCTTTAGCAGTAAAATTTGCAAAGTAAAAGTTACAGATACTAAAATGCTGAGCCAAAATATAAAGAGAATCAGGTTCAAAGGGCATTTTCCGCACATCAATTTTAAAATTGGCCAAGCCATAATTATCAGGATTGATGATACCAATTACCGAAATTATACGCCCAGTAAATGGAATAGTGAAAAAGGAACATTTGAAGTTATTTTTCATATACATAAAAATGGTCCGGGAAGTTATTTCATCGAAAACCTAAAACCAGATGATCAAATAACGGTGGGAATGCCGCGAGGTTTTGAATTTTTTAAAAAAGAAGAAAAATACCAGTTTTTTTATGGAGATGAAACCTGCATTAGCGTTTTTAAAAGTTTTAAGGATGAAATAAATGCTAATGAAAATAATTACCTCGGTATTTTAGAACTGGATCCTGATGATATGGAAGTTGCTGATAAGTTAGGTTTTTCGGTTGATATTGTTCCAAAGTCTGCCAACAAAGCCGAATTTGCAATAGAAACACTAAATAGATTAGATGCTAAAATTTGGGATTTATGGCAACATGGACAATTTTATTTAATGGGAAATGCCAAGTCTATTCAGGCGTTTAGAAAAGTCTTAAAAGAAAAAGGTGTTCTCAATAAAAAAATCTATACCCAGGCTTATTGGGCTGAAGGGAAAATTGGATTATAATCACATAATCAAAGAGTTGAAGTTGTATAACTTAATTTTGATACAATTTAGAACAATCAATTTCAGATTTTTTGCATCATAAAAGAGTAGTTTTGAGGTGAAACAAATTTAGTTTTTTAACCACAAAAAAAGGCTCAAAATGGTACATGAAAGAGTGATGGAGAAGTTGTCGATTTTGGCTGATGCGGCGAAATATGATGTTTCATGTTCGTCAAGTCAAAGCAATCGAAAAAATAAGGATAACGGATTAGGAAATGCAAAAGGATATGGTATTTGCCATTCGTATACCGAAGATGGCCGTTGTGTTTCGTTGCTGAAAATTTTACTGACCAATCATTGCATTTTTGATTGTGCGTATTGCGTAAGCCGAAAAAGTAATGATGTAAAACGCGCTGCTTTTACAGTGCAGGAAGTGGTTGATCTTACGATTGGTTTTTACAGAAGAAATTATATCGAAGGATTGTTTTTGAGTTCCGGCATCTTTGATAATCCGGATTATACGATGGAACGTTTGGTGAGGATTGCCAAGAAATTACGATTAGAAGAAAATTTTAATGGTTATATACATCTTAAAGCCATTCCGGGAGCCAGCGATGAATTACTGCAACAGGCCGGAATGTACGCCGATCGATTGAGTGTAAATGTCGAAATGCCAACAGAGAAAAGCCTGAAATTATTGGCACCGGATAAAAATCATATCGATGTGATCAAACCAATGGAATATCTGAAAAATGAAATTGTTGGTCATAAAGAAGAGAAAAAACTCAATTATAAAGCGCCAATTTTTGCTCCGGCAGGGCAAAGTACACAAATGGTGATTGGTGCAACGCAGGAAAATGATATGGAAATTCTGGGAATGGCCAATTATTTTTATGATCAAATGAACATGCGACGCGTGTATTATTCAGGATATGTACCCATAAGTTATGATACCAGACTTCCTGCAATAGGAACTCCCGTGCCTATGATTCGCGAAAATCGTTTGTATCAGGCCGATTGGTTAATTCGTTTGTACGGATTTAATGTAAATGAAATCGTAGGTTTTGATCAGCCTAATCTGGATCTTGATATCGACCCAAAATTAGGTTGGGCGCTGCGCAATATGAATCAGTTTCCGGTTGATGTAAATACAGCCGATCTCGAACTGATTAAGCGTATTCCGGGTATCGGGTTTTTGAGTGCAAAAAAAATTGTTGCAGCAAGAAAATTTAAAAAACTAGTTCCTCAGGATTTACAAAAATTAGGAATAGCCTACACGCGCGCCAAATATTTTCTGGCATTTGCAACGCCTTTTCAATTACAAAAGGATTTAACTTCTATTCAAATCAAGGATCATATTCTCAATACTCAAAAGAGTAAATACAAGAATGACTTTTCGAATCAACTTGCTTTATTTTAAATGACACAGGTAATTTACGATGGAACTTATGAAGGCTGGGTTACAGCCGTATTCGAAATTTATGAATATAAATTGCAGGATATTGTTTTTGCCAAAAACGAAGCTTCTGCCGATTTGCTTTTTTCTACCAATCATACAGTGATTACAGATGAGGTAAAAGTAAAGCGCGTTTTAAGCGGATTACAAAAACGCCTTTCGAAAAATGGATTTCACGGTTTGTATAATGCCTTTTTATCAGAAACCAATAAGATCGAAGAAATCATGTTTCGATATGTAGCATATGTACTCTCAAGTACTGTAAATGTTGAAGACGATTTTAGTAATAATTATGTTTTAGAACTGCGAAAAGCCATTAGACTAACCGGAAAAGAATCACATCGAATGGAGGCATTCGTCAGGTTTCAACTAACAAAAGACCAATTGTATTATGCAATCGTCGAACCGGATTGCAATGTTTTGCCCCTTATAGAAAATCATTTTAAAAGCCGTTATGCTGATCAGCGCTGGTTAATTTATGATGCCAAACGTAAATATGGTATTTATTATGATCTTAAAAATGTTTCGACTGTAGCTTTACAATTTAATACTGAATCTAATTCCTCTAAATTTTTAGCTGAAATAGGCGATGAAGGCGAAGAACTTTTTCAGGATCTATGGCGCAATTATTTCAAGAGTGTCAATATTGAATCCCGAAAAAATACAAAACTTCATTTGCAGCACATGCCAAAACGATACTGGAAAAATCTAACAGAGAAAATCCCGGATATCAAGGGTCGCGTTTAGTGGTGTAATGCTTTAATAAATGTCTTTTAGAGATAACGCAATTTTTCCTCTTCGATATCTAAATAATGCATTTGGCGTCTAATAATGGTTTCATCCATCGTTTGATCTTCTTTATTTTTAGCGATCAGCCATTGTCTTTGCTTGTTTAATAAATCAAGATAAATTACTTTAAGTTCCTGGCCTATTGCTTCATCATCAATGCCGTTGCTGTATTGTTCCCATTTGTGAATAAGATGTTGTAGCGAAGTATTGTTTTCGATCTGATCGCTATAATTGCTTTTAAGATAATTTAAAGCAAATTCGGCCAATTCGTGGCGTAAGTTATTATGAACTTCTTCTTTTGGCAGCGGATCATAAACATCTGTAAGATTGATTTTTTTAATGAAATAAGGCAATGTTAATCCCTGAATGACCAGCGTTAAAAGAATAACGATAAAGGTGATAAACAAAATAAGATTTCGCTGCGGAAAACCGTTTCCATTATCCAAATAAACCGGTATAGACAAGGCAGCGGCTAATGATACCACACCTCTCATTCCCGTCCAACCCAATATAAATGGAGTTTTGTAGCCAGGATTTCTGCTATCGGCAACGGTAATAAAATTTCGCGCAATGAGTGTCACGACAACAGCACCATAAGAGGATATAATTCTACTGATAATTAAAACAAATGTTATCAGAACGCCATAACCAATTGCTGACGAAATGCTAACAGCCTCGACTTTAAGTCCGTTTGTAATTTGAGGCAGATCTAAGCCAATCAGCATAAAAACAAAACCATTGAGGATAAAAGTAAGACTCTGCCAAACATTTATACCCTGCAAACGAGATCTGCTGCTCAAAAAGCGGTGTCGGTTATTAGACAATAGCAATCCGCCACACACTACGGCCAATACACCTGAACTGTGCACTTCTTCGGCAGCGAGGTAAATAATATAAGGTGTAGCTAATGATAAAACGATATCTACATTGGCATCTGTAGGCAAATATTTGTGCGCCTTCATAAAAATCCATCCAATTAATAAACCAATTCCAACTCCGCCAAAAATCATCCAGCTAAAACTTACTGCGGCTTTGTAAAATATAAATTGCTCTGTCGCTACGGCAATCATTGCAAATCTGAAAATAATTAAGGAAGAAGCATCATTTAGTAAACTTTCGCCTTCTAAAATCGATGAAATAGTTTTGGGTACTTTTACAAATTTCAAAATAGCACCGGCGCTTACCGCATCAGGAGGAGATACAATTCCGCCCAGGACAAAACCCAATGCTAATGAAAATCCCGGTATGATATAATTAGCAACTAATGCTACAGATAGAGCCGAGACAAATACAACGACAAAGGCAAAACTGGTAATAATGCGTCTCCAGCGCCACATTTCTTTCCATGAAACTGTCCATGCCGCTTCGTACAACAATGGCGGCAGAAATATAAAGAAGATAAGATCAGGTTCGATTTGTATTAAAGGTACTTTTGGAATAAAACTGATAACCAATCCAGCCAATACTAATAATATTGGATAAGCTACTTTTATTTTATTAGCTAACATTATCAGTAATATAATGATAATTAACAGACCTAAATAAAAAGGGAAATTCTCGAGCATTCTTTTGGTTTATGGATTTTAGTTTAAACTTCTGTATTCAATTGGGGTATAACCCGTGTTCTTTTTAAACATTCGATTAAAATGCTGCGGATATTTAAAACCCAGTTCAAATGCGATTTGACTAACCGATTTATCAGTATCAAAAATTCGTTCTTTCGCTAAAGAAATTAATTTTAACTGAATGTGTTCCTGAGCAGATTTGCCTGTTTCTTTTTTAATTAAATCTCCAAAATAATTAGCAGAAAGATGCAAACGATCTGCAAAATAGCCAACAGAAGGCAATGCTGAATCTTTTGCAATTTCAGATAAAAAATATTCGTTTAACAAATTTTCAAATTTCGATAAAACATCAGTATTGATATTTTCTCTGGTAATGAATTGCCTGTCATAAAAGCGAACACAATAATTGAGCAACAATTCAATATTGTTACTGATGATGCTTTTGCTGTGTTTATCGATCGACTGGCTTAATTCGTATTCTAATTTACTAAATAAATCTTTTATTATTTGCTGTTCTTTCAAAGATAAATGCAGTGCTTCGTGCGAGTCGTAAGAAAAGAAAGAATACTGACTTATGTTTTTTGCCAGTGAAGTTCCTTTTATCAGATCAGGATGAAAAAGTAATGTTAAGCCCGTAGATTTATAATTATCAGTATTATTAACCTCGAGTACTTGTCCCGGTGCTACAAAAACCAATGTACCATCATCATAATCATAATTGTTACGCCCGTATTTTAATTCACCGCAATTTCCGGCTTTTAAAAATATAGCATAAAAATTAAAATGTATTCGGGTATGATTAGGGAGTGCTTTACTATTAGAATTATCAAAAACACTTATTAAAGGATGCTGGGTTTCAACATCTTTCAATTGATTGTATTGTGTAACTTTTTCGAGTTTTATAATAGGATCCATGACGCGTCTGTGAAATTATATACACAAATATACTACTCAGATTTTTAATAACTTAGCGTGATTATGCAAATCAGTAAAAATGGTTATAATAGCAGTAATATGTATTATAGGTAACTGAGATTATTGGAGGAAATTTGTAGTACTAAAAATGTTACTAAACATATCAGATCACTATTTTTAAAAATAAAATTATGGAAAAGAGAATATTAGGAACTCAGGGTTTAGAAGTTTCTGCACTGGGATTGGGTTGTATGGGATTAAGTTTTGCTTATGGTGCCCAAATAGAGAAACAACATGCTATAAAAATAATCAGAGAAGCCTACGAACAGGGAATTACCTTTTTTGATACTGCCGAAGCGTACGGTATTGCCAACGAAGAATTGGTAGGAGAAGCTTTAAGTCCATTTAGAAAAGAAGTGGTTATTGCTACTAAATTTGGTTTTAAAGACGGACAGGCGTTTAACGGACAAGACAGCCGACCTGAAAATATCAGGGCTGTGGCCGAAGAATCTTTAAGACGTATGAAAACGGATGTTATTGATTTATTTTACCAACATAGGGTAGATCAAAATGTACCAATTGAAGATGTTGCCGGAACGGTGAAAGATCTTATTCAGGAGGGAAAAGTAAAATATTTTGGAATGTCTGAAGCGGGTGTAACCTCTATTCGAAAAGCGCATGCAGTTCAGCCCATATCTGCTTTACAAAGTGAATATTCGATTTGGTGGAGAGAACCTGAAGTAGAAATTTTGCCAACACTCGAAGAATTAGGAATTGGTTTTGTACCGTTTAGCCCTTTAGGAAGAGGGTATCTAACGGGAGCAATTACAGAAAGTACCAGTTTTGAAGCGACGGATTTTAGAAATACCTTACCTCGTTTTAGTGAAGAAAACAGAAAAGCCAATCAAAAATTAGTCGATTTATTATCTGCCATTGCTTCTCAAAAACAAGCAACTCCTGCACAAATTGCATTAGGCTGGTTATTGGCGCAAAAACCTTGGATTGCACCAATTCCGGGCACCACAAAATCACACCGATTAACAGAAAATATTGGTGGAGCCTCAATTAAATTATCTGTAGAAGATATTAAAAACATTGATGATGCTTTTGCTCAAACCACGATACAAGGAGATCGATATCCTGCACAATTGCAAAAATCGGTAGACAAGTAAAATAATAAAACCCTTAAATAATTAGTATTTAAGGGTTTGTTTTTTAGTATCGATTTAGAATCTATTAGTTCCAGATTCCGTTCATTTCGGTCAAAATAATAGGTTTACCGTTCGTAACCACAATCGTATGTTCGTGTTGTGCCATATGTCCGCCTTTGTTTCCTACCATCGTCCAGCCATCCTTAAGTTCTACTGCAAGAGAAGATGAGGTTGAGATAAAAGTTTCAATCGCTACAACCGAATCCTTTTTGAAACGTCTTTGATCAAATCGGTTTTTATAGTTTAATAATTCATCCGGTTGTTCGTGCAAGCTTCTACCAATACCGTGCCCGCCGAGATTTTTGATTACTTTGTAACCTCTTTTTTTAGCTTCAGTTTCGATAAGATATCCTATTTCAGAAATCTTTACACCGCCTTTTATATTATCTATTGCTTTTTGTAAGATATCTTTTGAAGCGTCAACCAGTTTTTGGTGTCCGTTTACATCTTCACCAATTACAAACGAACCTCCGTTATCTGACCAAAAACCGTCAAGTTCTGCCGATACATCAATATTAATTAAATCACCTTCGTTAAGAATTCTTTTATCTGACGGGATACCGTGACAAAATTCATTGTTTACACTAATGCAAGTCCATCCCGGAAAACCATACGTTAAATAAGGTGCCGATTTTGCCCCTAATTCATTCAGGATTTTTCCGCCATAATCGTCTAATTCCTTTGTTGTCATTCCTGCTTTGGCAAAGTTTCTCATTTCTTTCAAAGTAAAAGCCACAGCTTCACTTGCCTTTTGCATTCCTATTAATTCTGACTCTTGTTTTATTGACATGATTTTGTTTTTTCTGATGAATACAAAATTAGTTATTTTCTACCAGTTCTATGTCCATCGTTTTGATCAATCCGTCCTGAAAAGTATAAACATGGTTTACAAGTCCGTCAAATATTAAACCGCCTTGTAAATCTTTTACGTTTTGATGCACCTTAACTTCCAGGCTTCCGTTCTCTCTTTCATCAAAACCAACAGGCTCCACTTTTGGGTTTATTTCTGTCCATTGTCTAGTCCAGTATTCCTTGATTTCGTCGTGTCCGCTTATGTAACCGCCTTCCCAGGCTTTTGACCATTGCACATCATTTTGCATTGTCGATAAGGCGTTGTCAATGTTTCTTTCGTTAAAAGCAGAATATGCCTTTTTGATTGTATCTTCAAATTGATTTGCCATTGGTGTGTTAGTTTTTGAGGTTTAAATCTTTATTTCTTATACGATGTTTTTTCCGGTGGTAGTTACAGTGACAAAATTTCCATTAATTACCAGACATCCAATTTTTACTAATTTGTTGATTGTGGTCGATATCTCCGTTTCTGACATTACATCTTTATATTTCTCCATAATTTTTTCAATGCTGGATGAACCTTTGCAGGCATAATTTACAAAACGTAAAAGAGAATCATCTCTGTGGGTAAATCCTTTTTTGAAATAAATTTCATAAACGTAATCATTTTGTAACGCTTTTTGACTTTTCTTCAAAGCAGAAATAAGATTTGAAATTTCGTTATGAGCACTATTAAATCTGCTATATAATTCATATTCAATTCCTTTATATTCTATCTTATAGGTCCTGGTAAATTTTTTCTCTGCCTCACCAATTACTGGTTTTTCATATACCGCTAATTTCTCATTAAGTGCCTTTTCTAAATCCTCATTCAATTCAAGAATATCCGATTTATGGAGGGTAACTACATTTATAACATTTTCATTGAATTGCTTTTGCACTTTGTCATTTATAAATGGTGCAATAGTAAAATCTTTGAAGTACGAGCAATAGCCGATGTTTTCATATTCGTTATTTTTTGCTAGATACATTTGTACCCCATTGTCATATTGTTCTTCACTTTTTATTTTATTGTTTTGTTCTCTTTCTAAGTGACATGGATAGCAGACTTCTTTAGGAAGATATATGCTTTTTGTTGGAATAATTGGTGTTTTACAATCTTCGCATTTTGGAGCTGTCTTAGATTCCCAATAGTCAGGGCAATCTCTGGACCATTTATCGGGCGATGGAAAATAAAGTTCAATATCATATTTCTCGGTATATGCCTTTATTATTTTTTCAGCTTCCTGTAAAAGAGCTTCTTCCGATTCAAATTTTTGATATTCTAACTCGGCTATATTTTGTTTACTGTAAGAGTTGTTTTTTTTGAATATTAAATCAATAGTTAAACCAATATATTCCCAATCAGAATTCCATAAACACTGTATAGCAATAGGCTTAATTTCTTCTGTATTAAAAATATTTTGAAGGATACTTTTTATCACAATTACTACTTTAGAAAAATGAAATCATTTATTTTTTGTTATAGCTAATATAAAACTATTTCAGAAACAATTTAAACTACACCATTTGCAAAAGCTAAAAATGATTTTTCTAGACACTTTTTTTATTGAATCAAAAAGGATTTAATATATTTGAAATATGAGTACAGATAACAAAAACATAACGATCAGGCCTGCTGTCAATACTGATTTGCCTAAGCTTGCCGAATTCCTGCAGACTCTTGTTGATGCAGAACGACCATTTGATCCAACACTAAAAGAGGGTGAAATATTCTATTATGATATACAGGAATTAATATCAGATAAAGCGACAGAAATTATGGTTGTCGAAAGTAATAACGAAATTATTGGAAGTGGTTATGCGCAAATTCGATCTGCAAAACCGTATGAAAAACACGAAGTATTTGGTTATCTTGGCTTTATGTTTGTAAGCCCGGAATTTAGAGGACAAGGAATTAGCGGTTTATTACTTACTGCTCTTAAGAAATGGATTTTAGATCAGGGAATAACAGAGGTAAGATTGCAGGTATATGATGAAAATGAAGCTGCAGTGAGAGCCTATGAAAAAGCAGGTTTTAAAAAAATCGTTACAACAATGCGCTGCGATATTGGTTAAGTATTTTTTATTAAAGTCAGTTTTAAAGCTTTCGAAATAAATTTAAAAACAAAGCCCTTAAACAGTAATTGTTTAAGGGCTTTGTTTATGAGAACATTTTGAAAAATCAGTCTTGTTTTCCTAGTAATAATTTTTCTAAATATTCAATTTTATCTTTTTCCGCTTGCAGCAAACGCTCGTAAAGTTTTTTATTTTCTTCTAAAGATTCCATTAGTTTATCTAATGGATTGAAAGTACAATAGTTTGAATTTACTGGACCATTTAGAGTGCTGTCATTAAAAGTATTGAAATAAGTGACCATGTTTTCTTCAGTAAAGTTTTTTATGGCTTCTACACTCACGCCAAGTGCTTTTGCTACAGCGACAAGTTTTTCTTCATCTATAGTTTCGCTATTTTCGATAGCAGAAATAGCTTGTTGATTCGTTCCTAAAGCTTGTGCCAAAGCTTCTTGCTTCATGTCTTTCAGTTCACGAATACGGCTAATTTTTCGCCCTATATGGTATGGTTTTGTTACTGTGCTCATAATTCAAAGATATCTAAAATTCTTTAAAATTTTCTAATTTGGTAAAACACATTTTTTATCTGTACGATACATCGTCAGAAGTTAAGTTTAAAAAGAGCTGCTTTTTATATGTTTGATCAAAAGTACAATTTTTCGTATAATTTATTGACTAGAGAAATATAAAAGCTATATTAAATTCTATTTCTCTTCCTCTAAACCATCAACAGCAGAAATTTGATCCAGGATATTGGTTTGGTTGGGTGAGATATAGTTTTTTACTTCGCTTGGAGTTTCTTTCTTAAAAAGAAGATCTAATGCATGATAAAGTCGTAATAAAACTTCTTTGTCTTCTTTTTCGATTTCTAAAGCACTATTAAAATTAAAAACATAATTATTCGAATTGCGTACTTCTACTTTGATCGTTTTTGATGTGATTTTAAATTTAACTATATCCATATTGTTAGCGCATTAATTATTTTGCAAAAATGAGACTTTAACCCCAATTAGCATTATTATTTTTTATGTTTTTTTTATAAGTAAAGAAAAGTTTTTGATAATAAGGATTGGAAAGAGTCTATTTTTGAACTTAATGTGATAGACTAACTTTTGATATAAAACCTTATCTTTTATAGGAACAACAATTTAGGCCTAAAATTGACTTCAGGATTTTATTCATTCCTGAGTTTTATTTCTTAATCTAGGTTAATCGATAAACAGCGATAACCGGGGTAAATTTGTAAAAGAAAATCAAAACAACTTAATACATAAAATATCATGGAAAATAAAATCTTAGGCTTACACCATATTACTGCCATTGCAGGCGACGCTAAACGTAATTTTGACTTTTATTCAAAAATACTAGGATTAAGATTCATCAAAAAAACAGTGAATTTTGATGACCCGGGAACCTATCATTTTTACTTTGGCGATGAAGTAGGAAGCGCAGGAACCATCTTAACCTTTTTTCCTTGGGGAGAAGGAATTCAACAAGGACGAAAAGGATCTGGAATGGCGACAGAAATTGGTTATTCTGTTCCTAAAGGAAGTCTTGATTTCTGGCAGAAACGTTTTGAACAATATAATGTGATCTACAATAAACCGGCAGAAAAATTCGGCGAAAAATATCTTACTTTCCTTGATCCGGACGGGTTGAAATTAGAATTAATCGAATCTAAAACAGAAGACAACAGAAAAGGTTGGGAAACAGATGAAGTAAGAGCTGACGTAGCAACAAAAGGTTTTCATAATATTACGCTGACTTTAAATGACATTAAACCAACTGCAGCAATCTTAACAGAAATATTTGGTTACAAATTGATTGATCAGGATGTAAACCGTTATCGTTATGCAACAGATGCAGTCGAAAATGCCGCAATTGTTGACTTGGTAGAATTAGCTGATGAAAAACGTGGTTTAAATGCAAATGGAACTGTTCACCATGTGGCTTTCCGTGTAAAAAATGACGAAATTTTAATGCACTTCCGTGAAAAAATCGAAGCTTACGGGTTGTCAATTACACCACAAATAGACAGACAATATTTCCATTCGCTATATTTTAGAGAACCAGGTGGAGTTTTGTTTGAAATTGCCACTGATAATCCAGGATTTACAGTTGATGAAAGCTTAGAAGAATTAGGTCAGAACTTAAAACTTCCCGCACAATACGAATCTCAAAGAGCAAGTATTGAAAATCATTTGGTTAAAATTAATTAAGCTAAAAATTTGTAAATTAGATTCTTAAGGAAAAAATATATGGAAACAATAAAACTGGAATTAGACGAGAAAAAGCATGGAGCCTTTAATCTTTATGTTGATGATAAAAAGCTGGGCGAAATGACAGTAAGCATTAAGCCTGATTTGCTGACGGTTTACCACACTGGTGTTGAACCTGAAGGAGAAGGAAAGGGATATGCAAAGAAACTTTTAGACGAAATGACGTCGTACGTACGTGCCAATAATTTGATGGTCTTGCCGCTTTGTCCGTATGTGCATGCACAATTCAAAAAACATCCGGATGAATATCAGGATATCTGGAAAAAATAATCTTAGAACTTATGAATATAGAGACTATAACAGACCGTGTGCCTTTAAATGATGCTAAAAAGGCGCTTATCATGATTCACGGACGTGGTGCAAGCGCTCATGATATTCTTTCGATTTCAAAACATCTCAATGTCGATGATTTTGCCTTGGTTGCCCCTCAGGCAGAAAATAGAACCTGGTATCCTTATTCTTTTTTAGCGCCTATAAATGAAAATGAGCCTTCATTTTCAAAATCATTAGAAGCTATTCATAACGTTGTTGTTGCAATTCAGCAAAACGGAATTGAAAAAGAGAATATCTATTTTCTTGGATTTTCCCAGGGAGCTTGTCTGGCTTTAGAATTTACTGCCAGAAATGCGGCTAAATACGGAGGCGTTGTAGCATTTACCGGCGGACTTATTGGCGATAAGGTTTATGAAAATCATTACGAAGGAAATTTTGAAAACACACCAATTTTTATCGGTACCAGCGATCCCGATTTTCACGTACCTGTTGAAAGAGTAAATGAATCAGAAGCGCTTCTAAAAAAAATGGGAGCAAATGTTACTAAAAAAATCTATGAAAATATGGGACATACCATAAGTCAGGACGAAATAAATTTGGTTAATGAACTTATTTTAGGGAAGGAGAAGTTTTAAGTTTTATTTACTTTTTCTTTGAGTTAACTTTATTTTTTTTGTAAAATGTCTATCTTAAGTCCTTACTTAGTAGGGATTAATTCCAATAAAAAACCCTTAAACATTTGATGTTTAAGGGTTTTGTTTTTTGTAGCGAGGACGGGAGTTGAACCCGTGTCCGCCGCGGCGGATATAAATCCTGTAGCTATAAGTTTTGGATTATAATTTGAATAAATTCTCTGCCAATTCCTGTTTTGAAATATTTCTCTCTTTTCATTGCTTCGGATTTAGAATAGAAAAATTCGACATGAATTACAGTCCATGGTCTAAATTTTAAAGTAAATCCTTTTGTTCCAAGATAATTATGAGACTTAAATCTTTCTATTAAATTAGAAGTAAAACCAGTATAGTTTTTATTAAATCTTTCAGAATAAAGTATATAGACAACAAATTCTTCCATGTATAACTTTTATAAACGAAAAAAACACCAACTTTTCAGTGGTGTTTTTTATTTTGTAGCGAGGACGGGAGTTGAACCCGTGTCCGCCGCGGCGGATATAAATCCTGTAGCTATAAGTTTTGGATTATGTTTTGAATAAATTCTCTACCAATTCCTGTTTTGAAATATTTCTCTCTTTTCATTGCTTCAGATTTAGAATAGAAAAATTCTACATGAATTACAGTCCATGGTCTAAATTTTAAAGTAAATCCTTTTGTTCCAAGATAAGTATGAGACTTAAATCTTTCTATTAAATTAGCAGTAAAGCCAGTATAGTTTTTATTAAATCTTTCAGAATAAAGTATATAGACGACAAATTCTTCCATGTATAACTTTTATAAACGAAAAAAACACCAACTTTTCAGTGGTGTTTTTTATTTTGTAGCGAGGACGGGAGTTGAACCCGTGACCTCAGGGTTATGAATCCTGCGCTCTAACCAACTGAGCTACCTCGCCAAGATTGCAAGTGAACCGTGTTCCTCATTGCGGGTGCAAAGATAGAAATAATATTAAAGGTTGCAAGAATAAAATGAAGAAAAAAAAATATTTTTAAAAATGCATTGTTTTTGGACATATATTCTTATATTTCGAAAAAATTAAAAGTAGCACATGGATCCAAAAATACGTTACGAAATCGAGTTTCCCATAAATTCTTCGCCGCAATTATTATATCAATATATATCAACACCGTCAGGTTTGTCAGAATGGTTTGCAGACAATGTAAACTCACGAGGCGAATTTTTCACTTTTATCTGGAATGACTCGCAGGAAAAAGCGCGTTTGGCTTCTAAAAAAACAGGAGAAAAGGTAAAATTCAAATGGGTTGATGAAAGCAGTAAGGATACGGAATACTTTTTTGAATTGCATATCTTAGTCGATGAACTGACTAAAGATGTATCATTAATGGTAGTCGATTTTGCAGAAAAAGAAGAGGTAGGAGAAGCTAAACAATTGTGGGAGAATCAGATCTCGGATCTGAAACATCTTATAGGATCTGTTTAGTAAAATTCTATTTTATACCTTATATTTGCCCTGAACAAAATTCAGGGTTTTTTTATGATCAATTTTAACGGAAACATAGTAGCACAAGACGACAATATATTAACTCAAAATCGTGCTTTTTTGTATGGAGATGGTGTTTTTGAAACACTAAAAATAGTCAATAATAAAATCTTGTTTCTTGAAGATCATTATTTTAGATTGATGGCTTCGATGCGTGTGGTTCGAATGGAGATTCCGATGAATTTTACAATGGAATATTTTGAAGAACAGGTTTTAAGTCTTGTCAGTCAAAAAAATATTTCTTCTTCGGCAAGAGCCAGAATTACCGTTTTTAGAAATGACGGAGGTTTGTATTTACCAAAAACGAATGAAGTTTCGTTTTTAATTCACGCAACTGCGCTTGAAAGCACTTCTTACGCTCTAAATACTGGAGAATATGAAGTCGATTTGTATAAAGACTTCTATGTAACCAAACAATTATTATCGTCGATTAAAACGACTAATAAAATGATAAATGTAACCGGAAGTATTTTTGCTCACGAAAATGGTCTGGCTAACTGTCTTTTAGTAAATGATACTAAAAATGTTGTCGAAGCATTACAAGGTAATCTGTTTATGGTTGTGGGTGAAAAAATGATCACGCCGCCAATTTCTGAAGGCTGTTTAAACGGTATTATGCGTAAACAAATATTAGCTTTGGCTAAAAAAGTAGAAGGCATAGAAGTGGTAGAAGAAATAATTTCACCATTTGATCTTCAAAAAGCTGACGAATTATTTCTGACAAATGTAATCACGGGGATACAACCGATAACTAAGTATCGAAAAAAGGAGTTTACAAGTAATCTGGCTCATTTACTAGTGCAAAAGCTGAATGAATCTATATCTGAAAATTAATTCAGATACGGATTTTCAGGTGCATTCGACCAAATAAGATAGTCGCCTCCGAGCTCAATAATTTGCTCTTTCCAAAAATGGGTGGTCGATTTTCCGATAATTTTGTTTTTATAACTATTATCAGTGATGATCCAGGAGTTGCCTTGCATTTCACTCTCAAGCTGATTTTCGTCCCAACCGGTATAACCTAAGAAAAAACGAATATTGTTTTTGCCAATAGATCCGTCGTTTATTAAGTCTTTGGTCGATTCGAAATCACCTCCCCAATAAATCCCATTTGAAATCTCAACACTATTTGGAATCAATTCCGGGATATTGTGAATAAAATACAGGTTGTCCTGTTCAACAGGGCCACCATTATATATTTTGAAATTGGCCTCAATTTCTGGTATTAAATCATTAATCGTATACTTTAACGGTTTATTAATGATAAAACCTATTGATCCTTCTTTGTTATGGTCTGCTAGTAAAATTACCGATCTATTAAAAGATAAATCTCCAATTATAGAAGGCTCGGCAACAAGCAGGTGTCCTTTTTTTAATTTTTCTGAAATCATACGGCTACAATTTTTATTAAATTTAATCATAAAATTTTTAAAATCCCAAATAAAATCGTTAAACCGCACAAAAAAACCCTCCATGAGGAGGGTTTTGATTATATTATAAGTTTAGAGAACTTTCTTACTTAGTTCACTGCACCTTCTAATTCAGCTCCGGCTTTGAATTTTACAACATTTTTAGCAGCGATTTGAATAGTTTTTCCTGTTTGAGGGTTTCTTCCGTCTCTTGCAGCTCTGGCAGATACTGACCAAGATCCAAAACCTACTAAAGAAACTCTACCACCTTTTTTCAAAGTAGCTCCTACGTTTCCTAAAAATGACTCTAAAGCTAATTTTGCCGCAGCTTTTGTGATTCCTGCATCAGCAGCGATAGCATCGATTAATTCTGATTTGTTCATAATAATTAGTTATTAATTGTTGGTTAAAAAAAATTGTTAATACACAAATTTAGTAGGAAATCCGTTCCTTGCAAGTGTTTTCTTTAATTTTAGCGAAAATTGTTGATAACTTGCTTTTTTTGTTCATAACGCTAGTTGTTTTTGCCTCAAAATCAGGTAAAAACCCCTGTTTTACTGACCTTAATAGACCTTTGCGCTATCAGTAAAAGTTATCCCGTTTAGTAATTCTGCTACTTGCATTCTCTTTTTTCCTGGTAATTGTAAACTCAAAAGCTGAATAAAGCCGTCTTTGATCGCAATTTTGATTTCTTTTTTACTGCTAATCAAGCTTCCAACTTCATAAGAATGGCTTTCTGAAACCAGTTTGGCCTCGTATATTTTGATGCTTAATTCTTCATCTTTATCTTTTAGGAAACACCACGATGCAGGATACGGACTTAATCCGCGAATTAAATTATTGATTTCGTCTCCGGATTTCGTCCAGTCGATCTTACAATTTTCCTTGTTGAGTTTGTAAGCTGTTTTAATTTCGTTATCATCTTCCTGAATTGTAGTGGTTACATTTCCGTTTTCAATAACTTTTAAGGTATCAATTACAGTTTTGCTTCCTAATAACATTAATCGATCGTGCAATTGTCCTGCATTTTCTTCTGGTTCAATAGCAATTTCCGAATTTAAGATCATTGCTCCGGTGTCTATTTTGTCATCAATGAAGAATGTAGTAACTCCGGTTTTTGTTTCTCCGTTAATAATAGCCCAGTTAATAGGTGCCGCACCACGATAATTAGGTAATAAAGAAGCATGAAGATTAAAAGTTCCCAAACTTGGCATTTCCCAAACTACTTTTGGCAGCATTCTAAAAGCAACAACAATTTGCAAATTGGCGTTTAGCGCTTTTAATTCGGCTAGAAAACTTTCGTCTTTTAAATTGGTTGGCTGTAATAAAGTAAGGTTGTTTGCCAAAGCATATTCTTTTACTGCCGAATATTTTATTTTTTGTCCGCGTCCTGCCGGTTTATCTGCGGCTGTAATAACGCCAACAACATCATAATTGTTTTTGATAATGGTGTCCAGAATGCCTACGGCGAATTCCGGGGTTCCCATAAATATAATTCTCAATTTTTCCATTATAATTTTAAAGTGTATTTATTGTTTGCCTGAATAGTAATATAATTGTTTTCAAGTAATTCCTGAAGTGCCAAAATTACATCATTTGCATCTAATTTTATTTTAGTTTCAATTTCTCTTGAAGTTAAAGCTGCTGTTTTTAATAAGTGCAGAATTTTATCTGCAATCGAATCGGCTTCGGTAATTTTTCCTTTTTGAGTAATACAATAGGAGCAGACTCCACAATTTTCTGTCGTTTCTTCTCCAAAATAATCCAAAATCAATCGGTTTTTGCAGGTTTTATTGTCCTTTATATAATGCAGAACAGATAAAAGCTGGTCTTTTTTAAGCTGATTTTGTTTTTCCAGATACTTTGCAACTCTGTTTATGGTAAGATTATCTTCGCGAACTTCATTGAATAATATAGTAGCGTCGTTGTTTTTAGATTTGTATTCGATGATTTCTTTCTCTTTTAGTTTTTCTAAAACAGCAGAAACCTGAGCCTCGGTATGATTTGATTTTTTTGCAATTAGCGAAAGATTAAAAGGCATTTTCATTTCATAAATCCCCGGATAAGTTCTCAATATTGCCAAGATGATTTCTTCGTCATTAGAATTCAGACTCATATAGCGAATTACTTCTTTCGATTCAATCAAAAACTGCATCGTAATTTTTTCAGAGAATTCCTGAGACATCGTAATAATTCCCTGCTGATTTAAAAATTGCAAAGCATTATAGGTTTTAAGAGTAGGGAAGTCGTATTTCTGGCAAAAATGATTCAGTTTAAACGAAAAAGAATCATCTAAACCTTCGCCATAAGCAATCTGAAAATAATTGCAAAGCTTCACATACATCGTGTTTAGAAACTTTTTATCGGGCAAAATACTTAAAAATTGCTGTTCTGACTGAATGCTGTCTGAAGAGTTTGTCAATACTACAGAAAAAGCTTTCTCGCCATTTCGTCCCGCTCTTCCGGACTCCTGATAATAGTTTTCTATATTTTCAGGAAGCTGCGTATGAATAACCGTTTTTACATTGTCTTTGTCGATTCCCATTCCAAACGCATTAGTGGCTACAATGACCTGCGCTTGTTCAGACATCCACAATTGCATGTTTTTATCTTTTTCTTTTGATGAAAGTCCACCGTGATAATAGGTCGCTTTGAATCCTAAGGATTGTAATTGCGTCGACATATTCAGGCATGATTTTCTATTTCGTACATATATAATAGAAGGTTGTGGATTTTTCTTTAAGATTTGTTCCGTGCGATACAATTTGTCTTCGACTTCAAAAACCATGTAGGCAATATTTTTTCTTTCAAAAGATTGCTGGAAAAGTATTGGGGTTTTTAATCCTAATTCGGTTTTAATATCTTCAATAACTCTTGGAGTTGCTGTAGCGGTCAAAGCTAAAAACGGAATCTTAGGAAAATGTTTTTTTAGTTCTGAAATCTTCAAATAAGCCGGACGAAAATTATGTCCCCATTGCGAAACACAATGCGCTTCATCAATAGCAATTAAATTTATAGGAAGATTTTTTATGCGTTCCAAAATCCAGTCAGACTGAAGTCGTTCCGGAGAAAGGTATAAGAATTTGTAATTTCCGTATTGGCAATTGTCCAGAAGATCAATGATTTCTTCTGTATGAATTCCGCCTGTAAGAGCAATTGCTTTAATCTCTCGCTTTTGCAAATTGGCCACCTGATCTTTCATTAAAGCAATCAAAGGCGAAACAACCAGGCAAATACCAGGCTTCATCATGGCCGGAACCTGAAAACAAATCGATTTTCCGCCACCGGTTGGCAATAAGGCAAAAGTATCCTGACCATCCAAAACCGAGTCAATAATCTCCTTTTGCAACGGTCTAAAACTGTCGTGTTTCCAGTATTTTAAAAGAAATTCTTGTGCTTCTGGCATGGGCTCGTTTTAAAGTTAAAAAATTTAGAAATCAGTTTCTAGTTTTGCAACTTTAAACACCTGCCTAAATTTTATCTAAGATATAAAGAATTCTGTTGTCAACCGTATCTTTAGGTACTTCAATTAAGTCGTAGCCATATTTTTTATAGGTTTCAACAAGATGTTTCTGGATCGTTAATGCCTGTTCGAAATTTTCGTAGCGCTCTGTGTCGCATTCGTAAATTTCTTCCCAAGGTGGTAAAATAAAAGTTTTGGTGTATTTAAAATCCTCGCAAGCTTTTACAAAATGCTCCGGATAATCATCGCCTATATAATCCATATAAGCTACAACATCAGGAATACCGCGATCTATAAAAACTACATTGTCGGGTTCTTCAAGAGCGTCTTCGTATTGTTTAATGCGTCCTTCGAGCAACATTTCGCTAAACAATAAAGGTTGTTCAAGAAACAATTGGTCGATACCCCGTTGCTGTGCTTCGAGTGTAACTTGTCTTGAAATTTCAGGATAACAGCAGTAGCCACGAGCTACCAATTCGTTAATAAGAGTAGATTTTCCCGTTCCCGGGCCACCAATTAAAACTATGATTTGTTTTTGCACTTTCTTAAAATAAAGCGCAAATTTACCTAAACTTATTGTATTTAAAAAGATTATTTTGCCTTGAGCGAATGATTTCGCAATTTTAGGTGATATCACTACAGCTTTTGACTAAAACTTTGGGGCTATATCGCTTCAACTGGACTAAAGTCCAGCCCTATTAAATGGATCGTTCCGCTGGAACTCAAACGAAAAAGACTCGTAGGCTCGACAAAATTAATCGTTCCGCTGGAACTCAAACGAAAAAGACTCGTAGGCTCGACAAAATTAATCGTTCCTCAGGAATTCAAACGAAAAAGAGTCGTAGACTCGATAAATATTGTAGGGCTGGATCTTTGTCTAGCGCTAAAGTCCAGCTCTACAAAATGAATCGTTTCTCAGGAATTCAAACAAAAAAGAGTCGTAGACTCGACAAATATTGTAGGGCTGGACTTTAGTCCAGTTTATAAAGGAAGATTATGATATTGATAAGTTGTTTTTAGCCAGTAGTTTGAATTATTTAATAAGTTCTGGTTTTAACCAAATATTTGCCACCATTTCTTTTTAATTTGTTCCGGAATTATTCGAGGATTATCTTCTATTTGGTTCCCATCAAAATCGAGAACATATTCATTAGATACAAAATCAAATAATCTTATAGTATTGTTTTCTATTGTTAATTCAGGTTCTCCTTCAACATTAAACCAAATATCTCTGCCTCCAAAACTCCAAACTATTTCTCCATCTTTAGTAATTCTAAAAATTTCTGATTCTCCATGAATTATAATGTCATCTTTGAGTTTGTGGATAGCGACGTTGACATGTGAATCAAATTCTTTATGCCAAGCCAGTTCTAAAGAAGGAATGTGTAAGCAATAAATTTCATTATAGTTAATGATCCATATTTTATCATCTTCAATAATAAAAGAATCATTATATATGCCATTCATTTCGTGAAATTGGTAAATTAAAGCACTTGAAATTTCTATTCCTGACTCTTTAATAATGATAGTGTGACTTTTTTTATGACATGTCCCAATGTTTTTAAAATGAATTTTTTTATATTCTCTCAATGCATCATTTGAATTCAATGTATAATTTATGCCATCAAATATTTCAATTTCGAAATTTTTATAATTCAGTTTCATTTTTTAGGTGTAATTTAGAATATGTGGTACCTAGGGAATAAATTTAAGTTTGGGAACATATTGTTGCCATTATTTAGTCTCTACAATATATACTCCGCTAGGAGTTAAATATCTGTAGAAAGATAGAGCGGCCTATATAAAAATGTCCTGTAGGGACTACACATTTTGAATAATGATTGGAAAAATCTGAATTACTCGCAAAATAAATACTTCCCAGAACTCGCACCCTTTTTCTCTGAAGGAATAATAATATGCGATTCAAATTTCTTCCCTTTCAAAACATCATTTACAAAATCCAGAACATATTGTTGTCCCTGATGAAAAAGGTAGCCAGAGAACTCATGCCCTCCGCCACAAAAAGTGATCATTTCGATATCTTTATGGAGATCATTCATGTGATTATAAACGGCATAAGAACCAAAAAGAATCAGCCAGCCCGAAGCATTTGTTGGGCAGGAGCGATGCGAACCAGCTGCATACGGAACTGTATCGTCATTATTTCCGTGTGCCAATAACATCGGAATCGCTTTTTCTTTTGTAATTAAATTAATATCCTGAATAGCGCCCGAACCACCAATGAAACCTTTGTATTTAAAGTTTTCAGGAAGATTGTTTTTGTATAGATTCATGAGTTTGTAATCCCAAAACGAAGCGTGAAAACCAATTTCAGCACCGGCACTAATTCCTGAAATGAATATTTTTGATGCATCGAGATTGTATTTGTTGGCATTTTCGATCAAAAAAGAAGTTGCTTGCCACATATCGCTAACACCAATTTGTATTGCTTTTATTTTTTCGGTTAAAGTTCCTTTGCATCCAAAATCTTTTCCCTTCATATATAAAGAATATGAAATGCTGGCAACCGCATAACCATTTTTGGCCATAAAAAGTCCGAATTCTTTTTCGCTGGTACGTTCTCCACCAGAAAATCCTCCGCCAAAAGCAAAAACAATCAACGGAATTTTTTCGTTGGTTTTCTTTTGAGGCAAATACAAATCCAGATCGAGTTTGATGGTGTCATTCTGAAAATAAGTCATCGTTTTGATTTCCTGTGCCTGAAGGTTGTTGATTATAAGTGCGATAAAAAGTAAAAGGATTTTTTTCATGGTGTTGTGGTTTAATCTCTCAAAGTCGCAGAGTCGCAAAGTTTTTTTAGATTCTTGTTTTGTGATTTAGCGAGCGAATTTTTGTGTAATACTTTCTCAAATATAAAAGTTCGCCACGAATTTCACGAATTTTCCTTAATCTTTAACTTTATAAAATAGCATTACATGCAATAATTCGTGAAATTAGATTTGAGATGATATTAATTGATGCAAATTCGTGAAATTCGTGGCAAAGAATCAACTCTTTCTACAATGAAAAAAATCTAAAATCTAAAATCTGAAATCTGAAATCAAAAACGTATATTTGCCTTCTATTTTAATGTGCAAATGGAGAACGATAAAGAAAAAAACACAGCCGAATTTTACGAAAGATTAAAGGTAGAGTTAGATAACTCAAATACTTGGCCTGCAGAATATTTGTATAAATTTATAGTGCCTTCGGTCGATGATAATGTCGAACGGGTTGAAAAAGCTTTTGATAGTATGGGCGCCGTTATTAAAACAACAAAATCTAAAACAGGTAAATTTACCAGTGTTTCTGTAGATGTTACAATGCATAGTGCTGACCAGGTGATTAGCAAATACAAAGAAGTTTCTACTATAGAAGGTATAGTTTCATTATAAATTATGGTCGAAAAATATAAAAAAGAAGTCGCGAATGACGTTGTTTTTAATTTAGAATACAATTCTGAAAGACAGCGTTTACTTATTCCTGAATATGGTCGTCATTTGCAAAAACTGATCGATCAGGCAACGATTATCGAAGATGATGAAACGCGAAATAAAGCCGCGAAATACATCATTCAGGTTATGGGAAGTCTGAATCCGCATTTGCGTGATGTACCGGATTTTCAACATAAATTATGGGATCAGCTTTTTATCATGTCTGATTTTAAATTGAATGTAGAATCACCGTATCCAATTCCGTCAAGAGATGTGTTGCAGTTAAAGCCGGATGTTTTACATTATCCACAAAATTTTCCTAAATACAGATTTTACGGTAATAATATCAAATATATGATTGATGTTGCCAATAAATGGGAAGATGGAGAAATGAAAAATGCATTGGTATTGGTTATTGCCAACCACATGAAAAAATCATACTTAAGCTGGAACAAAGATACTGTAAAAGATGATGTGATTTTTGAACATTTATTTGAATTGTCAGGAGGAAAAATCAATTTATTACAAAGCACAGAAGAGCTTTTAAATACTACTGATTTACTGCGCACCAACAAACGCATGTCGAACAAAATCACGCCACCGGGACAACCAAAAATCCAAAGCAATAAAAACAATAAAGGTCCGGGAAAACCAAAACCTTTTCAGAAAAATAATCAAAAGTAAAAAAAGGGACTAAGGTTCTAAGATGCTAAGGGGCTAAGGTTTTTAGTTCAGGATCTTATAATTTTAGTAACTCAAAGCCCTAAAAAAACAAAAACAAAAATAAAAAAGAAGGTACTAAGATACTAAGATGCTAAGCTACTAAGATTTTTTAGCTCAGAACCTCAGAACCTTAGAACCTCAGAACCTAAAAGAGAAATATGGGAATTTTTAAAATCGAAGGAGGAACTCCTTTAAAAGGAGAAATCACTCCGCAAGGAGCAAAAAATGAGGCATTACAAATTTTATGTGCCGTGCTTCTAACGGGGGATAAAGTAAAAATTAATAATATTCCCGATATTATTGACATCAATAAATTAATCACTTTGTTGGGTAATTTAGGAGTTAAAATTCAACGCAATGAACCGGGTTCGATTACGTTTCAAGCTGATGAAGTTAACGTTGGATATTTAGAAACAGAAGCTTTCAAAAAAGAAGGTGGAGCGCTTCGTGGTTCTATTATGATTGTTGGACCACTTTTGGCCCGTTTCGGAAAAGGATATATTCCTAAACCGGGAGGAGATAAAATTGGTCGTCGTAGATTAGATACGCATTTTGAAGGTTTTATTAACCTTGGAGCAAAATTCAGATACAACAGAGAAGATCACTTTTACGGAGTAGAAACTCCTGCAGAAGGACTTCAGGGAACAGATATGTTGCTTGACGAAGCATCTGTAACCGGAACAGCAAACATTGTTATGGCAGCTGTTTTAGCAAAAGGAAGAACTACAGTTTACAACGCAGCTTGTGAGCCTTACTTACAGCAATTGTGTAAAATGTTAAACTCAATGGGAGCTAACATTACTGGTGTAGGATCTAACTTATTGACTATCGAAGGTGTTGAAAGCCTTGGAGGATGTGAGCACACAATCTTGCCGGATATGATCGAAATTGGTTCCTGGATTGGTCTTGCGGCTATGACAAAAAGTGAAATCACGATCAAAAATGTAAGCTGGGAAAACTTAGGTTTGATCCCGAATACTTTCAGAAAACTAGGTATCACTATCGAAAAACGTAACGATGATATCTATATTCCTGCTCATACAGATGGATACGAAGTAAAAACAGATATCGACGGTTCTATTTTGACTATTGCCGATGCGCCATGGCCAGGATTTACGCCTGATTTATTGAGTATTGTTTTGGTTGTGGCAACACAAGCAAAAGGCGATGTTTTAATTCACCAGAAAATGTTCGAAAGCCGTTTGTTTTTCGTGGATAAATTAATCGATATGGGAGCAAAAATTATGTTATGTGATCCGCACAGAGCGGTGGTTATGGGACATAATTTCGAATCTCAACTAAAAGCAACTACAATGTCATCTCCTGATATTCGTGCAGGGATTTCGTTATTAATTGCGGCGTTATCAGCAAAAGGAACCAGCACAATTCAAAATATCGAACAAATCGATCGTGGATACGAGCGTATCGACGAACGTTTAAGAGCAATTGGAGCAAAAATCGTGAGAGCGTAAAAAAATAAAAGTTAGCCACGAATTACACGAATCTACACGAATTTTTAAATTGATTTTCCTCAATTTAAAAAAAAATAATTGGTGATAATTGGTGTAATTCGTGGCGAAAAAATATAGCTCAGCTAAAAGAAACGGAAATGACAGATGAACAAAAAGCTGTAAAAGCTACTATATTTAGTATAGTTGGAAACACCTGCTTAGCCTTGGTAAAAGGCCTGGCAGGTTTTTTTGGCAATTCATACGCCTTAATTGCAGATGCGATCGAGTCTACTGCCGATATATTTTCGTCTTGTCTGGTATTATTCGGAATTAAATATTCTAATAAACCTGCAGATGAAAACCATCCTTACGGACATGGTCGTGCAGAACCATTAATTACTTTTTTGGTTGTTGGTTTTTTAATCACCTCGGCAACTATTATTGGGTACGAAAGTATTGCTAATATTCAAACTCCGCACGGATTGCCAAAATCATGGACATTGTATGTGCTGGGAGTAATTATTGTCTGGAAAGAGTATTCATATAGACTGGTAATGAAACGAAGTAAAGAAACTAATAGTTCTTCGTTAGCGGCCGACGCCTGGCACCATCGTAGTGATGCTGTTACATCGGTAGCGGCTTTTATCGGGATTTCGATTGCGCTAATTATGGGAAAAGGTTATGAATCAGCAGATGATTGGGCGGCACTTTTTGCTGCTTTTTTTATCCTGTATAATAGCTATAAAATTTTCAGACCTGCGCTTGGCGAAATTATGGATGAAAACCTGAACGATGATTTAGTCGAAGAAATCAGAATTGAATCACTAAAAGTAGTTGGTATCCTTGGAACCGAAAAATGCTTCATCCGTAAAGCTGGAATGAAATATCATGTCGATCTTCATGCCATTGTTTCGGCTAAAATTTCGGTAAAAGAAGGTCACGATTTGTCACATAAACTACAAGATACCCTAAAAGAAAGAATTCCTGAATTGGGCAATGTTCTGATTCATATCGAGCCGGATGATTATCACTAAGGAAAGAGGCTAAGGTTCTAAGATGCTAAGTTTCTAAGGTTTTTGACAGTTTTGTCAGGCTGAGCGAAGTCGAAGCCCACGCAAAGAATATTAAATTGCATAATAAAATCCGCTTATTCTTTTATTGAGTAAGCGGATTTTTTATTTGGGCGTTTTTCGCCGCGGCGAATGGGCTATCCGCTATATTCCCGATTTAGAAAAACAAGTCTTTTTAGTCGTAGTTTTTATTAATTGGGAGATGTCGCTTCTGTCCCTAACGCAATCTTTGGGAATGAAAATTCGTAAAAAGTAATATGCAATCTTGTCATCCCGAACGAGGGATCGTCGCAAGAAACTCCGCAGTCAAAATCGCCAATCTTTGTCGAGCTACTAACGAAGATCCCTCGTTCCTCGGGATGACAAGATTGTGGTTACATCTTTTCGAAATGAAATACTAAACTAGAACATTCTTATGAAAACGATTGCCCATAGCCCCGATAGAAGTGGAAATCCTTTTGTGTAATGAAATGGAACAAAAGATTGCAACGGATAGCGGGATTAGCTCCTGAAAATTATCATAGAAATAGGATTGTGAAGATTAAAAAAAAACTCAGCAACTTAGAACCTCACAACCTTAGCACCTTTAGTCTAATACATTCAAAATCTTTAATCCAAACACAACGCCGTTTTGCTGAATTCCGCCTTGATAAGAATGAACATAATCTACTCTGAATAATTTAAATTTCCCGAATCCTAAATTGTCTAAACCAGCCGTAAATTCTGTGTAAGGTTTTCTATCCGGAATTGCCAGAGAATGAAACCCAAGATTCATGGTAGATTTTAAAAGGTTCAATAACGGGATTTTATTCATAATAAATCCGGTATCGTTATATTCGAAATGGTTTTCAAAATAACTGTCGTTTGTGCTGTTTGCATAATACGGCATTAAATTAAAAACATTCAGATAACGATCGCTTGTTCCTATATGAGTTTGGTTTCCGTTAAAATGTCTGTAATCGATAAACGAAATATTTTCGGCATTGAAGAGCTTTCCTGCTTTTACATTCATTCCCAGAGTTCCTTTATTGCCTAATGATAAATCGTAAACAACAGCGGCTCCAATGCGTTCAAATTCGTATTTTTTCTCGCTGGCGGCAAATGCTTTTTCGAAAGCTAAAAATAGGGTTGGATATTTATCATTTTTAATATTGTATCTGCCATCAGGTCGTGAAATATATTTGTTGCCAAAGTTAATTCGGGCATTTATTGCGGCTTTAAATAAATGATGAGGATCAAAAGCCGGTGTTGTAAAATCATTTGGCGCCAACGGATTATTAGAAGAATAGATATCATCTTTTTTAAAGAAAGAATAATCAGTGGTATTAAAAAGAGGTTTTCGTTGCTCATAACCCACTTTTCCAAATAAATTAACGCCATTTAGAATGTTTTGCGAATAGCCAATCTGGGCATACTCCAGATTGTACAATTTCATATAATTGTCTTTAAAAAACAAAGAACTTACAGAATTGATGAGCTTAGTTATGGGTTGAGCACCATTAAATTGAGCCACTTTTGTTCCTCCCGAAACATTAATAGTTGCAAAATTTATGTTATTGAATTTATGTGTAAAATCTCCTGTAATACGAAAGCGCTCATCCGAAAAACCATAATTAAATGTTGTACTTATCGAAGTGCTTTTTCCTTCGTCTTCATTCCATTTTTTAAAGGAGAAACCAGAATCTAAATTGAAACCCTGAACGGTATTAAAACTTAAAGAAGCGATGTTTAATAGTCCTTTGTAATCAAACGAATATTTTTTGAAAATGTTTTTATAATCATATCCCATTAAAATATCGGTGACTTTAAACTTATTGTTTTTTGCATCCACCGAATCCATATATTTTTGAGATTTTCTGATGGTTTGCAAGCTGTCTTTTTTGGTGTAATCCGTACTTTCTTCGATGGTTAGCGGAATTGGTCTGATCTGATTCCAGAAAGCATCGTCTTTTTTGTTGGCATTGGCTTCAAAAGCGACAATTTCATTCCCGAAAGTTTTCTTTTCAAACGAAGTCGGAAACTCATAATTAGAGTATACATAATTAAATTTTCCGGAGAATTTTACGCCAAAGATACCAGCATTAAAATCGAGTGTTTGTGCATTTTTTGTCCAGATTTTATTTTTTGTATTGTAACTAAAGCTTTGTTTTAGGGTCATAACTTCGGTAAACTCATTCTTCATTCGGTACCCTTTTATATCTAAATCAAGGGCATAAATGGCAAAGCTATCGTCGACAATATAAATATAACCCTCAAAAACAGGTTCTTTATCGCGTTTTGGTATGACTTTAATTTTATAAACCTGTTGTTTGTTGTCGTCGTAAAATGTTCCTTCGAGTTTGTATTTGTAATAACTAAAAGCATTGTCGGCAATAGGTGAGATGAGCTTAACATCAAAGTCAAGCGTGTTATCATAAAAATCATAGGTCGATAACGAAGCAGTATTGTAACTATATCCTTTATTGTTTCCGGAAATTTTAGAAGCAATAATTTTCTCTTTTAATTTGTCGGGTTTTTCAAAAGTAATTTTAGAAATAGTTTCAGATAAATACAAAATTCCGGTTCCGGTAGAATCCAGATTGGATGCCATATCCTGGCCAAGATCTACTTTTTTGCCCAGAATTTTTTTAGGCAAATCCTTAACTTTAAACATTCCTTTCGAATAAAAATCGGCAGTATATCTTCCGGTTTTGTCCGAGTTGTCTTTTTTTTCCGCTATAGCACTCCTTATAATGGCATCAGCAGGATTTTTTTTAGGATCAATTACAACTTCATTTAGAGCAAAGCTTTCTTCAGCCATTTTTACATCCAAAACAATGCTCTTTGAATCTCCCGAAACAGATATCTTTTGAGTTTTGAAACCCAGATATTGAAAAACAATTTTGTTTTTACCAACTTCCTTTATGTTTAGTTGGTATTTTCCTTGTTCGTTCGAAGTAGTTCCGCTATAAGTGTTTTCTTCAAATACAGAAACAAAAGGCAGCGGATTTCCTTTTTCGTCGGTTATAGTTCCCTTTATTTGGGCAAAATTTGAAATTGAAAAAAATAAAAAGGCAAGTAAAGTATAGTTTTTCATGGAAGTGGTTTGTCTAACAAAAATAGAATAAGTTAAAAATGAGCTTATTAAAAATTTGTTAAATAAAGACCTACAAGAAAGATTGAATCGCGAGATTATAACTTTTTAGTCCAAAGCCTAAAATTACGCCTTTTGCATTGCCCGATAAATACGATTGATGTCTGAAACTTTCACGCGCATAAGTATTCGAAATGTGTACTTCGATTACGGGTGTTGTCACCGCTTTTATCGCATCTCCCAAACCTATTGAAGTGTGTGTATAAGCGCCGGCATTCAAAATGATTCCGTCATAAGTAAAACCAAATTCCTGAATCTTTCCAATCAGTTCGCCTTCGATATTACTTTGGTAATAGGAAAGTTCGATGTTTGGATACGTTTTTTGCAACGTTTCAAAATAATCTTCAAAAGTTTGGCTTCCGTAAACTTCCGGTTCTCTTTTTCCTAAAAGATTCAAATTGGGCCCGTTGATTATAGCGATTTTCATATTTAAGTTATTTTGAAAAGTATTTAGATTTTTTTAAACCATATAAGTAATATAAGTTCATTTAATCTAGGTTACTATATTGTTGATTTTTTAGTGATTGATATTGCAATTGATTTTTGACATTGACATTTGCAATTGAACTTGGTAAAAATAAAAAAACCGTTCTAATTTATAGAACGGTTTTTATAAAAGTATGTGATATATTTTTTTAGAACAACATTATTCCAGCTGAAAGTTGGAACACAGAGTTTTTAAGGTCAGCTTTAGAAGAAACTTCAGTTAAACCAAAACCATAACGGCCTTGAATAAAGATGCCTTCAGTGATTTTTAAACCAAGTCCTGCATTAATTGCAAAGTCAAAAGTTTTAGGATCCTGAGCATCAAATTCTTTCTTATTACTTAATAAGAAAGAAGCCTGAGGTCCTACTTCTAAGCTTAAAGATTTTGTTACATAAATTTTAGCCATTACTGGAATAGATAGGTAACCTAGTTCGTTTTTAAATTCTTCACCCAAATATTTATAGCTTGCACCTTGAGTAGAATATAAAAGCTCAGGCTGAATAGAGAATTTTTCTAACAATTTAATTTCTCCAACTAAACCAACATGATAGCTTGTGATCCCATCTTTGCTATAATCTATACCATCAAAACTTGCATCTCCAGTTTGATTTGCAAAGTTAGCTCCGGCTTTTACCCCAATTTTTAATAATTGTGCTTGAATTGTAGCTGATGTTGCCAGGAACAAAACAGCTGCTAAAATTATTTTTTTCATAAAAGTGTTTTTTAAAATTTGGTATTTTTTAATGTTATCTATTAGTCAAAACTACATTATTTTGATTTTATTGCTTTGTATTTTACTTTAAATAATTAATAAAATTCGCACCCAATTGTGATTTTATAGCCTTCCTTTTTTGTTTTTTTTATCTAAGATATTGACGATCAGTTTATTATTTGTAATTGAATTCTGTCTTATTTTATTAGTTTATAAACTTATAGTGGACTTTTTTTAACAAGTATAAGTTTAGTTTTACGATATTAATAATAAATAAAATTGTAAACATGAAAAAAATTATTTTAGCTGCTATTGCAGTAATGACAGTGGGTTTCGCCAGCGCACAAGAGCAAACTAAAAAAGGAAAATACCTTATTGAAGGGAATACTTCTTTTGGAGCTACAGGAACTGGTAATACAGGTTTTGCATTAAGTTCAGAAGATGGTACAACTTCTTGGAATATTGGTGCAGAAGGTGGTTATTTTGTTATGGATAATTTAGCTGTAAAAGCTGGATTAGGTTATGGAGATACAGGAGCTGATTATGGAGGTTCTATGTTCTCTTATAAAGTAGGAGCTAAGTATTATGTAATTAATAAAATTCCTTTTGAGCTTTCTTATACAGGAGCAAGTGTAAAAGATGCAGATGAGAATCCTTCTTATTTAGGAATTCAAGGAGGTTATGCATGGTTTATTGGAAATAATATTTCTATCGAGCCAGGTCTTCGTTACAACCTAACATTGAATGATAATTATGGAACAGGTAAAGATGTTCTTCAGTTTAATATTGGTTTTGCATTGCATTTCTAATCAAGAATTCTAATAATTTTCAAAAGCCTTCCTAAGTTTTAGGAGGGCTTTTTTTGTTTATGGTTGTTTAATTTACAACAAATTAAAGTTTGTTCGTTTGCTTTTAATAAGGTTAACTGTCTAATTACCACTTTATTTGTTAAATTCCAAATTATTTTTTGTGAAGAATATCTTTATATTTGATCATTAAATTTAACCAAAACAAATTAAAATGAAGAAAATTATTTTAGCTGCGATTGCAGTAATGGCATTTGGATTTGCTAATGCACAACAAACAAGATTTGGAATAAAAGGAGGTCTTAACCTTTCAACAGTAGTTGGTGGAGATGTTGATGATACTAAATCATTAGTTGGTTTTCACGTTGGCGGTTTTGCTGAAATTCATGTTGTAGAGAAATTTTTTATCCAACCAGAACTTTTATTCTCAACGCAGGGAAGTAAATTTGATGGTTTTGGAGGAGATTACGATTATAAATTGAATTATTTAAATATTCCGGTTTTAGCAAAATATTATATAGTAGATAAAAAATTTAGTGTAGAAGCTGGACCTCAATTAGGGGTTTTGTTATCTGCAAAACTTGATGGTGAAGATATTAAAGATTATACAAGATCAGTAGATTTTGGTTTTAACATTGGAGCGGGTTATAGTTTTACTGATAATCTTTCGGTAGGTCTTCGTTATACTATTGGTTTATCTCCTCTTTCAGATAAAGATATTGATAATGAAGATGATTATTACAATAGTGCAAAAAACAGTAACCTTGCGTTATCTCTAGCTTATAAATTCTAATTTTTTTAGAATTAATTAATCTCAAAAACCTTTCTGAAATTCAGGGAGGTTTTTTTATGCCCGAAGTTTTTTTATAACAAGAATTGTTACGTCATTACGCGGAATTTATTATTAGTTTATAAATTAACTTTTAACAGGGATATTCATATATTTGTCAAAAATAATTAACCAAAAAAATAAATGAAAAAAGTAATTTTATCTGCAATTGCAGTGATGGCATTTGCGTTTGCAAATGCTCAAGATGTTAAGTACGGTCTTAAAGGAGCTTTAAACGTTTCAACTTTTACTGGAGATACAGATGGAGCTAATCTGAAATCGCGAATAGGTTTTAATGTTGGAGGTTTTATAGAAATAAAACTTTCTGAGAAATTTGCTTTGCAGCCAGAGCTTCTGTATTCTGATCAAGGAACTAAATTTACAAATATTGGAGATTACTTAGATGGAGATTTTTATACTGGAGATATTAAATTTAATTTGGCTTATATAAATGTACCTGTAATGGCTAAATATTATGTAGCAGAAAGATTTAGTATTGAGGCTGGTCCGCAAATTGGGTTTTTAGTTTCTGCAAAAACAAAAACAAAGTTGGATGGATTTAGTCAAACTGTTGAAAATGATATTAAAGATAGTTTCGAATCAATCGATTTTGGATTAAACTTTGGAGCAGGTTATGAATTTACAGAACATTTTGGAATTGGAGCAAGGTATAATTTAGGATTAGCGAACATCGCAAAAACTGAAGCAGGAGATAATACTAAACTTCACAATAGTGTTTTTTCGTTTTCTGCAGCTTATAAGTTCTAATATTTATAAAAAGATATTTAAAAAGCCTTTCTGATTCAGAAAGGCTTTTTTTTGTAGGAAAAATACATTTTTAATAAGATTTTGCGCCTAGTTACTACAAAAAATGTTAAAATACAAATAATTTTTTGGTAAGTATATTTCTATATTTGCCCTCGAATTAATTTAACCAAAACAAATAATAATGAAAAAAGTTCTTTTATCTGCAATTGCAGTTATGGCATTTATGAGTGTAAGCGCTCAAGAAACAAGATTTGGAGTTAAAGCTGGGGCAAACTTAGCTAATTTTACAGGAGATGTTGATGATTTAGATTCAAAAGTTGGTTTCCACGTTGGAGGTTTTGCTGAAATCAAACTTACTGATAAATTTGCAGTTCAACCTGAGATTTTGTTCTCAACACAAGGAGCAAAATATAAAGAGTCAGGTTACGAAGAAAAAACAAACTTAAGCTATTTAAACATTCCAGTAATGGCTAAATACTATGTTGCAGAAAAATTTAGTCTTGAGGCTGGTCCACAAATTGGATTTTTATTGAGTGCTAAGTCAAAGTTTGACGGTGGCGGAGAATCTGGAGATGTAGATATTAAAGATGGTTTGAAATCAATTGATTTTGGTGTAAACTTTGGTGCAGGATATGATTTTACTGAAAATCTTTCTGTAGGTTTACGTTATAACCTTGGTTTATCAAATATTTCTGATTCAGAAGAAGGTGATGGAAAGATTAAAAACAGCGTTTTCTCTTTATCTGTAGGATACAAATTCTAATCTAATTAGATAATTTCATACTAAGAAACCTTCCTGATTCAGGAAGGTTTTTTTTATCTCTACTTGTTACAGTTTTGAAAACTAATGAGTTAGTTGGGTTATGTTGAGGATAAATTTTTATATTTGTATAAGAATATTCTGTTTTTTATTGTTGTTTTTGTTCATTAATTTTAAATTTATAGAAATGAGAAAAATTACTTTATCAATTGTAACATGCATGGTATTTGTGTTTGCGAATGCCCAGTCAACCAGATTTGGAGTAAAAGGAGGGCTTAATATTTCAAATTTTACAGGTTATCAGGAAGATGTTAAATCCTTAGCCGGTTTTCATATTGGGGGATTTGCAGAAATAAAATTTTCGAAAAAATTTGCAATTCAGCCTGAGTTTTTGTTTTCTACACAAGGTACCACGATTGAAGGTTTTGATGGAGATTCGAATACCAGTGTCAAACTGAATTATTTAAACATTCCTGTTTTAGCTAAATACTATATTACAGATGCTTTTAGTGTCGAAGCCGGGCCACAGATTGGGCTTTTATTATCAGCTAAAAGTAGAGGCGAAGACATTGGTGATTTGTATAAATCGTCAGACTTTGGTCTTAATCTAGGTTTGGGGTATAATTTTACAGAAGATTTTTCTATAGGTTTACGTTATACCATTGGGCTTTCTGATATCGCAGATGTTCCTGATGATTACGATGATTATCCTGATTTCTATAATGCAAGCTTTAAAAACAGCAACTTTGCACTATCGTTAGCTTGTAAATTTTAAAATTTACAACGACATAATTTTATAAGCCTTCTTAATTCAGGAAGGTTTTTTTATGTCTAAAAATGTTTTACTTTGTAAGTATGAATTGGAACCGATACATCAAAGATTATCAATCGTATTTAAGGATCGAAAGAGGACTGTCTAAAAACACTATCGAAAATTATGGTTTTGATATCGAACGACTGTGTCTTTTTTTAGAGACCAATCAAATTGAAGTTTCTCCTTTAAAAATTAATGATGAAACGATACAGCAATTTATTTATGCTGTTGCCAAAGAGGTTAATCCGCGTTCGCAAGCCCGGATTATTTCAGGTTTAAAAAGTTTTTTTAATTACCTGGTTTTTGAAGATTACAGAAATGACAATCCGCTGGAATTAATCGAAACACCCAAAACTGGACGTAAATTACCGGATACTTTATCGGTACAGGAAATTGATGCGCTTATTGCTGCGATTGATTTAAGTTCTAACGAAGGTGAACGAAATCGTGCCATGTTAGAAACCTTATACGGTTGCGGACTTAGGGTTTCAGAACTGGTTTCGCTAAAAATATCGGATTTGTTTTTTGATGAAGGGTTTATAAAAATTACCGGAAAAGGAAACAAAGAACGTTTTGTACCTATTGGAAAATTGACTCAAAAATACATACAGATTTATCACAAAGAAGTTCGCGTAAATCTAACGATTAAAAAAGGTCACGAAGATACTTTGTTCCTGAACCGAAGAGGAAATCAGCTTACTCGTGCCATGATATTTACCATTATCAAAGATTTGGCGGTAAAAATCAATTTACATAAAAGCATAAGTCCACATACTTTGCGCCATTCATTTGCTACTCACTTACTTGAAAATGGTGCAGATTTAAGATCGATTCAATTAATGTTAGGTCATGAGTCTATCACAACTACTGAAATTTATGTGCATCTGGATCGAAGTTTTCTAAAAGAAGTGATGCATTCCTATCATCCTCGAAAATAATTTTTTTTGCGATGACAAGTCATTTTAAGCGAAAATTTAATATATTGTGATGTATTTTCTACTAAATGCAGATAAGATCGACAAACAGCGCTTTTATTGTTTTAAATGTTATTTTGATCACTAAATTTAAGTAAAATAAGTAGCATATGGTTTTTGATTTATATGGAAATGAGGACTGCTTAGAGGTAAATAATTTTTATAAGAAGTTATTTGCAGAAATGCCTGATTTGCTTTTTCAGTTTGTTATTGATTGTGATAACAATTATACTTTTCCACTTGTCAGTAAATCTGCTGATGAAATTTTTGAGCTTACAGCCGAAATGTTTTTAACTGATCCCAAACTCATTATTTACGATAGAATTTATCCTCAGGATCGCGATTTCTTTTTTGATTCATTAGTCAAAGCGCGAAGAGAAGTAAAACCCTGGGAGATTGAATTTAGGGCTGTTCTTCCAAAAAAAGGATTGCGTTGGTTTAAAGTTTCTTCTAAAACCGAATTGTCTCCTTCAGATGGCTGTGTGAGTTTTTATGGTCACGTTTCTGATATTACAGAATTGAAAGATAAAGAAGAAAAGCTGCGTATATCCGAAGAGCGTTTTCAGTTTGCTCTTGATGCTTCTACGGCCGGAATCTGGGATTGGGATATGGTGACCAATAATGTTTTTTATTCTTCATTATCACTTAAAATTCTGGAACTCGAATCGACTGATATTTTTGATGATCCGGAACGTTGGGATAAAATTGTGCATCCGGATGATTTGCCTAAATATTATTCGGATATTCAGGAACACTTTGATAATAAGATTCCGTATTACGAAAATTACCATCGTGTAATGACGTCGAGTGGTAATTATAAATGGATTCTGGATCGCGGAAAAGTGATCAAAAGAGATGAAAACGGAAAACCATTACGTGTTATTGGTACGCATACCGATGTTTCTTTACAAAAAGAAAAAGAGTTAGAACTTTTAAAAACCATGAAATTATACAGCGATCAAAATAGCCGACTGGTGAATTTTTCGCATATTGTTTCGCATAACTTAAATACACAAGCCGGCAACATTAAATCGATTTTAGACTTTATTGATGCTGATATTGAAAGACAAACCGTAAATGAGATGCTGGAACATTTAAGGACCGTTTCGAACGACTTAAATGATACGATTTCAAATTTAACTCAGATTGTAAAAACACAAAGCAATATTAATATTGCGGTTGTATCCTTAAAACTTTGTGACTATATCGACAAAACGATCTCGACTATAAAAGGGTTTGATAAACAAAAGAATGTTACGATAATAAATAATGTTCCTAAGTATTTGACGATTAATTTTAATCCGGCTTATATGGAAAGTGTTTTGTTGAATTTTGCCACAAATGCCATAAAATATGCGCATCCGGATCGAGACCCTGTTATTGTATTTGATTTTTCGATTGAACCCGAAGGACATAAATCCTTAAAAATTACCGATAACGGATTGGGTATTGATTTGAATGTATACGGTGATTTATTATTCGGTATGTATAAAACATTTCATAAACATCAGGAAGCCCGCGGAATTGGCTTGTATATCACCAGAAATCAAATTGAAGCGATGAAAGGGACGATTTCTGTTGAAAGTGAGGTTGGAGTAGGGACTAGTTTTAAAATCATCTTTAATGATGTTTAAAATCCTAAATTGATATAAAATAATAAAGGCTATCTGTAGAAGATAGCCTTTATTATTTTATAGTGTTTCGAGATTACTTCGCAATATTCACTGCTCTTGTTTCTCTAATTACAGTCACTTTTACCTGACCCGGATAAGTCATTTCGGTTTGGATTTTTTGTGAAATTTCGAATGATAAGTTTGCTGCATTGTCATCAGAAACTTTTTCGCTTTCTACAATTACACGAAGTTCTCTACCAGCCTGAATTGCGTATGCATTTTTTACACCGCTAAAACCGTAAGCTACTTCTTCAAGATCTTTCAAACGCTGAATGTATGAATCTAAAACCTGACGTCTTGCGCCTGGTCTTGCTCCTGAAATAGCATCACAAACCTGAACGATAGGAGAAAGTAATGATTTCATTTCGATCTCGTCGTGGTGAGCTCCAATGGCGTTACAAACTTCTTCTTTTTCACCATATTTCTCCGCCCATTGCATACCTAATAATGCGTGAGGTAAATCACTTTCAGTATCCGGAACTTTACCAATATCATGTAGTAAACCTGCTCTTTTTGCCAGTTTCACGTTAAGGCCTAATTCGGCTGCCATGATACCACAAAGTTTAGAAACTTCTCTGGAGTGTTGCAATAAGTTTTGTCCGTAAGAAGAACGGTATTTCATTCTACCTACAACTTTAATTAACTCAGGGTGTAAACCGTGAATTCCTAAATCAATAACGGTGCGTTTACCAACTTCGATAATTTCGTCATCGATTTGTTTAGCCGTTTTAGCCACAACTTCTTCAATTCTTGCCGGGTGAATACGTCCGTCAGTTACCAATTTGTGCAATGACAAACGTGCAATTTCTCTACGAACCGGATCAAAACAAGAAAGAATAATAGCTTCCGGTGTATCATCAACAATGATTTCTACTCCTGTTGCAGCTTCAAGCGCTCTAATGTTACGACCTTCACGACCAATAATTCTACCTTTTACATCATCAGATTCAATGTTGAAAACAGATACGCAATTCTCAACTGCTTCTTCCGTTCCAACTCTTTGAATAGTGTTGATGATAATTTTCTTAGCTTCTTGTTGCGCTGTAAGTTTTGCCTCTTCAATAGTATCCTGAATATGAGACATTGCTTTACTCTTAGCTTCAGCTTTTAAGCCTTCAACCAATTGTTCTTTTGCTTCTTCTGCAGAAAGTCCTGAAATTACTTCAAGTTGTTGCAATTGACTTTTGTGTAATTTGTCAACTTCAGCTTGTTTTTTGTCTAAAACTTCAATTTTGTTATTGTACTCGTTTGTTTTAGCTTCAAAATCGTCGTTAACTTTTTTGGCTTTAGAAAGTTCGTTAGAAATTTGAGATTCTTTATCGCGAACTCTTTTTTCTACTTCGGCTACTTTTTTATCTCTGGCTAAAATTACTTGTTCGTGCTCAGATTTTAATTCAATGAATTTTTCTTTTGCCTGAAGAATTTTATCTTTTTTAATGTTTTCGGCTTCTAAATTAGCATCTTTTAAAATTGAAGAAGCTTCTTTTTTTGCGTTCTTGATTAGATTAGAAATATTGCTTTTTTCGATAATTTTAGCGATTGCAAAACCTGCTGCAATCCCTATTATACCTGAAATAATGATCGTTATTATGTCCATGTTTGTTAAAATTTATATATAAAAAAAGCCTACATTAATTGCTTGAATAAACTCGTAAAGACAAGTTTTGAGCTAACTCACTGTTCAAGTTTCCTTGCCGAAGCATGGCATACTATAGTAGCGAAGATTCACTCACTTTAATTTGTTAGTGTTGAGTTTACCAATTGTGAACTAATGTAGGCAGTATCTTAGTTTCTGTAAAGAACGTTTAATTTTCGAGATATTGATCTAATAGCGAATTTAATCTTTTAATTCTTTCGATGGTTTCTTCTCCATCGATTGCGTTATCAATTTGTTTTTGTTCTACTTGTGATGCAAATTGCAAGGCACACATAGCCAGAACATCTTGTTTGTCACGAACTGCGTAACTTTCTTCGAATTGCTTGATCATAGCATCAATTTTTTTTGAAGCACTTCTAAGTCCTTCTTCCTGAGTAGGTTCTACCGTTAGCGGGTAAACCCTGTCTGCAATTGATATTTTAATTCTTAGCTTTCCGTCCATGTCTTTCTAGTCTGATAGTTGTGCTATACAGTAATCAATTTCGCGAATTAATGAATTTATTTTAAGCTTTGTCTCTCTCTTGTTATTGTCGCTGCCGAGCAACGAATTGGCTATTTTAAGTGTATCATATTGCTTTTTCAAAGCCTCCATTTCTTCAGATTGTTTCTGGATAATTTGCGCAGCTTTGGCTAGTTCTAATCGTAATACCTGATTATTTTTTTCTAGAGCTTTTGACTTCTCAAAAAGCTTTTCGACTTTATATTCAAGAGTATCAATTATTTCTGCAATTACACTCATTGTAAATCCTATTCATTACTTAATCATACAAAGTTAGTATTCCTTTTTATTAATGCAATTTTTTATCGATTTTTTTACATTAAAAATAACCAATTAAATGAAATTCAATCAATTGTATTTTTGTAGCTTTTTACTCGGTTTTGGCCTCTTATTTTTTTATCTTAGCAAAAATGTTGCTTATGAAATTCTCACTACTTGCCCTGTTTTTTTGCCCTTTTATTTTTGCTCAAACGCAATATCCAAAGAATGATTTCCGCGCACCGCTTGATATCCCGATGCAGCTTTCCGGTAATTTTGGGGAGTTAAGGCCCAATCATTTTCATGCAGGATTCGACTTAAAAACCAATCAAAGAGAAGGATTAAGTGTACACGCAATTGCTGACGGATATGTTTCAAGAATAAAAATTTCGACTTTTGGAAACGGAAAATGTATTTATATTACGCATTCAAATGGGTATACTTCAGTTTATGGACATTTACAAACTCCTGTTGGTGAAATTCTGGATTATGTAAAAAAAACGCATTATAAAGAAAAAGCTTATGAAATCGAAATGTTTCTTAAGCCAAACGAATTGCCTGTTACAAAAGGGCAAATAATTGGACTTTCCGGAAATACAGGTTCATCTGAAGGGCCACATTTGCATTTTGAAATTCGCGATAGTAAAACAGAATTTGTGATCAATCCGATGTTTTTTGGATTTGATAAAGATATTAAGGATACTAAAAAACCTACGCTTTCTGGTTTGTATGTTTATCCTTTAGACAATGCAACGGTGAATCAGTCGAAACAGCCTTTGTTGGTGAATATGACGCTTCAAAAAGACGGAACTTATCTGGCAGGAAAAGTAAAAACAAACGGAAAAATTGGTTTTGGAATTAATGCTGTTGATACCGATGATGTTTCTCATAACAAAAACGGTGTTTTTAATGTTTCCAGTTTTTTAAACGGAAATCAAAATTACAATTGTCAGTTTAATACCTATTCGTTTGACGAAATGCGTTACATCAATGCCTTTATTGATTATTCGCGATATAAAAAGACAAGTCAGCGTGTTCAGAAACTTTTCATGAAAACGCCTTTTGCATTAAGTATTGTTAAAACAGATTCAGAACGTGGTATAATTTCGGCTCAGCCAAATCTGGCTTCTACTTACAGAATTGAAGTTTCTGATTTTTACGGAAATCAAAATTCAATTACAGTTCCAATTGAGTATGATACCGCAACACCGCTTGTGCAGGCAGAACCTTTTACGTCAAAATATTTTATTAAATATAATAAGGACTCCAATTTCGAGAAAGATAATATGTCGGTTTTCTTTCCTGCAGGAACTTTCTACGAAGATTTTAATATGAATTTTGATGTAAAAAATAACCGAATTTACATTCATGATGATACGGTTCCGGTACATTCAAACTTTACCATTACTATTAAGGACAGTACTTATCCTGAATCTTTGCGTGATAAATTGTATATCGGGAAAGGTACAAGTTATAACGGAACCATTAGAAAAGGAGATGTTTTTACTGCCAAAGCCAAAATACTGGGCCAATACGGTTTGGTTCTCGATACAATTGCTCCTGTTATAAAAATTGCCAAACCTGTTGAGGGAAAATGGATCAGCGACCAGAAAAAAATCGATTTTACAATTAGCGATGCTGCATCAGGCATAAAATCATATAATGGATATTTGAACGGTAAATGGGTTTTATTTGAATATGAAAATAAAGCCAGAAGAATTTCGCATACTTTTGATAATGAATTTTTGCTGGAAGGAGAAAACGATTTAAAAATAGAAGTCATTGATAATGTGGGTAATTCTGCTATCTTTGAAACTCGTTTTTTTAGAAGTCAACCAAAATAAAACCAAAGCGATTGAACCATAATAAGCTACTATTTGTTTTCCTTTTTTTATGCATTACGTGTTTTTCATTTGCTCAAAATGCTCATGTCAAAGGTGTTATTTTAGATGATCATAATCGTCCTGTTCCAGATGTAAATATTACCTCTTTGGGTATTACAAAACAATCTGATGCCAATGGTTTTTTTGAAATCAATGTACCTTCAAATAAAAAAACGTCGCTGATTTTTACTCATATTTCCTTAAAAATGATGAGTCTTACAGTGAGTTTAAAACCTAATGAAGTTTTTGTTTTTAATCCCGTTATGAGCAGTTCAGAAGAGCAAATGGGAGAGGTTTTTGTTTCTTCCAGAAATAAAAAACGCGTTCAGGGAATTGCAACGGTTGATGCTGCTACCATTAAAAAAATTCCGGGCGCAAACGCAGGAATAGAAAATATTCTAAAAACATTACCGGGAGTAAATTCAAACAACGAACTCAGTACGCAATATGCGGTTCGTGGTGGTAATTACGACGAAAATTTAGTGTATGTAAACGAAGTCGAAGTCTATCGTCCGTTTTTAATTCGTTCCGGACAACAAGAAGGATTGAGTTTTACCAATACGGATCTGGTTCAGAATGTTGATTTCTCTGCAGGAGGATTTCAGGCCAAATTTGGCGATAAATTATCCTCGGTTTTAGATATTACGTATCGAAAACCAACTCAGTTTGGTGCTTCGTTAGAGGCCAGTTTATTGGGCGGAAGCATTTCTGTTGATGCTGTTTCTAAAAATAAAAAATGGTCAGCGGTGACTGGTGTTCGTTATCGCAATAATAGTTTACTCGTAAATAGTCAGGATACACAAACCAATTATACGCCAACTTTCGCCGATATTCAGACGAATGTTAATTATGATATTTCGGATAAGTGGCAGGTGAGTTTTTTGGGAAATATATCTCAGAATAAATACCTGTATGAACCATTAACGCGCGAAACAAAATTTGGAACAATAGATCAGCCCATGTCGCTGGCAGTGTATTACGAAGGAAAAGAACGCGATCAATACGATACTTATTTTGGCGCTTTAAAAACAACTTATAAGGTTTCACCAAGTTTAACCTTAAAATTTATTGGCTCGTTGTTTCATACAAAAGAGGAGGAACATTTTGATATTTTGGCACAATATCGTTTAGGAAATGTAGGGGAGCAAGGTCCGACTCAGGTTGATTTTACACGCGGAATTGGTTCACAACTCAATCACGCCAGAAACGATCTTGATGCGTTGATCGCAAATGCAGAAATTAAAGGCTTTAAAGAATGGAAGAATGACAGCCAGCTAGAGTTTGGTTTAAAATATACCCGAGAATCGATTCGTGACAGGATTGTAGAGTGGGAAATGATCGATTCGGCAGGATTTTCTATTAATCCGCCTATTGTTATTTTGCCTAAAAACAATCAGCCGTACGAGCCTTATACCGGGCCGCTTTTGCCATATCAGGATGTTCGAGCTACCAATTTTAATACTATCAACAGGTTTTCGGGTTACGCCCAATACAATAAAAAATCAGAACTGGGATCTAATCAGGTTTGGTATAATATAGGTGCTCGTTTCCAGAGTTGGGATGTTTCCGGTGCGGCCGTTGAAGGAAAAAATCAAATTGTTTTTAGTCCGCGTGCACAGTTTGCCATAAAACCGGATTGGGATATGGATATGGTTTTCAGGCTTTCGGGAGGATTATATTATCAACCGCCTTTTTACAGAGAACTTCGTGATCTGGATGGCGTTGTGAATCCAAATGTAAAAGCGCAGGAATCCGTACATATTGTTTTGAGTAATGACTATAATTTCAAGATGTGGAACCGCCCGTTTAAATGGGTCACGGAATTGTATTATAAATCACTTTCAGATGTCAATGTATATTCGATCGATAATGTCAGGATTCGTTATATCGCTAATAATAATGCAAAAGCTTACGCGCAAGGTCTTGATTTCAGGTTGAACGGAGAATTTGTTCCGGGAACTGAATCGTGGATTAGTTTTGGTTATTTAAGAACCGAAGAGAATTATGCTGATAAAGGATATATCGCCAGACCAACAGATCAGCGTTTGAAATTTGCGATGTTGTTTCAGGATTATATGCCTAATATCCCAAGTGTGAAATTATATCTTAATCTGGTTTATAATACAGGTTTGCCCGGTGGAGCTCCGGCCTATTCAGATCCTTATTTGTATCAAAACCGATTGAATGATTATCGTAGAGTAGATGTTGGTTTTGCCAAAGTTTTTGTAGATAGCAATACAAAGGTAGCTAAGGCAAAATGGTTGAAAAACTTTAAAGAATTATCTGTTGGATTAGAGATTTTTAATCTTTTTAATAATCAAAACGCGATAACCAATACCTGGGTTCGTGATGTGTACTCTAAAAATCAATACGCGATTCCAAATTATATGACTTCAAGGGTTTTTAATGTAAAGCTGAATGCGAGGTTATGACAAATAAGCGTGAAAAAAGAAAACGAATTTTTTACGTGCCGGGAATAATATCTTTGGTTTTTATTCCGTTGTTGTGTTTGTATTACTTTTATAAAGTTGATGCTTTTAAGGTTTATAATTATCTTGAGTTTTTTGTTCCCAATAAAGATGAACTTGCAAAATTTAAAGTTGAAGATTTAAGAAAGTATAAAATTTTTAAGTTTGATGACAATAAATTAAAAGAGGAACGAAAATTAAAAGAATTGAGTTTTTTTGTTCATGATTTGATTAAGAAATATGATACTATAAATGGGGCTAAAATTCATTTTGGACCAAAAACAGATTACGATACTTTTGTTAGTGTAATTAGTATTATGTCTGAGGAAAATGTGCCGACCTGGGTTTTGTCTGAAGATAATATTTATGTATTGGCAAATGCTAAACCAAGACATAATAGAAATCGTGGCTTTGTTTGTGGTAATGGACAATTTTCAGAAATAAATACACTTAGAATGGCGGAAGAAAACCGAAAAAAAGAACTTCAGATATTTCAGGTTTCTTTTCTAAAACAGCAATGGATTATATTTCTGGGTTATTTGGGATTAGTGCTTCTCAACATCTTTGCTTTAGTAAAATTCAATAAAACGAAATAATACAATCAAAAATACTATATTTGATATCCTAATATAATTTGCATACATGAAAAAATCCTTAACATATATAGCCTTGGCAATCGTCGGAACATTAGTGAGTTGTAAAGACGAAGTTCAGAAACCGAAAGTGATTTATGATGCAGCCAACAAATCAAATGTTGTGTCCAAAACAGATTCAACGCAGATTGAAATAGCCGATTTGCCTATTCAGATGGAAGGAACAAGTTATTTAATTCATCCTGTTGGCGATTTGCGCGTTTTCGAAAAAGGAACCAAATCACGTTACGGATCTTCGAGTGTAAACGATGTGAGTTTTACGATTTCGAATTTAGGCGAATATGAAATTACAGGATATTTACAGAATTTAAAATTTCAAAAGGTAGATTCAGATTCCATTCGCCCTTTATCGGATAAGCCTGTTTTGATCTTGACTGCTACGTATTTAAAGTCAGTTGCAGACAGAACTCAAAACCAGATTATGGTATATACGCTGGCAGATTCAGATACCAATAAAGACGGTAAAATTGATTCAGGAGATATTAAAACATTATATCTAAGCAGTATTAGCGGAGAAAATTTCACAAAGATTTCCGAAGATTTTCAGGAATTAATAGACTGGAGTTTAGTCGAATCTAAAAGCCGTCTGTACTTTAGAACAATAGAAGATACCAACCAAAACGGACAATTTGATAAAAACGACGTTTTGCATTACAACTACATTGATTTAGGATCTAAAAAATGGGAAGTGAAAAGTTATAAGCCTATTTAAAGATTCTAAGTTACTAAGGTTCTAAGTTGCTAAGATTTGGAATCAAAAGAAAAAGCCCTTTAAAAATTAAATCAATTAATTTTTAAAGGGCTTTTTCTTTTAAGGCGGATAAAATCCTTTTAATCTATATATCCCGATAGCTATCGGGAGTGGCAAAAAAAAACTTAGAACCTTAGAACCTTAGTGGCTTAGTGCCTTTAGATCAATATATCACTTTCCAAATCAGATTTTTCGATCTCGAAACCAAAACCTAAGCGTTCTACGAGCTCAATAACCAGCTTTTTATACCAGTTTTCAGATTTTGGATGAATGTATATCTTTTCAATTAATTGTTTAAGATCAACGTTTATTTTTATTCCGTCATTTAATTTGATGTCACTTTTTGAAGTATCGGTAAGAATGCGTACTTCACGTTCGTACTGAAAACTTTTTCGTTTAAACAAAAACGGAAAGAACAAATCATCAAACGGAATGTATTCTTTTTTGTAATCGATATAATTGACTTCGCCAATATATTGGTCAAAATTATTTTCGGGCCGTACTGCTTTTTGTAATCTTCCAATAGTAGATTGTATGGCTAATCCTTCGCTGTTTTGGGTGAAAATCTGCCACATGGCAAACGATTCATATTCGTTAATATGCCAACTGCTAATGGCTACTTTTTCGCGATGTGTTTTGTAGTAATTTAAAAATTCAGGATTGTCTGCCGCCAGTTTTTTAATCTCTTCAAAAGTAGGTTCGCTAAAAGTACCTTCATATTGATCTTCGAATTTATCAGATCGGGACATGAATAATTTCTTCGACAATAATAAATCAAGAAATTTAGATAAGTCTAAGTATTTCCAAACAATGGTATCCGGATCATCAGGAAGCGTTATGTTTGGATTGTTGAGATACATTTTTTGAGTTTTAAGATTTATTCTAAAAAAAAAGCCACAGATTATACAGATAAATATAAGATTTTAATTCAGTAGTAGAAAAATAATCCGTGTTAATCTGTGTAATCTGTGGCTAAAAGTTGGTTCTTTTGTTTACGATTCAAAAGACTGCATCGTTACCAGCTTATTGTAAGTTCCGTTGTGAGCAATCAATTCGTCGTGTGTTCCCTGCTCAACGATTTTTCCTTTTTGCATTACCACAATCAGGTCTGCTTTTTGAATGGTCGAAAGTCGGTGTGCAATTACAATCGAAGTTCTGTTTTGCATCATATTCTCTAAAGCCACCTGAACAAATTTTTCGCTCTCGGTATCCAAAGCAGATGTTGCTTCATCCAAAATCATAATCGGAGGATTTTTCAATACCGCACGGGCAATTGATAAACGTTGTTTTTGTCCTCCTGAAAGTTTGTTTCCGCTATCTCCAATGTTAGTGTAGATTCCTAAAGGTAACTCGCTTACAAATTCATAAGCATTCGCAATTTTTAGAGCTTCAATAATTTCATCATCTGTAGCGTCTAATTTTCCTAACGAAATGTTTGCTTTTATAGTATCGTTAAACAAAATACTGTCCTGAGTAACCAATCCCATTAAACCACGAAGAGATTGTAAGTTCATGTCTTTTATGTTGATGCCGTCAATAGCAATAGTACCGTCATTTACATCATAAAAACGAGTCATTAAGTTGGCAATAGTACTTTTTCCGCTTCCTGATTGTCCAACTAGTGCTACGGTTTGACCTTTTTTAATACTAAGAGAAAAGTCTTTTAAAACCGTTTCGTCCTGATATTTAAAATTGATATTTTTAACCTCGATACTATCATCAAAAGATGTTTTTACAATAGCATCAGGTTTAGAAGTAATTGGATTTTCCTGATCTAAAATTTCCAGAACACGTTCTGCTGCTGCATTTCCTCTTTTTACTCCGTAAGAAGCTTTGGAGATTGCTTTTGCAGGTGTCAGGATATTGTAGGCTAATCCCATATAAGCGATAAAAGCAGCGCCATCTAAGCTTTTGTCGATTAAGACCATTTGACCTCCGTACCATAATAAGATCGCAATTACAGTGATTCCCATAAATTCACTTGCAGGAGAGGCTAAGTTCTGGCGATTACCAATACTATTTGATAAGTTGAAAAAACGTTCTGTAGAATTTTGAAAAACATTGTTGAAATAATTTTCAGAATTATATCCTTTTACAACCTTCAAACCTCCAATGGTTTCTTCTATAGTCGATAAAAAAGTCCCTTGTTCCTGCTGCGCTTTAGTAGATTGTTTTTTAAGCTGTTTTCCAATTAATGAAATAATATAACCGGAAACAGGAATAAAAATAAAAACAAAAAGTGTTAGCTTAGGACTGATAATCAACATTGTGGTTATGGTGAAAATAATAGTCAAAGGTTCTTTTACAATAAGTTCCAGAATGGCTAAAAATGAGTTTTGTACCTCATTTACGTCGGCTGAAATTCTGGAAATTACATCTCCTTTTCTTTTTTCAGAATAAAAAGCTAAAGGCAGTTCCAGCGTTTTCTTGTACATTGCATTTCGCATGTCTCTTAAAACACCATTTCGCAAAAAAGTGATAAAAAACATAGCGGCATAATCGGCTAAGTTTTTAAGTAAAAAGATCGAGATAATAATCGCGACCATTATCGATAAAACATAACCGGATTCATGTGTGCCTTTTGTGGTGGTAATATAATAGCTTAAATAGTCCTGGCCGTAGTCCTGAATTTTTAGAATTCCCTGATATACCGGTTTTACCGTAATTTGCTTGTTTTTATCAAATAATACCTGAAGCATCGGTATTAAAGCAACAAACGAAAGAGTGCTAAAAAGCGCATACAAAACATTGAAAAAAATGTTTAAGAATGCATATTTTTTATACGGATATATAAAAGGGATTATTTTTTTTATGTTACTCATTTATTTATAGATATTATTTTCTGCTATAGCAATGGCTTTTTCCAGTTTTTCTAGCAATAATTTTTTTTCTGGTAATTGTGTTAAATAAGCTGAAACTTTGATTTGTTCGTCATTGTCAAGCATTAAATAATTTATTTGTTCAGGAGATTTTTCACTGCACAAAATTAATCCAATTGGTTTGTTTTCACCTTCTTTTTGTTCGTTTTTCTCTAACCAACGTAAATAGAGCTCCATTTGGCCTTTGTATCCGGCTTTAAATTTTCCTAGTTTTAAGTCAATAGCAACTAATCTTCTGAGGCCGCGATGATAAAAAAGTAAATCGATATAGAAATCTTCATCATCAATAGTTATTCTTTTTTGGCGTGCAAGAAAAGCAAACTCGCTTCCCATTTCGGTAATGAAATTTTGCAATTGTGCCAAAATAGAACTTTCCAGATCCTTTTCAGAATAACTGTCATGAAGTCCCAGAAAATCAAGAAAGTAAGGATCTCTAAAGGTGAGGTCCGGACTAATTTGTTTTTCTGATTTTAAAAGAGCAAGATCACTAAGAATAGTTTCTTCGGGTTTTTTGCTAATGGCAGTTCTTTCAAAAAGCATACTGTCAATACGTTCCTGTAAAGTTCTCACGCTCCAACGTTCATGAACGCTCATTTGAATATAGAACTCTCTTTTAATATTATTTTCAATATAAATTAAGGTTCTAATATGAGACCAACTCAATTGTGCACACACTGTGTGCACAATTGTAAAGTCTTGAATTATAGAGTTTAACTTGATGAAGCTGTGTAGATTTCTTTTGTTAAATCCACTTCCGTATCGTGTAGAAAGTTCCTCGCTTAAATTCTTAATGAGTTTCTTTCCATAATCGGCACGATCATTTTTTAGAATTTCTTCATTAATGGTCTTTCCAATTTTCCAATACAACAGCGTTAATTCCTGATTCACCGTTTTGGCAACAAAATGACGGGTCTGATCTATTAATCCTATAATCGAATTTAATAGTTCAGGCTGATCATTTGCTTCCGGTTTATCACTCATTATTTTTTATTTCAATTGCATTCCTGCAATGATGTTTTGTATTTTTTCGTCTAAATAACTTTCTGCAGCATCAAAATTGGTAACCGAATCTAATTCTGCATTAACACTAATGTAGAATTTAATTTTAGGCTCAGTTCCGCTTGGTCTTGCGCAAATTTTAGAACCATCTTCTGTATAATAAATCAATACATTCGATTTCGGGATATCCATTGCAGATTCTTCACCTGTCAATAAGTTCAAAGCAATCGATGATTGATAATCTTCGACCATAATTACTCTTTGTCCGCTGATTTCTTTCAAAGGATTTTGACGCAAATCAATCATCATCTGATTAATTTCCTGCAAACCTTCCATTCCTTTTTTGGTTAACGAAACCAAGTATTCTTTATAGAAACCATTTTCTACATAAAGCTGTAAAAGTTCATTGTAAACGCTGCTTCCCGCCGCTTTTGCCTGAGCTGCAACTTCACATATTAATAAAGTAGCTGCAACAGCATCTTTATCTCTTACGGCGTCACCCACCATAAAACCAAAGCTTTCTTCCCCACCGCCAATAAATTCAAGTTCCGGGAAATCTTTGATCATTTTGGCAATCCATTTAAAACCGGTCAAACCAACTTTGCATTCAACGCCATAACTTGTAGCCAGTTCCATCATCATCGGAGTCGAAACAATTGTAGAGCCTACAAATTGTTTACCGTTGATTTTGCCTGCTTTTTTCCATTGTTTCAATAAAAAAGAAGTCATTAAAATCATTGTCTGATTTCCGTTAAGCAAAATCATTTTACCATCGTTGTTTCTCACCGCAACACCAAGACGGTCGCAATCAGGATCTGTTCCTACAACAATGTCAGAATTGGTTTTATCGGCCAAAGCCAAAGCCATAGTCAAAGCCTCTGGCTCTTCAGGATTTGGAGATTTAACCGTTGGGAAATCCCCGTCAGGAATTGCTTGTTCCGGTACAATATGAACGTTTTTGTAACCCGCTTGCGCTAAAGTATCCGGAATAGATTTTATAGAAGTTCCGTGCAATGAAGTAAAGACAACATGTAGGTTATCTTTGGCTTCAGCCGGAGTATTAAAACTTGCGTTTTCGATAGATGATTTTATAAATGCTTTGTCGATTTCAGTATCAATATATTCAATCAGACTTTCGTTAGCATTGAATTTAATTTTATCGTAGCTTAAATTTTCGATCACATTAATAATTGCAGCATCCTGAGGAGGAACAATTTGTCCGCCATCTTCCCAGTAAACTTTGTATCCGTTGTATTCCGGCGGATTATGAGAAGCCGTAAGTACGATTCCGCATTGACATCCTAAATGTTTAAGAGCAAAAGACAATTCAGGAGTTGGTCTTAAGTCAGAGAATAAGTAAACGTGAATTCCGTTTGCCGAGAAAACATCAGCCACAACTTTAGCCAAAGTATTACTGTTATGACGACAATCATAAGCAATAACCACTTTTAAAGGTTGGTTTGGGAAAACTTCGTGTAAATAATCAGATAAACCCTGAGTATTTTTTCCAAGCGTATATTTGTTGATTCTGTTGTTTCCAACGCCCATAACACCGCGCATTCCGCCAGTTCCAAATTCAAGATTTTTATAAAAACTTTCCTCAAGTTCCTTTGGCGACGTAGTCATTAATTCTTTAACCGCAGCTTGCGTATCGTTGTCAAATGTAGGTGTTAACCATTCGTTTACAGCATTCAGGATATTAGGTGCTATATTCATCATTCGTATATTTTTATATTTAATTTAAAATAATAATAATTTTCAGGAGCTATTTCCTGCTGTCCGTTATATCTTTTATGGCGAACCCCGCCATAAAAGGATGCCACTCCCATCAGGGCTAGGGCTTCACGTTAAAAATTAACCTCTCGGGCTACTTTGTAACGCGCTTCGTTGTTTTTAGTTCTCAAAATAATTTCTCCAAGAAAACCTGCAAGAAACAATTGAGTTCCTAAAATCATAGTTGTTAAAGCAATAAAAAACCAGGGATTGCTTGTTACCAGGCTATATTTCATTCCGTTATACATATGGTATAATTTAGAAATACCAATATATGCGGCAGATAAAAAACCGATAATAAACATTACCGAACCCATTGCGCCAAATAAGTGCATTGGTCTTTTTCCGAATCTTGACAAGAACCAAATTGTAATTAAATCAAGGAAACCGTTTATAAAACGCTCCATTCCAAATTTGGTTTCACCGTATTTACGAGCCTGGTGAATCACCACTTTTTCGCCAATTTTATTAAAACCGGCATTTTTGGCTAAAACAGGAATATATCGGTGCATTTCGCCCGAAACTTCAATGTTTTTTACCACCGTATTTTTGTAAGCTTTTAAGCCGCAATTGAAATCATTCAACTCAACTCCCGACGTTTTTCTGGCCGCCCAGTTAAAAAGTTTAGACGGAAGATTTTTTGCTACAACAGAGTCGTAACGTTTCTTTTTCCATCCCGAAACCAAATCAAATTTTTGAGCCGTGATCATTTCGTATAATCCCGGAATCTCATCCGGACTATCCTGCAAATCGGCATCCATAGTAATAATAACGTCTCCTTGCGCTTTTGCAAAACCAGCATGAAGGGCCTGTGATTTTCCAAAGTTTTTCATGAAACGAATTCCTTTTACATTAGGGTTTTCGTTAGAAAAACTTTCGATAATATTCCAAGAATCATCTGTACTTCCATCATCTACAAAAATGATTTCATAAGAGTAATTATTAGATTGCATCACTTTAATAATCCACGAATAGAGTTCTTTTAGTGATTCCTCTTCATTAAGAAGCGGTATAAGTATAGATAGATTCATTTATATTTTATTATAGACTTAAGGTTTGTCATTTTTTACTATTGCCCCAATAATCAGAGAATAAATTAATCCAATTAATGAATACATGACAAGTGTTACTGGAAGAACAATTAATGGGTTCATGAATTTTTTAACCATGCTAAGCCCCATTTCTAATTCTTTTGATGTTATATTAGGATTCTGAGTTATCATTCCTTCTTTAGAAATTTCTAACATTTCGTTTATGAATTCAGGAAATATTAGATTAAAAATTACACTAAATATGGCATATACCAAGCCTGCAATAACAGTAATTGAAACTCCTGTTTTTAAACATTCAGAAAAAGATATGAATCCATTGTTGATATCCTTCTTATAATGATTACAACCTAAGTATATAAATATAAGAGGAAGAACTAAATAGTTGGCTATGTTTACAATTACTCCAACACTTGAGTTTACTAATGATTTCATGCCAATTACATACATAACGACAAACTCTAAAACCATTATAACACCGAACAAAAGACCGTACATAGTTCCCGACTTAGCAGGAGATATATTTTTATCCATATAATTATTAGTTTAATTAATCCACAAATATAGCAATTCCCAATATATGAGAGATAAAAAAGCTTTTTGAATTTAACTAAAAAAAAGTGCGCTAAACATTTGTAGATTAAAAAAGAATTGTAAATTTGCAAACTGAAATAATTAAAAGTTTTAAACAAAAAAAGAGTATCCTTTGTTTACACCTTTTTCTAACCATGAAAAAGCTTCAAAATAAAAATGCTCTAAACAATAAATAAAAATAAAAGATGAAAAAAGGAATTCACCCAGAAAATTACAGATTAGTTGCATTTAAAGACATGTCAAATGACGAAGTTTTTATCACTAAATCTACTGCAGATACAAAAGAAACAATTGAAGTTGACGGAGTTGAGTATCCAGTTGTAAAAATGGAGATTTCTAGAACATCTCACCCTTTTTATACTGGTAAATCTAAACTTATCGATACTGCAGGACGTATTGATAAATTTAAAACTAAATATGCAAAACACGTTAAAAACTAATAACTGTTTTAATTTATATAAAGCCTTCCAATTTGGGAGGCTTTTTTTTTGAGAATTATTTAACCGCAATGTGCGCAAAGTTTTTTTATTTCAGGTTGTACTAGTACCGCAAAGTTCGCAACGCTTTGTGAATAATTACTTTGCGAGCTTTGCGTAAAATCTTTGCGGGCTTTGCGGTTAAATGATTAGCAATATAAAAAAATATGATTCTGGACAATATTTTAGTAGTGGCTCTAAAAAAAAGCAATTATTTTTTGGTTTGAATTAATGTGCATTTAATGAAAACGCATAAATATTTGTAACTTTGATCTCGATAACCAAATCAAGATTTTAACAAGTACAAATTTTATATTTATGAATTACATTCTTTTTGACGGTCCCGTCCGGAATGCTTTACTACCTTTTACCTTTACAAGACCTGTTGCTGACATATTAATTGGAATCATGACGATTCGCCAAAAATGGGAAGCACGTTTAGGTTCGACCATAACCACTATTACCGAAGATTACTTATCAACCAAATTTCCGATGGTGGAAATGGAAGAAAACGTGATGATCAATGCGGCATATTTACCAAATGATGCGCTTGCAGAACTGGTTTCTGATTTAAAAGAAAATCAGGCAATCTTTAAAGGAGATGATGTGATCGCTTTTTTTACCACAGAAAATCAGGAAGAAGTAGATTTTGATTCTTACGAAATCATTCAATATAACGGAGATGCTCTGACTGTAGAACATACTTGGGATATTTTCTCTAAAAACGACGCTGCCATTCGTGAAGATTTTATTTATCTAACCGAAGACAGAAAATCGCAATCTATCCCGAAAAGTGTAAATGTTATTGCGCCTGAGAATGTTTTTATCGAAGAAGGAGCAAAATTAGAGTTTGTTACACTGAATGCTTCAACAGGACCTATATATATAGGTAAGAATGCTGAAATTATGGAAGGAACCGTAATTCGTGGTCCTTTTGCTTTATGCGAGAATGCTCAGGTAAAACTAAATGCCAAAGTGTATGGCGCTACAACAGTTGGCCCTGGATCAAGAATAGGAGGAGAGGTTAAAAATTCGATTCTTTTTGCGAATTCAAACAAAGGACACGACGGATTTTTAGGTGATTCTGTTTTAGGTGAATGGTGTAATATTGGAGCTGATAGTAATAATTCGAACCTGAAAAATAACTACGAAGAAGTAAAATTATGGAGTTACGAAACCGAAGGTTTTGCTAAAACCGGACTTCAGTTTTGTGGTTTGATGATGGGAGATCACAGTAAATGCGGAATCAATACGATGTTTAATACCGGAACTGTAGTAGGAGTAAGCACCAATATTTTCGGAAGTGGTTTTCCTCGCAATTTTGTGCCAAGTTTTTCTTGGGGAGGAGCTGCAGGATTTACGACTTATGTAACTAAAAAAGCTTTTGAAACTGCCAAATTAGTGATGGGAAGAAGAAACATAGATTTCGACGAAACAGAATCAGCGATCTTAGAACACATTTTTGAGGAAACTAAAAAATGGAGAAAAGACTAATTTTTAATTAGATAATTAGTCAATTTGATAATGAGATAATTTAGTAAAGCCCACAGGTTTTTAGAAACTTGTGGGCTTTTTTATTTTTAAAATTAAATGTTACTTATCAATTTTAGTAAAATCTCCTTTTAGGTTAAATTTTAATTCTAAGCCATTGGTAATCTTAGCTTCATAGCCAAAAGTTCCTATTTCGATTTTGGTTATTTTCTCCTTACGAAAGTTTGTTTTTACATACGAAGCGATTTTTTTCGGGATAATAGAAGAAGGAATTTTATCTCCATTACCATCAACTTCTTTCCAGTTTCCTTTTTTATCAAATTCTATTTCGATTTTATTATCATATTTAACTTTGTATTCTGTAGAAAGGATTTCTTTATCTTCTAATATATAACTGGGTTTTTTAGATCCAAAGTGAGCCTTTAAAAAAGTTTGTGCATTTGCCGGTAAAGCTTCTTTTTTAATAACGGTTTTTTGTGCATTTGCAGAAAGTCCAAATAGTAATCCTGCAATTAGGCTGACTACCAAGTTTAATTTCGTTCTCATATTTGCTGATTTTAATTGTTATACAAGATAAGACTAAATTTTGAAAGATGTATTGAAAAAGAAAAGCCCTGATGTTGGAATCAGAGCTTAGGTTTTATTTTAATTAAAGATTATTTATCAATTCTCAGAAAATTTCCCTGAAGATCAAAAACTAAATCCAAATCATTAGAAAGTTCTACATCATAATAAGTTCTTTCTTTATCGATAGCTGTTAATAGTAAAGCAGGATAATTTGCAGTTACATAAGCAGCGATTTTTTCTGGTACTAAAGCGTTTGGAATAGCCAGGCGGCCTCCGTCAATCTCGGTCCAGTTTCCGTTCGCATCAAAATCAATTTCGAAACCATTAGAAAGAGAAACATCATAAACAGTTCCGTCTGAACTTGCAGAATTTTGTTTTTCTACTAATCTAATTGTTGAAGTCGGAAAATGTGTAGCAATTAATGTTGTTGCTGCTGCAGGTAAAGTAGTTGGGTTTATTACAACTTCATTATGATTGTCTCCGTCGTGATCAATTCTAACAAAATCTCCCTGCATAGTAAAAACTAAATCTAAGTCGTTAGAAAGTTCTACATCATATTTTGTTTTTTCGTTTTCAATTTGAACTACAAACAAACCAGGATAATTTGCAGCTATATAAGCATTGATTTTTTCCGGAATTAAAGCTGTTGGAATCGCATTATTCCCTCCATCAATTTCTGTCCAGTTTCCGTTAATGTCAAAATCAATTTCGTATCCGTTAGAAAGTGAAACATCATAAATAGTTCCGTTTAAGCTTGGGTTATTTAATTTTACTGTCGATTTATAAACAGCATTTGGAAAATAAGTTTCAGTAAAAGTTTTTGCCGATGATGGAAGTGCTGCTGCTTCAATTACAGTTTGAGTAGTAGGAGTTGTGTCATCATTACTATCACAAGAAGTTGTAGAAAGTAAAATTGATAGTGCGAATAAGCTTGTTATGAATGTTTTTTTCATGATTATTTATTTTGATAATTTATTATAGTACAATATTAGAGCCTGAATCTATAAACAATTAGGAATTTTCTTATTTTTTTAAAATATACTTTATAGATAAAAAAAAAGCCCTGATGTTTGAATCAGAGCTTTAGGTTTTGTTTTAAGTGATAGTTATTTATCTACTCTAATGAAATCTCCCTGAAGATTAAAAATCAACTCAATAGTACTGGTTAGTTCCACTTCAATATAGGTTGGCTCTTTATCAATTGATGTTACAGATTGATTCGCGTAATTTGTTGTTACATATGCCTGGATCTTTTCAGGAACCAGTTCGACCGGAACTGGCTGATGATTTCCGTCAATATCTACCCAGTTTCCATTAGCATCAAAATCAATTTCAAAACCATTCGTTAAAAAGACATCATAAATAGAACCATCATTATCAGCTCTGTTTTGTTTTTTTATCGTTTGATAAGTTGCATTAGGAAAATAAGTTGTTATAAATGTACCTGCTGGTGCTGGTAAATCAGCAGCATTAATTATAGTGTCGTGATCATCATCGCTGTCGCAAGATGTTGTTGAGAATAAAAGAGACAAGGCAATAAAACCAGTTAAAATTATTTTTTTCATGTTTGTATTCTTTAATATATTATGCTTAATTATCAATTCTAATAAAATTTCCTTTTGAGTTAAATTCCAGTTCCAGACCATTACTTAAATCCACTTCGTAACCCCAGGTTCCTTTGTCGATTTTGGTAACTGTTGCACCTGCAAAATTGGTTTTAACGTAATTTGCAATTGCTTTTGGGAGTACTGTTACCGGAATCGGCTGATGATTGCCGTCTACTTCTTCCCAGTTTCCTTTTCCGTCAAATTCTACTTCCATATTGTTGGCAAACTGAACTTTATAATCTGTAGAAAAAGTTTCTTTATCCTGTAAAATATAAGTAGGTTCCTGACCGGTAAAATGAGTTTTTAGAAAAGTCTGAGCATTAACTGGCAAAGCAGTTTTTGTAATAACAGTTTTTTGTGCATTGGCAGAAAGTCCAAATGATAACCCTATAATTGCTAATGCAGCGAGATTTAATTTCGTTTTCATAATTGTATGTTTTTAAATTCTGATACAAGTGTATAACCTGAATTAGGAAACAATTAGGAAAAAAAAGAAAAATACTACTTTTTTGGAAAATTAATTTTAAACTGATGATCGCCAGTAAAGATATATTCGACCGTAATCGAATAATTATTGATAATAGATTTTACAATTGATAAACCTAAACCTGTAGATTCGTTTGTAGTAGTGTGACGGTAAAATCTATTGAAAATAACAGCTGAATTTAACGGTGCATTATTTCCGGAATTTGAAATTATGATTTCATTTTTATTGATAACAAAATTCACAAAACCTTCCTGATGATTATGTATCAAAGCATTCTTTAATAAATTACTAATCAATGCAATCGCAAGACCTTTATTCATTTTAAAGAGTAACGAATCATTTTCTGTAATAATTATTTTTACTTTTTTAAATTCGGCCAGATCAGTATAATCTTCCGTTAATGTCAAAATAAGTTTATTGAAATCAACCTCTTGCTCTTCAGAGAATTGTTGGTTTTCAATTTTGGATAACATTAATAAAGATTTATTCAATCTTGTTAATCGGTTTAAAGTATCCGTTATTTTTCCAATTTCTATCATTTGTTCTTCCGGAAGCGTGCTGTTTTCTGCAAATAATTCCAGTTTATTGATGCTTATTGCCAAAGGGGTCTGCAATTCGTGAGAAGCATTTTCTATAAATTGTTTCTGGCTCGAATAAATACTTTCGTTACGATTAAGCATTTTCTCAACTTCTTTTGCCAATGTATTAAATTCATCAATAGGAGAATCGATAGCTTTTAGTTTGCTTCCGGTTCCTAGTTTTATTTCTTTAAGGTTATCAAGAACAACATGAAATGCTTTCCATATTTTTTTTAATAATAAATGATTTACTGCCAATATGCTTATAACTAGCATGATGTATAAACCAATTAGTGCCAAAAATAAATCTTGAAGCAATTCGTCTTCTTCAACAATAGAAGCTTTTATGATGAGCTCATAATTGTTCCCTTCCTCATCTTTAAAAACAGATTTTAAAATTCTGATAGGTTCATCATCATTATCATATTCCATGAATTCCTTGGTAGAAAAAAACTCATCTTTGGTGCGGTAATTTCCTTTAGGAAGCGGTTTTATGGTAAATTTATTGATTCCAAATTCAGGAGAATTCAACAATTTTCTATCCGCGAAAGCGTGACGAACAATAATTATTTTTGAGTTTTTTAAGTCGTCGTCAATATTATCATAGACTTCATCTAAAATCAGCACATAAAAAATTCCTGCCCATATTGGGATAACGAGAAGCAGCGTGACTGCCAAATAGCGAAGTGTATAATTTTGTAATTTCATTAACTCATTTTATATCCAATACCGTAAACAGCCTGAATGTCAATTTCTGCATTGCTTTCTTTAAGTTTTTTACGAAGATTTTTAATCTGCGAATATACAAAATCTAAATTGTCGGCCTGGTCCGTATGATCACCCCATACATATTCAGCAATCGCAGTTTTATTAATTAATCTGTTTGGGTTAATGATGAAATAATATAGTAAATCAAACTCTTTTCGGTTTAAAACCAATGTATTATTTTCGATCAAAACCGTTCTTTGTTCCGGAGAAAGTGTGATGTTTTTCCAGATAATAAGATTATCTCCATTATGATTGTTTCTTCGCATTGCCGACTTGATTCTGGCATGCAATTCAGACAAATGAAAAGGTTTGCTTAAGTAATCATCAGCACCTAAATCCAGTCCTTTTACTTTATCATCAACAGCATCTTTTGCCGAAATAATAATCACGGCACTCTGTTTTTTTTGCTTTTTAATTTCCTGAAGTAAATCCAATCCGCTGCCGTTAGGTAACATAATATCAATCAGGATGCAATCGTAATCATAAGATCCAAGTTTGTCAAATCCTGAAATATAATCATGTGCAGTTTCTACAATATATTTCTCTTTTTCAAGTGATTGCTGCACCACTTCACGTAAACCTGCTTCATCTTCTATTATTAAAATTTTCATCTTTTGCCTGTTTTATGTAATTCAAATGTAAGAATACAAGCTCAAAATAACATCTCATTTCTGGAAACATTTGGGAATTTTGACAGACTTCTTAGATTGTTGGATTTTTAGACTTCTTAGATTTTAAAGTGTACCGCTTAATGTTTGGTCTTTTTTTTGATAATTTCTAAAAGTCTAAGTAGTCTAACTCTCTCTAAAATCTTGAATTCTAATTGCCACATTCTCTAATTAAATCTATCTTTGCACCTTCAAAAAAGCACTTGCTAAGAAATCTAATACTCTAAGCAGTCTAAAATCTAAAAAATCTAAATGATTACAGTTAACGATATTTCGGTTCAGTTTGGTGGAACTACATTATTTAGCGATGTTTCTTTTGCTATAAATGAAAATGATAAAATTGCCCTTATGGGTAAAAATGGTGCGGGAAAATCGACACTTTTAAAAATAATTGCAGGTCAGAGCAAACCTTCAACCGGAAGTATTTCGACTCCAAAAGATGCTGTTGTGGCTTATTTGCCTCAGCATTTATTAACAAAAGACGGATCGACTGTAATGGAAGAAGCATCTAAAGCTTTTGGTGAAATCTTTAAAATGAAAGCTGAAATCGATGAAATCAACGAACAATTAACTGTTCGTACCGATTATGAAAGTGATGCTTACATGAAATTGATCGAAAGAGTTTCTGACTTAAGCGAGAAATTTTATGCTATCGAAGAAGTAAATTACGAAGCAGAAGTTGAAAAAATATTAGTTGGTTTAGGTTTTGAACGTGAAGATTTTACACGTCAGACTTCTGAATTTTCAGGAGGATGGAGAATGCGTATCGAGCTTGCAAAAATTTTATTGCAAAAACCAGACTTAATTTTACTGGATGAGCCAACCAACCACATGGATATTGAGAGTATTCAATGGCTGGAAGATTTCTTAATCAACTCAGCAAAAGCGGTTGTAGTAATTTCGCACGATAGAGCGTTTGTAGACAATATTACAAACCGTACTATTGAAGTTACAATGGGAAGAATTTACGATTATAAAGCCAAATATTCTCATTACTTAGAATTAAGAAAAGACCGTCGCGTGCACCAACAAAAAGCATACGACGAGCAACAAAAAATGATTGCTGATAACAGAGCATTTATTGATCGTTTTAAAGGAACATTCTCTAAAACAGATGCCGTTCAGTCTCGTGTTAAGATGCTTGAAAAACTGGTTATTGTTCAGGTTGATGAAGTAGATAATTCTGCATTAAAATTAAAATTTCCACCGGCAGCCCGTTCAGGACAATATCCTGTTGTAGTTAAGGAGCTTTCTAAATCATACGGAGATCACGTAGTTTTTAAAGATGCTAATATTGTGATCGAAAGAGGTGAAAAAGTTGCCTTTGTAGGTAAAAATGGTGAAGGAAAATCGACCATGATCAAAGCGATCATGAAAGAAATTGGTATCGATGAAGGAAGTGTAGAAATTGGACACAATTCTCAAATTGGATATTTTGCTCAAAATCAGGCTTCATTATTAGATGAAAATGCTACAATTTTTGAAACAATCGACAATATTGCAGTTGGAGATGTTCGTACACAAATAAAAAATATTCTTGGAGCATTTATGTTTCAGGGAGATGATATAACAAAGAAAGTAAAAGTGCTTTCCGGAGGAGAAAAAACACGTTTAGCAATGATCAAATTATTGTTGGAACCTGTTAACTTATTGATTCTGGATGAGCCTTCGAATCACCTTGACATGAAAACCAAAGACATTATCAAAGATGCTTTACGTGACTTTGACGGAACTTTGATCCTGGTTTCTCACGACCGTGATTTCCTTGACGGATTAGCAACTAAAGTTTTTGAGTTTGGAAACAAACGTGTGAAAGAGCATTTTGAAGATGTAGCAGGTTTCCTTGCACATAAAAAAATGGATTCTATGAGAGAGATCGAGAAGTAATCTAGTTAAAAATATAATAATACAAAGGGCGTTAGTTAATTCTAACGCCTTTTTTTTATGAAAAAATATGAAAAAATGATTATTAAATAAATGTTAAAAACATGATATAGATCAGAATTGTAAATACTGGTATTAGATAATTTTAATAAAGCAAAACAGCGATTTTTTATAGTTTGAGTTTTGTGAAAAAAAATAAATCTAAACTTTTATTATGAATTTTTTAAATCAGTTTTTCTTCAAAAAGATTGTCTTTTTAATCTTTTTATTTCCTCTTTTTTCGAATGGGCAAACTACAGATGCTAATGCTCAAAGCGAGGTAAAATATCCTCAATTTAAAGTTCAGGGACTTTTTCAGGGACGTTACTTAAGCGGCTTTACCAAGGGTGTAGATGCCACAACCGGACTGCAGCACTCAGATGGTGAAGGGGTCGAAGATACATTCGATATAAAAAGAATGCGTCTGGGGCTTACAACCAAATTAAGCGATGGATTTGATATTGTTGTTCTGGCAAATTTTGCAGACGTAAAATCAGATCCTAAAAACAAGATTCTTGAAAATGCCTTTGCAAGATATATTTTTAATAAAAATATAGGTGTTATGGCTGGTCAGTTTAGACCCGCTTTTGGAATTGAGGAACTAAATCCTGCTGATATCCTTAAATCATTCGATTATTCTAATCAGTATACAGAGTTTGGCAATAATGGCTGGGCAAGTTTTCAAATTGGAGCTTCTGTATTTGGAGGTTTTAATTTAGGAAAGCTTCCGGTTAGTTATGCATTTTCTGCCGTGAATGGAAATGGCAGAAATCAGGCTTCAGACAAAGACGATGGTAAACAATACTCTTCTCGTCTGGCTTTCGAATTAAATAAAAAACACAATATCAATTTTGGTATTAATGGTGGTATCGGGGAAGTTTTTAATACCAAAGTTTTTGCAGTTGCCCTAGATCTTACAGCCGATTTTAAACTGGCAGATAAACTAATATTACAAACTCAGCTTGAAGGCAAACAAGGAATAAACCACTACTTATATTATTCTCTAGCTGCAGAATCCAGAACAGGAAATATTAATGATTACGAAATGCGTGGTGCTTATTTCTTACCCAATTTAAGGTATGAAATTAAATACCAAAAATTAACCGCCATAGAATTTTCGTGTCGATATGAATATTTTGACAGAAGTTTTAAAATCAATTCAAATGCCAGACAAACCTATACGCCAATGGCAGGTCTGGAATTTGGAAAAGGGTACACGGGACGTATCGAAATGGGAATGCAGTTCGATAATTACAAACGCAACGTCGCCAATACTACAGCATACGATAACAACTTATTTATCATACAATTTCAAGGAAGATTTTTCTAGAAATTAAACTATTGCGTAGTGTTTTGCTACACAAATATTAACTAATCAATAATTTAAAATAAAAATGAAAACAAGTATCAAAATAGTACTTTGTCTCTTTTTTGCAATTGCAGGACTGAGTCCTTCTTTTGCCAATAACACAAACAAAAAAGATATTATTGCAGAGCAAACCATAGCTCAGGTTTCAGTTCCTTCAGATTCAAAAATAACTGTTCAAAAAGAGATTGCAACACCTTCAAAGGCACAAAATGAAACTGTCAAAAAAGCTTCGACAGATTCCGAAAAAGCAATACCGGCAAATGCTCCGTTTTTGTTTTGGAGTCAATTAGTCTTGCTTCTGGTAATTATTTATTTCGGAATAAAATATGGAGGTATCGCGTTGGGAATGCTTGGTGGTTTAGGAGTTACCTTATTAGTGTTTTTATATGGAGTAGAACCGGGAAAACCTCCAATAGAGGTGATGCTGATTATTCTAGCGGTAGTTACAACATCATCATCTTTAGAAGCGACGGGAGCATTAAATTTAATTGTGAGTTACGCTGAAAAATTGCTTCGTAAAAATCCGAATAAAATTGTTTTCCTGGCACCCTTAACAAGTTTTACGCTTACCATGCTGGTAGGTACAGGTCATGCGGTTTACCCGTTATTGCCGGTTATTTATGATGTTTCTATTAAGAATAAAATTCGTCCGGAACGTCCAATGGCAATGGCCGCAATTTGCAGTCAGTTAGGGATTACGGCGAGCCCAATTTCGGCAGCAGCGGCAGCTTTGGTGGGGATTTTTGCAGCAGCCAATTTGCATGTTAGTCTTATCGATATTCTTAAAATTACAATTCCGTCTTGCCTTGCCGGTTTGCTTCTTGCGGCACTTTGGAGTTTAAAAAGAGGAAAAGATTTAGAAAATGATCCAATTTTTCAGGAAAAAATAAAAGATGAAGAACAGAGAAAATATATTTTTGGAGATCTGGAAGCGCAAACTAACAAATTCGGAAAAAAATCTAAAACTGCTTTAGCGCTTTTCCTGCTTGGAATTTTAGGAATTGTAATTATTGCTATTTTTCCCGAAGCCATACTTCCATTAGATAAAGAAGGAAATCCTTTAAAAATGAGTATTGTATTGCAATTTGTGATGTTAGCGGTTGGTGCCATTATACTTTTTGCTACAAAAATATCAGCAAAAAGTATTTCTGATACCAAAGTTTTCAATGCAGGTATGGTCGCGGCGATTATGATTTTTGGTATTGCCTGGATGAGTGATACCGTTATCGAAAATAACAAACCCTATATTTTATCTCTTATTAGCGAAACGGTTACGGCACATCCGTGGACATTTGCTCTGGCTATGTTTTGCGCTTCTGCATTCCTGAAAAGTCAGGCAGCGACATTATTGGTTATTATGCCTTTGGGAATTTCTTTAGGGATTCCAACACCCGTTTTGATAGCTTGTATTCCCGCGTCATATGCCTATTTCTTCTTCTGTTTTTATCCAAGTGATTTGGCAGCAATCAATTTTGACAGATCCGGAACAACAAAAGCGGGTTCATGGATATTAAATCATAGTTTTATGATTCCGGGTATGATTGCGGTCTGGACGGCAGTTATTGTAGGTTTTGGATTGGTTGAATTGTTATAAGATTTAATTATTATTTAAAGGTTTTAATTCTAATAAAAAAAGCACAAGAGAGATCTTGTGCTTTTTTATTTTCAGATGAATGATTAGGCTTCTTTTAAAACACTTTTCTTTTTAAAATGTAAAGCGATATAGGCGGCAACAAAACAAACTATTCCTATAATAACCATGTTCCAAATAGGTTTTGTAGTTTGAGAAAAACTACCGTTTTCTATAATTAAAATTCTAAAAGCTTTTAGGAAATGAGTCAACGGAATTACGTTGGCAATTGCCTGAACAGCTTGCGGCATTTGACTTAAAGGCCAGGTAAAACCGCTAAGGATAAAACTTGGAGTTGCAATGACCATTAAAATCTCTGTAGCTTTTAATTGGCTAGGAACTAAAATACTGACCAGAATACCTATAAAAGAAACCGATAGCACAAATATGCCGGCAATGAAAGTAAGAGGTAATAAATTTTCATAAAAAGGCAATCTGAACCATAAAGTAAAAAGCCAGTAAATAATCCAAATACCAAAACTCATAATCATATAAGGAATTATTTTTACAGCTAACAAGTTTAAAAGTGAAGGGCATCTTTTAACTAAATCTTTAAAAGTTCCGTTTTCAAATTCTGAAGCAAACGAAAGCGCTAATCCTAATAAAAGAACTTGTTGCAAAACAGTCGCCAAAACGCCGGGCCAAAGAAAATACATATAATTGGTACTTCGGTTGTATTTTTTTATGAAAGTAGTTTTGAAAGGTTCGTATTGTGATGCCAGTAAATTTTCAGGAACACCTTGTTTTCTTAATGTTTCAATTTGAACTCCGGCTTTCATTGTTCCAAGACAAACCTGAATTGCTGTTGAAGCATAATTGGCGGTCAAAACATTCGAAGTATTTACTATAGTTGTAATCTCCGGATACTTCTTGGTAAGTGTCATTTTTTCAAAATCCTTCGGAATAATAACAACACAAGTCGCTTCTTTTTCGATAGCAATCTGCGAAAGATTGTTCTGATCGTATAAGATTGAAGCAATGTGAAGAACTTCATTGTCCTCAAACATCTGAATGGCTTTCGAACTTAATTCAGATCGATCCTGATCAATAATAATGATCGGTAAATCGGTCACTTTGCCTTTTCCGTAGACATAACCCAATAAAACTCCATAAAGAATTGGTGCTCCAATAAAAAGCAATCTCAGGACTTTATTGCTCCAGAATAATCTGAATTCCCGTTTAAGCAATGAAAAGAAATTTTGCATAGTTTAAAGAGATAAAGTAACAGTTGTTTTGGTGATAAGATCTTTTGTTTCGTCTATGTTAGAAGGTGTTATTTTTATTTCGAATAAACTTTCCTGCATTTCATAATCAGGATATGCCGTTGCGATATTACCGTAAGCGCCAAGTTGTTTTATTGTAGAAATCGTTCCTTTTATATCTTCTTTTTTATACGGAACATGAACCGTTATTTCCTGACCTTTTTTAAATTGTGCCAATTGATTTTCCGGTATCGTAAATCTAAAATAAGTACTGTTGGCAATATATCCATTAAATAAAGTATAACCCGGTAAGGCCAGTTCGCCAAGATTTAAAGTAATGGTTTCGATACTCATATTTTGGGGTGCAATTATGTAACGTTCTTTATCTGCAGTTTCTACTTCCTGCAAAGCACCAAGAGCTCTGTCTTGTTGTCCAAGAGCCATTGTTTGCTGCTCGATTCTGGCACCTTTTTTAGCATCATCTAATTCGGCAACAACAGCATTGTATTGTGCCTGAGCTCCTTGGTATTTGGCAAAAGTTTCATCGTATGTTTGCTGAGATATTAAAGAGTCTTTCAGCATATTCGTCAATCGTTTAATTGATTTTTGTGCAAATTCATATTGTTCCTTTAATCCCATTTTTTTGGCTTCAAGCTGTTTGATTTGGTTTTCGGTCGCTCCTTTTACAGCCATTTTATATTGTGCCTTGGCTGATATTACGGCTCCTTCGGCCTGACTTTTTTTTGCATCAACTTCCGGAATATCAAGAATGGCAAGTGTATCTCCTTTTTGTACAATATCGCCTTCCTTGACAAAGATTTTTAAAATTTTGCCTGGAATTTTGCTCACAACGGCAATTTGTTCTTTTTCTATTTTTCCCTGAATTACATTTTCTTTTTTAGCTTTTTGACAGCTTATAAAAATGAAAATTAAACTGACTATGATGATTGCTTTTTTCATAAAATAGAAATTTTATTTAGATAATTTTTTTGATAGATCGCCGGTAGCAATTATAGTTTCAATTGCTGATAATCGCTGTTCGATTAAAGTTGTCGTTTTATTTACGGATGCTTTATACGAATCATTTTCGGCTTCAAGACGTTCAGATATGTTTATCAAGCCTTCTTTATATTGTTTTATGGCAAGATTTAAGTTGTTTCCGGCTACTTTTTCCTGTTGTTGCGTAATGTCAATTTTTTGAGTCAGAACACTATAATCGACAAAGTTTTTTTCGAGAAGCAATTCGAGTTTTTCTTTGGTATCGTCGATCTGATTTTGAACTTGTTCTATATTTATTTTGGATTCATGCACTTTATGTTTTCTTTCAAAACCTGAAAAAACTTCCCATTTCATTGCGGCGCCTACCACCCAGTTGTTGCTAATCGTTGCTTCGTTTAATCCTAAATATAATGCTTGATTTATTCCGGTAATGATTGGGGTTGTAGCATTTGCATCGAAAAGGCTTGAATACGAAACTCCTCCAAAAGCACCTAGAGTGGGTAAGTATGTACCTTTTTCTTTTTTTAATAAATATTCGTAAGCAGTTTTAAAAGATTCCAAAGCTTTTATTTCCTGTTTGTTTTGCGTGCTCAATTTTTCGTCTGTAATTAAATACGGAACCAAATTGTATTGAACATGCTCAATTTCGGTAGTGGAATATCCTGTCAGGTATTGAATTTTTTTATAAACTAGTCTTCGTTTTCCGTCCAGTTCAATTTTTTTAGAAGCCAGTTCTAGTGATGCTAATTTAATTTTGTCTCTGTCATACGGAACGGCAAGTCCTTGTTCGATAGCTTTTGTAACACGTTTGGTTTCTGTTTCCAATCGGTTTTCGCTATCTTTTATTAGTTGGTCTATTTGTTTTAAGAGCTCAAGTTGGTCAAATGTATTAATGACATCTTTTATGATTTGATCTTTCTCAGATTCTTTTAAAAACTCAGTTCCTTTGGTTTTTTCGTGAATAGCTTTGGCTCCGTTCGGGATTTGCATTCCGCTAAAGAGAACTGTTTTAGCCATGACACTTCCGTTAAAAATGTTTCCGTAATTTTTAAAAGCCGTTTTTCCATCAAATAATGGATAATTTACAATAGGTATGGTAGCCGTAGGAAGATCGACGGTTAGTTTATTATCAAAATAAGTATAAAGAGCACTGGCTTCTACAGTTGGGATGTACTTGTTCCAGACGCTTTTTTCCTGAAGATTTAATTTCTCAATATCCAGGTCTTTGTTTTTTAAGGAAACGCTCTTTTCTATTGCTTTGTTTATAGCTTCTTCCAGAGTTGTCGAAACTTCGATCTGGCCGTAGCTGTAAGTGAATGAAAGAAAGAAAATGAAAATAGGTAAATGTTTTCTCATCGTAATTTTGTTTCTTAAGTTGTAATAAATCTTAAACAGTATTTTGTAAGATATTATAAAAGGCAGATATCTTAATTGAAGAGGTATTTACAAAGTTAGAATATTAATCTTACATTAAATGCTTTGTGATCAGTAAATTGGCAGAGATAGAGAATGTTGCAACTGTTTTTGATCTCAATTATAGAAAGTTTTCTAATGATGTTAAATTCTTACGTTTTTTTTATATCTTAGTCATCATAATCCGGCTTAACTAAATATTAACATGAAAAAGAGCGTCTTGTTTTTTGCTATTGTAATCAGCGGTTTATTTAGCTTCTCTGCATTTTCTCAAACAGATAATGAACCTGTTGCTTTAGGTTTGCCGGGTGACAATCTTAATTTGTATGCGGTAGTGGATATTTTTCAAAAATCTAAAACTTTAGAAGATTTCGAAAAAGCATTAAATGATCCGGAAAATAAGGTGAATAATTTAGACTTAAATAATGATGGAGAAATAGATTATATCGAGATCGAGAGTCATAAAGAAGGAAACACACATGTAATTGTACTTCAGGTTGCCGTAAATAATACCGAAACTCAGGATGTCGCTGTTATCGAAGTTGACAAGGATAAAAAGAATAATGTACATGTTCAGGCCATTGGCGATGAAGATTTATATGGTAAAAATTATATTGTAGAACCTTCGGATAATGTTTCAGGCACGCCAAATCCCGGTTACAAAGGTGATGGTACTGTAATTGTAAATAATAATACGACCAATAATTATAATACAACAACCACTAATCCGAGTTATGTAAGTACAAGTGTGAGTGCATGGCCAGTAGTATTGTTTTTATTTTCTCCAGTATATGTTGTTTATAGATCTCCGTGGCATTGGGGATATTATCCTTCTTACTGGCGTCCTTGGCGTCCGGTTTACTACCATGATTATTGGGGATATCACGGACATTATTACAGAAGTCCTTATTATCGCAGAACGGCAGTTGTAAGAAATCCAAGATATTATAATAATTATGTGTCAAGAAGAAATACATCTGTAATCGTTAGGGATAACAGAACTAACGGACGTTATAATACGACCTACAATGGCAGGGATTATAAAAGACCAGCTCCGGTTACTTCTACAAGACCAACGCGACCAGGGAATACAACGCGACCGGGAAATACAACAAGACCTGTAACACGCCCCACTAACCCATCGACAAGACCGGGAAATACAACGAGACCTGTAACGCGCCCGACTAATCCATCGACAAGACCCGGGAATACAACAAGACCTGTAACACGTCCTGTAAATCCCACGAATCCTTCAACGAGACCTGCTGTAAAACCAACACAACCCGTAACTCGTCCTGCGGCAAGACCAGCAACGACAAGACCGGCAAACGGAAGTTCAAATAGAAGATAGTAATTCGGGTTTTTAATAATTGCTAATATTGGCTTAATTTTTTAGTTGTGATGCTTATGAGTAAAAATTTACACATAATAATTGTTTTTTTTATAATACCACTTTTCATGAATGCTCAAACGCTTACCACACCAGCGGCAGCAGATGAGAGTAGTGTTAAGTATCCTCAGTTTCAATTTAAAGGTCTTTTGCAGGCCAGATATTTAGAAAGTTTTGGTGAAAATGTAGATGTTTTGGGAGTTCATCATTCGGCTGGTGAGGTTACTCAAAGTTCTTTTGATATAAAAAGAATGCGTGTTGGACTAAATACAAAACTAAGTGAAGCGACTGAAGTTGTGATTTTAGTAAATCTGGCCGATTTTAAATCAGATCCTAAAGGAAAGGTTCTTGAAAATGCTTATGCGAAATATACTTTTAGTAAATATTTAGCTTTAACCGGAGGTCAGTTTCGTCCGGCATTTGGTATTGAGGAATTAGTTCCGGTAGATATTATAAAATCATTTGATTTCTCTAATCAGTATTATGAGTTTGGAAAAAACGGCTGGACGAGTTTTCAAATCGGAGCGTCTGCAACCGGATCTGTTGATGTTGGTAAAATCCCTGTGAGTTATGCTGTTTCTGTTTTAAACGGTAATGGAAGAAATCAGGAAATGGATAATGATAACGGAAAGCAATACGCCACAAGATGGGTTTTTGGATTATCAAAAGTGCATAAAATAAATCTGGGTCTTAATGGTGGAATTGGGAAAAGGTCTGATCAAAAGGTTTTTGCCGTAGGAGCAGATATTACCAGTGATTTTAAGCTTACAGATAAATTTACTTTCGATTTGCAAATTGAGTATAAACAGGGAACGAATCAAAATTTATATTTTTCTTTACCTCCGGAAGGCAGAACTGCGAAAATTGATGATTACCAAATGCGCGGTATTTATTTTTTACCTAATCTAAGATATCTCGTAGACTATAAAAAACTGACCTCACTGGAACTATCTTGCCGATTTGAATCCTTTGATAATAATTTTAAGACAAGCCCAAATTTAAGAAGGACTTATACGCCCATGATAAGTCTTGAATTTGGTAAAGCATATACAGGCAGGATTGAGATGGGATTTGAAATCGATAAATTCGATAAAGATATTCCTAATACAGCGTACTATAGTGACAACTTATTTCTAATTCAGTTTCAGTGCAGACTTTAGTTTAATTTAATTTTCATCTTATGAAAGAAGTAAAAATTCCCCAAGCCATAATAACACTTGTAGTTGGAATTGCAATTTGGTTAATTCCGGCACCGGATGGCGTAGTTATCGAAGCCTGGCATTTATTTGCCATTTTTGTCGCCACCATTTTAGGGATTATTTTAAAGGCGGCCCCAATGGGAACCATGTGTATGATTGCGATTGCATTAACAGCTTTTTCGCAGGTTTTGGCTCCGGGCGAGGCGGGTAAATCAGTTACTTTGGCATTAAGAGGTTTTGGAGATAAAGTAATCTGGCTTATCGGAATTTCGTTTTTTATCGCAAGAGGATTTATTAAAACAGGTTTAGGAAACAGAATCGCTTTCTTGTTTATTAGAATATTTGGTAAAAGTTCCCTTGGTTTGGCTTATGGTTTAGGATTGGCTGATTTGGTTTTGGCTCCGGCTGTGCCAAGTAATACCGCAAGAGGAGGAGGAATCATTTATCCTATAATGAAATCGATGTCAATGAGTTTTGGTTCGATGCCGGATCAGCCTGAAACACATAGAAAATTAGGGTCCTATCTTACGTTAAGCAGTTATAATGCCAACTTAATAGCGTCGTCTATGTTTTTGACCGGAACAGCCAGTAATCCTATGTGTCAAAAATTTGCACTTAACCTGGGAATCAAGATTAGTTGGATTTCGTGGGCAACTGCAGCTATCGTCCCGGGTTTGGTGGCGTTTTTTGTAATTCCTCTGGTATTATACAAAATTTATCCGCCGGAGCTAAAGAAAACGGGAGATGCTCCGCAAATTGCAGCTCAGAAACTAAAAGAAATGGGGGCAATAACACGCGATGAATGGATGATGTTGCTGACTTTCTTTATCTTATTGTTTTTATGGATGACCGGCGATTTGTTTTCTATTGATGCCACCACAACTGCATTTATTGGTCTGGTAATTTTATTGCTTACTTCGGTTTTAACCTGGGAAGATGTAAAAGCCGAAAAAGGCGCATGGGATACCATTGTCTGGTTTTCGGTTTTGGTCATGATGGCCAGTTCGCTCAACGAATTAGGTTTTATTGGCTGGTTTAGTAATTTGGTAAAAGCAGAAATAGGCGGTTTAAGCTGGCAAATGGCTTTTCCGATTATTATATTGGTATACTTTTTTAGTCATTATCTTTTTGCAAGTGCAACCGCACACGTCGCTGCGATGTATGCGGCTTTACTTGGTGTAGGTGTTTCGTTAGGAATTCCGGGTTTGCTACTTGCTTTTATGCTGGGATTTGTAGGGTCAATCTACGGAACTTTAACGCATTATGGTCACGGTCCGGCACCTGTTTTCTTTGGGAGCGGCTACGTCGATTTAAAAAGCTGGTGGGTCAAAGGGTTAATCACCGGATTAACAATGTTACTTATTTACATGGTAATCGGTGGATTATGGCTAAGACTTATTGGCTACTTTTAAAAATTAAATTCTAATTCCGGGAGGAAGTAATTCCTTGTATTGAGGATTTTTTTTGATGAACAATACAATTCTTGGATGAATAGGCATTAATCTGAATTTCTTTTCTATAATAAGTTCCATGATGTTTTTAAGTACTACATCAATTAATGCTTGATTGTCAAAACCTTCTGGTGAGTTGATTTTGGTGAGAAAGATTTTCTTTTCCTGAAATGAATATTCAACAGAAAGTAATCCTTCAGGGACTATGGTTTCAAATTGTCTTGCAAAAGTATTGTCTTTGATTTCCATAGTTTCAATAGGTTCCATATTAGTCATGTTTTTTGGGGATTGAATTAAAAAAATAATAGAAAAAGAACGTTAATAGTATTGTATAAAAAATCTTGGAAGGATCTTTTGATATTGGTTATAATGACTGCAAAGGTAATCATTTGATTTTCAATATAAAATTATTTTTTGATAGTCCTGTGAAGGCTTGGATTAACTGTGCTTTTTGTAGAATTATTTTGTTTAAATTAATTATGGTGTAAGATTTGCAGTCTATATTGCTAAAAAAAGTAATTTTAGCTTGAAATTAAAAGCTGTAACCATAATCTGTTTCTATTAAAATGAGTAAAATTCCTGTATACTTTATGCCTGGTCTGGCAGCTAGTCCTGCTATTTTTGAAAGAATCAAATTAGATGAATCTGTTTTTGAGGTTTGTTTGTTAGAATGGGAAATTCCGCAGGCAAAAGAATCCTTATCTGATTATGCGCTTCGGATTTCGAAGAATATCAAACATGATAATCCGGTTTTAATTGGAGTTTCGTTTGGAGGAATTCTGGTTCAGGAAATTGCAAAACATATCAATGCCCGAAAAGTAATTATTATTTCGAGTGTGAGAAGTAATCTTGAATTCCCGAGAAGAATGAAAATTGGTAAAACGACAAAAGCCTACAAACTGATTCCGATGAAGTTGATTCTGAATATCGAAAATCTGGCAAAATATTCCTTTGGAGAAAAAATCAATAAACGAATTAAATTATACGAAAAGTTTTTAGCCGTTCGCGATCTTAAGTATTTGCAATGGGCGGTAGAGTCGGTTATTTTATGGGACAGAAATGAAATTGATCCCAAAGTGATTCATATTCACGGCGATCACGATGATGTTTTTCCTATAAAATATATCAACAGTTGTATTGTCGTAAAAGGAGGAACTCATATTATGATCCTGAATAAATACAAATGGCTGAATGAGAATTTGCCTTCGATTATATTGGAGGATTAGAAAACTTTAAAATCCCAATTTTTTAAAATTTCAAATTCCAAATGTTTGTCGGTTAAAACCTTTGTCAAAGTTTAAAACTTTGACAAAGGTAGTTGCGCAATTTGTGTACAAAGTTATTTCGCACAATCTTGTCATCCTATTTCTATGATAAATACAATTTTTTTTAGGAGCTAATCCCGCTATCCGTTCCAATCTTTTGTGTCCGCCGTGGCGGACACAAAAGGATTTCCACTTCTATCGGGGCTAGTGCAGCCGTTTTCATAATACTTTAGCCAATCTTGTCATCCTGAGGTACGAAGGATCACACAAGAAGCTCGACAAAGATTGCGGCATCACTTTACGGAATTACTAGTGCGATCCTTCGTGCCTCAGGATGACAAAATAAAGCTTTAATAAAATAAAAAATCCCAAACTCTTTTGGAATTTGGGATTTTAAAATATTTGTAATTTAAAGAAGTTTAGATTTTCTTCATTTGATCTTTCATCATTGTGATTTGCTCTTTCAGCATTCCTTGTTTGTCTAATTTCTTAGCTTCGTTCAATAAATTAGTTGCTTCAAGTTTTCTTCTTCTTGACATTGCAACTCCGGCAAGGTTTAATTTTGCTACTGCTAAATCCATATCCATTGATAGTCCAAGTTCGATCGCTTTTTTGAAATGTTTCTCGGCCTGGTTGATATTCGTTTGAGATAACATGATTCCGTGAAGGTAATTAAAGTATCCTTGTTGTTTTCTAACTAAAGCCGCTTCCGGGTTTTTGATGTATGCCAACCATTTTTTAGCACCTTCGAAGTCTTGTTTTCTTAATTTAAGGAAGGCTAAAAGGATAAATTCGTTTTTAAAGTAAAGAAAAATCGGAATTGCCGTCAATAATATAAGGAAGATTCCGTTCCCGATATTACTTTCGGTAAATTGCCAGATGCCAGCAACTACAAGAAGTCCGGCTAAAATAAGTTTAATATTTTTGTGAAACATAATAGATGTATATTTGTGATTGCAAATATAGTAAAATGAATTAAAAATATTTTTATTAAAGTACTTGCCAGAAAAAAAAGTCTTTGTATATTTGCACTCGGTTTTGGAATAACGATATACAAAACAGAAAAACAGATAATAGACACCATTTTAAAGATACAAAGCAATGAGCAAAAGAACATTTCAACCATCGAAAAGAAAAAGAAGAAATAAGCACGGATTTATGGACAGAATGGCTTCTGCGAATGGAAGAAAAGTTCTGGCGCGTAGAAGAGCTAAAGGAAGACATAAATTAACTGTTTCTAGCGAACCTAGACACAAAAAATAATGTTTGTATAAACATACATAAGGCGATTACTTTTTTAGTATCGCCTTTTTTTATACCTTGTCGGTAAAAAAATCTGCAACGTTCTAGTTTAGAATATACTACGAATGTTTTTTAAAGTACTTTATATAACTACACAATACAAATAAAATGCCTAAAGACACATCAATAAAATCAGTTTTAATAATAGGGTCAGGACCTATTGTTATTGGTCAAGCTTGCGAATTTGATTATGCAGGTTCTCAATCTGCACGTTCTATTCGTGAAGAAGGAATTGAAGTTATCTTGATAAACTCAAATCCAGCGACTATTATGACCGACCCAACAATGGCCGATCATGTATATTTGAAACCTTTAACTACAAAATCGATTATTGAGATTCTGAAAGAACATCCACAAATTGATGCTGTTTTGCCAACAATGGGTGGACAAACGGCTTTGAATTTATGTTTGGAAGCTGAGGAAAAAGGAATCTGGCAGGATTTTGGAGTAAAATTAATTGGGGTTGATGTAAACGCAATTAATATTACCGAAGACAGAGAGCAGTTTAAACAGCTTTTAGAAAAAATTAATGTACCGACTGCACCTGCAAAAACGGCTACTTCATACCTGGAAGGAAAAGAAATTGCTCAGGAATTTGGTTTCCCGCTTGTAATTCGTCCTTCGTTTACGCTTGGAGGAACTGGAGCAGCAATTGTTTACAAAAAAGAAGATTTTGATGAGCTTTTAACTCGTGGTCTTGAAGCTTCTCCTATACATGAGGTTTTGATTGACAAAGCTTTAATGGGATGGAAAGAATATGAGTTAGAACTTTTAAGAGATAAAAATGATAATGTTGTGATCATTTGTTCGATCGAAAATATGGATCCAATGGGAATTCATACCGGAGATTCGATTACAGTTGCACCAGCAATGACATTATCAGATACAACATTCCAAAAATTACGTGACTATGCCATCCTGATGATGCGTAGTATTGGTAATTTTGCAGGAGGTTGTAATGTACAATTTGCAGTTTCACCAGACGAAAAAGAAGATATCGTAGCAATCGAGATTAATCCTCGTGTGTCTCGTTCTTCTGCATTGGCATCTAAAGCGACTGGTTATCCAATTGCTAAAATTGCTTCTAAACTAGCTTTAGGATACAACTTAGATGAATTGCAAAACCAAATTACAAAATCTACTTCGGCTCTTTTTGAACCGACTTTGGATTATGTAATTGTGAAAATACCACGTTGGAACTTTGATAAATTTGAAGGTGCTGACAGAACTTTAGGTCTTCAGATGAAATCTGTTGGTGAAGTAATGGGAATTGGACGTTCGTTCCAGGAAGCATTACACAAAGCGACTCAATCTCTTGAAATTAAGAGAAATGGTTTGGGTGCTGACGGAAAAGGATATAAAAACTACGAAGAGATTATCGAGAAACTAACTTTTGCAAGTTGGGATCGTGTTTTTGTAATTTATGATGCAATCGCAATGGGAATTCCGTTGAGCCGTATTCATGAAATTACTAAAATCGATATGTGGTTCTTAAAACAATACGAAGAACTTTATACTTTAGAGAAAGAAATTTCGAACTATAAAATTTCTAATCTTCCAAAAGAACTTTTGCTTGAAGCGAAACAAAAAGGTTTTGCCGACAGACAAATTGCTCACATGGTAAATTGTTTAGAAAGCGAAGTGCATACATTACGTATGGACCAAAACATTAACCGTGTTTTTAAACTGGTTGATACTTGTGCAGCTGAGTTTAAAGCAAAAACACCTTATTACTACTCAACTTTTGAGGCTGAAATCGAAAAAGCAAATGGTGAGCGTTATGTAGATAACGAAAGTGTTGTAACCGATAAAAAGAAAATCATAGTTCTTGGTTCAGGACCAAACAGAATTGGACAGGGAATTGAATTTGATTATTCTTGTGTACACGGAGTTTTGGCTGCTAAAGAATGTGGTTACGAAACAATTATGATCAACTGTAATCCTGAAACGGTTTCGACTGACTTTGATACAGCTGATAAATTATACTTCGAACCAGTTTTCTGGGAACATATTTATGATATCATTCAGCATGAAAAACCAGAAGGTGTTATTGTGCAGTTAGGTGGACAAACAGCTTTGAAACTGGCTGAAAAATTATCTAAATACGGAGTAAAAATCATCGGAACTAGTTTTGATGCACTTGACTTGGCCGAGGATAGAGGACGTTTCTCAGATTTATTGAGAGAATTGCATATTCCGTTCCCACAATTCGGAATTGCTGAAACGGCTGACGAAGCTTCTGCTCTTGCAGATACTCTTGACTTTCCGTTATTGATTCGTCCTTCTTATGTATTAGGAGGTCAGGGAATGAAAATTGTAATCAACAAAAAAGAATTGGAAGAGCACGTTATCAACTTATTGAAAACGATTCCAGGAAATAAATTGCTTTTGGATCACTATTTAGCCGGAGCAATCGAAGCTGAAGCGGATGCAATTTGTGATGCTGATGGAAATGTGTATATCATAGGAATTATGGAGCACATCGAACCTTGCGGAGTACACTCTGGAGATAGTAATGCTACTTTGCCTCCTTTTAACTTAGGGGAATTTGTAATGCAACAAATAAAAGATCATACAATAAAAATTGCAAGAGCGCTGAAAACTGTTGGTTTAATCAACATTCAGTTTGCGATAAAAGATGATACGGTTTATATTATCGAGGCAAATCCTAGAGCATCGAGAACGGTACCGTTTATTGCAAAAGCTTACGGAGAACCTTATGTAAACTACGCTACAAAAGTAATGTTAGGACATAATAAAGTAACTGACTTTGACTTTAATCCGCAATTGAAAGGATATGCGATCAAACAACCGGTTTTCTCTTTCAGTAAATTCCATAATGTAAACAAAGCATTAGGACCAGAAATGAAATCGACAGGAGAAAGCATCTTGTTTATTGATGACTTAAAAGATGATCAATTCTACGAATTGTATTCAAGAAGAAAAATGTATTTGAGTAAATAATCTCAAATCCTGTTATATAAAAAAGCTCCAATGAAAATTGGAGCTTTTTTAGTTTTATAGTATGCTGATTCTTTAAAAAGAGATCAGGTATAGTTTTTACAACATTCAATCTTCATTCTTAATAAGCAAAATCATATTTAAAATTAAAAGTACCATCTGTTACTTTTGTTGTAATAGGGTTTGAAGTGCTTACTGGTTTTGAGTCGTCTTCAACGCAACTAAATGAAAATGTACCTGCAAGGGTTTTTGCACTTAAGTCAATCGAAGTTATTGATATATTTCCTTCAATTACCTCCTGCATATTTTCTTTGCTCAAAGCCATAGAAACTTCAATCTGTGTTTTTGAGGCATCATATATGCTTTTGGTAATACTATAGCTGCCTATTTTAAGATCGCTTCTTTTAATGTAAAGTCTAATTTCTTCTAATCCTTTTCTTCCCACTAACTGAATATATTCTGATTCCGGATAATAAGTAAATAAAGGTTTGGTAGCAAAATTTGAGTTAAATGGGTTGTTGACTTCCCATAATTTACCATCGATTTTTGCTGTCATTGCAAATTTTGAAGTTGGTACAGTAGGATTTTCCGGATTTTCTTCGCTGCTATTATCGCTTGAGCAGCTGTTTAATACAAGAATTAAAAATAGTAATAGGGTTTTTAAAGTAGTTTTCATCAATGATTTTTAGATGTTAATTAAGGGATAAATGTAGATTAATTTTTGTTAATATTAAATTTTGAATTATAATATTTTGTAATAAAAAAGCTCCATAATTGGAGCTTTAGTTTATTTTAATGCGGAAGTTATTCCTGTTTGCTTTATATTATCTGTTGGTGTTTTCGCTCTGTGTAAGAGCCATATTATCCCTTGTGTTTTTTTGCACTGAAATTGCACCAAACAATGCTAACAAAAATGCAAATGCGTAGAACCCTTTTTCGCTTGGTAAAATAGTCGCATTTATTAATCCGATAGTTAATAAAGCAATGGATAATAATGTACCAAACCAACAAATTCCATAATAGATATTTGTTACAGGAAGATTCTCAAGTCTGTCTCTAACACTTTTTTGTAATGATACTACACCAAATAAACCGAACATTAGAACGGTGAAATAATATCCTTTTTCATTTAATAACATTTCGGCTCTTGCAAGCCCAACTATAAATCCAACTGTTCCAGCTCCAAGAGCTACCCAAGATGCCGCGATAAAAGCGACCGAAGTTTTTTGTACCATGTTTTTTTTAATTCGTGTTTTGGTTAGGCGCAAATATAATTAAATTCAGTTCAGATTAGCATAAAAACAAATAAAAATTACACAGTATAATCTTTCAAAAATGTATAAAAAAAAGCTCCACAATTATGGAGCTTTCTCGTTTAAAGTAAGATAGATGTATTATTTAATCAATTGTTGCAAAGGCTTCAATTGTTCCATGTCGATTTTGGATTCTTTTAGAACCGACATTAAAGTCATGATATTATTCGGGTTCATGTTTTCGCCTAATACGCGAACTACTGCAAAACCGTTTTCTTTTCTGTTAGCAAAAACGACAAACTCTTTGATATTGTCATCAGAACCTACATAACTTATTGATGCTCCATCTTTACCAGAACCAAAACTCATCAATTGCTGGTATTTTGGGTCTTTTAGAATTGCTTTGACTTTGGCTCTTTCTGCCTCAAACTGAACCTGATTGGTAGCATTCGCTTTAAAAGCCAGAATGTTCATCTTGTCAAATGATTTTAGAGCCTCGGTCTGTTCTGCAGATAGTTTTGTTTTCTCTACGTTTAAAATACTCGGCGAAACATCAAGAGCAATAAAATTTTTGTTGTCTGTATTTTCTACAAAATATTTCTGCAATGAAGGATCAGAATTACAACTTACTAAAGTCAGTAATACTAAAAGGGCTGAGGTAAAAATGTTGGTTTTCATCTTATTTTTTGCTTTTAGAGGCTTTTTTTAGATCAGCACCACCCGGAAGTTTCATCTTATCTGTAAGAACTGAAATTTCGTTGATATCAAAATTACCTGTTAATGATAATAAAACAGTTTCGTCGTTTTTAGCACCATCAACGTACATTAATAATTCTCTTATTTGAGAATCTGAAGCTCCTGATTTTACAGATATTTTAACATTTCTGCCGCCATCATTAATTCGCATTAATTCTTCTAATCCTGCCGTTTTTATATATTTGTCAGCAGAGGCTTTCATGTCGGCTTCAATTTTAGGATTTTTAGTAGTAAACACTTTTAAGTTGTCTAATTTTTTAATGAGATTAATGTATTGTTGTGTCTCTTTATCAGAGGGATCAGCTTTTACTTTACTCATTAAATCAAACATTTTTTTGTTTACAATTACAGAGGTTACATCGTCCTGACCATCAAATTTGTCAAATGCGCCCTGTGCATAAAAAGTAGTGGTAACGAATGCGAAAACTAGTGTTATGATGAAATTTTTCATTTTGATTGATGTTTTATTGTTTAAAAATTTTATTTTTTGATTGTTCATATTCATTAATGTATTGTACACTTTCGATACCTACATTAACATTGCTTGATAATAAGGCCAAAGCTTTTTGCGTTGCTGCTAATGCTTCTTCCGGATCATCATAGGTTCCTAGTTCTGTTTGCGCCACAGCCGGAGCTGCATTTTTTTCGCTTACATAAAAATAGGTTCCAACTCCTAGTAAAACAACAACCGAAGCCGCAATCGATAACCACGCCACATTTCGTTTTTTAGTTTTTAGTGGTATTTCCTGCGTCGATTTTTGTTCTTTTACCTGAGAGAAATAACCAAACATAGGTTTGTATTGCTCTAAATGCTGCGCAACATTTGATGAAGAAAAGTATTCTTTTAATTGATTTTCTTCGGCAATACTGGTTTCTCCCTGAAAGTATTTTTCTAATATATCTTCTATTTTATTGAATTCCATAACTGTGTGTGTTAACCATTGATTCTCTAATTTTTTTTCTCGCTCTCGAAAGTGCTACCCGAATAGCCGTTTCATTCATGTTGACAATTTTCGCAATTTCATCAAATTCATATTGTTCAACATCGCGTAACTGAATTAATATTTGTAATTGTTCGGGCAACTGACTTATAATTTTCTCTACCCATTCTAAGCTATTCGAGTCCTCTAATTTTTTATCCAGCTGAGGCTCCCGGTCGGTATAGTTATTATGTACAATTTGAAGATTTCCGGCTCTTTTCGATTTTAACTGATCCAGACAATAATTTTTTGTCATTGTCATCGCTAATGCCTCGACACTATTATAGTTGTCTAAATTTTCTTTTTTATTCCATAATTTAACTATCACTTCCTGCGTAGCATCTTCGGCCTCTTCTGTACTGGTTAATAATCTTTTTGCCAGACGAAAAACTTTGTCTTTAAAAGGATTTATTAATTCTATAAACACATTCTGATTCATAAAATTGGTTGGTTATTCGTTAGCTTATATAGTCAAGACGAGGCACTATTATTTTTGTTACAGGGCAGATGTAAATTTTAATAAAAAAAATACATTAAAAATAATTAATGTTAAAACTAAAGATACTATTTTTACGTTAATACTACATAGATACCTACTATATGAAAACAATTTTAAAGAGCGTACTGTTATTATTTTTGCTTGCCTATTCTTTGCAATCTTGTGAGGATCAGGACGATGTTGCCGCTCCGGCTGATTTGCAGGTGAAAGATTTCATTTGGAAAGGGCTAAATCAATACTATTTGTGGCAAGCCGATGTGCCTAATTTAGCCGATGATCGTTTTAATAATAATCAGGAAGCGTTAAATTCTTTTTTACGAGGGTATTCTCAACCGGAAGATTTATTTCAGGCTTTATTGAATAAACCTATTAGCAAGTTCCCAAAAGGTCAGGCAATTGATCGCTTTAGCTGGATTGTTTCTGATTATACTGTTTTAGAACAGGAACTTCAGGGAACTACAAAAAATAATGGTGTAGATCTTAGATTAAGTTATAAACCAAATAGTACAACTGATTTAGTGGGTTATGTACGTTATATTATTCCTAATTCTGATGCTTCAGCAAAAGGAATCAAACGTGGTGATCTTTTTACAGCAATAAACGGAACTCAACTTACAGTTTCAAACTATCAATCTCTTTTGGCTGGCGATAGTTATACACTAAATATGGCTGATTTTAATGGTACTAGTTTTGAGCCTAACGGAAAAACAATTTCGTTAGTGAAAACAACTTTAGATGAAAATCCTATTTTTATCAATAAGGTGATTACTTCCGGAAGTCATAAAATAGGTTATTTAATGTATAATGGTTTTTATGCGAATTACGATGCACAGCTAAATGCTGCTTTTGCCGAATTGAAATCGCAGGGAATTACAGATCTTGTATTGGATTTACGATATAATGGTGGTGGTTCTATACAAACTGCAACGCGTTTGGCAAGTATGATTACAGGTCAGTTTACGGATAAGATTTTTGCTAAAGAAAAGTGGAATGCTAAGATAAATGCAGCTTTTGAAATTGATAATCCGGAATTTCTAAATAATCGTTTTGTAGATAAAGTAGACGGAGCAGCAATAAGCAGCTTAAATTTATCTAAAGTCTATATTCTAACTACCACTGGTACTGCTTCTGCGAGTGAATTAGTGATAAATGGTTTGGTGCCTTATATTTCAGTAGTTCAGATAGGAGAAACAACAGTGGGTAAAAACGTTGGCTCTGTTACTTTATATGATTCTCCAACTTTTGGAAAAGCAAATAGAAATCTAAATCATAAATATGCCATGCAGCCTTTGGTGCTGAAAATAGTAAATGCTGCTGATTTTGGAGAGTATACAGATGGTTTAAAACCAACTTATGAGCAACTGGAACGTATTACTAATCTGGGTGTTTTAGGTGATACTTCAGAACCGTTATTAAGTATTGCTATTTCGCAAATTACAGGCGCAACGGGTAAAAAAGCGCAACTGGATAAAGGTATAGCTCTAAAGAATTTTACAGATACCAAAGCAATGGATGGTGTAAGAAATCAGATGTATGTAAAAGATGCACCGGAAGGACTTTTAAAATCACTAAAATAATAAACATAAACAAGGCTTTCAGAAATGAAAGCCTTGTTTTATCCAAAATAATAAACTAATTCTATTCTAAGATTTAGTTGTTAAAGTAAAATCCGTTTGGATTAACACCTACGCTAAAATCATTAGCAAGTTTTCCTGTTAGAGAATAGATATAAATATCTCCATTATCTACACCATTTACTCTGTCTGCAACATATATTTTGCTGTTTTTTACTGCTAAACCATAAAGTGAAGTAACCTCTGTAGCCTTGAAAACTGGGGCAGCTGGTAAAGCTGTAGCGCTTGTAGAAAGAGAGTAAATATTACTGTCAATAGTGTAATATAATTTATCGTTTTCGATATCTAAAAATCCAGGATGTGTTATACCTTCAAAACTAAGAGTCGAGGTAACAGTATTACTGCTTAAATTAACCTTTACTAATTTACCAGCTGTTTGGGTAGGAGCGTAGTTAGGATATCCTTCACATAAAATATACAAGCTTCCATTATCTTTTACCAATGCTGACGGCATATCACCTACTACAAAGTTAGTTACCACTGAGTTAGTTGCAGAATTAATTACAGTTAATGAATTTCCGAAGTTATAACCTCCTTTGTGAGTCACATAAAGTTTACCACCGTTTTCAATTATTTTTTCAGGTCCTTCAACTACAGGAATTTTAGATGTTATCGTGTTTGTAGCAAGGTCAAGAATCCCTACATAATCATCATTAGCATCTTCTCCTACTCCCCAGTTTGTAACATATCCTTTTCCATTTGCAAAAGCGATATATCTAGGATTTTTGATACTTGCAGTAATAGTAGCAACGCTCTTAAAAGTATATCTGTTTACTACTTCAATTTTATTAGAATTATTTACAACCAGATAAGCGAAATCTCCATTAAAACCAATGCATTGAATAATGTCATTTGTTGTTTTTTCAGGATTTAATAAAGAAAAAACATTATTTTCAATTTTTAAATCATCTGATAGATAAGATACATTTCCATTCGATTTAAGAAATTGACCTTCATTTGCAATAAATAATCCGCCTTCGTAATTTCCACGAGGTTCCGGTGTAGTATCATCATTATCACTGCTACATGACACAAAAAATGCCGAGCTTAGTATGACAGTTAAGAATAGTTTGTTAAATCTTTTCATTGTATTTAAAAATTAAGGTTTATGTATATTGTATAATTTCTTCCCGGCATTTGTCTGCTGGCAACGGGTTGGTAATTTTCATTCCAGATATTTAAAGCCTGTATTCCAAGTTTATAACTGTTCTTTTTTCCAAAATCGTAATCAATACCAATATTTCCAATGTTGTAATCTTTTACTTTACTTGCAGGATTGTTAAAAGGCGTTGTGTAAGCATCTCCGTTGTATAAATATTGAAAATAAGAAGATACTTTTTTCCAATTATAAGAAACAGATCCTGTTAGTTTGTGGTAAGGAACATAAATCAATTGCTTGTAAACAGATTCTCCTTTTATTAATTGTTTACTTTCAGAAACCGTATAAGCGTAAGTTCCGTTAACCGTAAAATGGTTGTTTCCTATTTTTGGTCTCCATTCTACTAGTATTTCGGCACCATAAGCTCTCACTTTATCTGTGTTTTCAGGTGACCACGCGCCGCCGCTTCCCTCAGTTGGAACCCAGCGTAATAAGTCTTTGATGGAATTATAATAGGTGGTTAGAGAAACAGAAAAATTCTTTGTAAAAAATTCATTGCCAATTTCTGCCTGATAAGAAGTTTCAGGTCTTAGATCAGGATTACCGCTTCCTTCCCAAAACAAATCATTGTATGTGGGCATTCTGAAATTTTTTGAGGCGTTAAATTTCACACGATAAAAATCAGTGAATTGATAACGTGTTCCAAAAGAAAACAGGAATGGATTTCCAAAATTATCGGTTACTTCCTGACGTATGCTGGCATTATAATCCCATTTGTCAGTCACCAAATGACTTAACAATAAACTAGCCGAACCAACTTCTCTTTTTGCATTATCGATACTCGAACCATATCCTTTATTACGGCTGTAATCGACAATAGCGTTTAGTTTGATTTTATCATTTACATCAAAAGCCAAATCATATTTTATGATAGAAGTTTCAACTTTACCATATGTAAATAGTTCAGAATCTATATTGCTAAAATATTTATAAGATTCCCCAATATGCGCCACTTTCAATTTTGAAGTAAAACGATTGAATAAAATTTCCCATTCTAATAAATTTCGGGTATTAAAATCGTTGTATTTTGTTTTGCTTTCTGAGGGTGTAATTAACGAAAAATGACGTTCTGCATCATAAAACTGGCTGTATGCTTTTATGGTGTTTTTAGCATTTATTTTATACCCAAAAGTGGTGTTCATGCTGGTATTATAATATTCACCATTTATGTTTCTCTGATCTGTTGTGCCGGGATACTTAAAATCATTATCAGAGCTATTTCTGGAAATATTTACCTGTAGACTATATTTATCAGAAGATGCATTAATGCGATAGTTGGCGCTTAAAGTATTGTAACTTCCCAAGCTAAAAAATACCTGATTCGAAAATTCATTTTTAAATCTCAAATCATTATTAAGGTGAATGCTTCCGCCGATTGCACTGCTTCCGTATAAAACGCTTCCTCCACCAGCTTTGACAGCTATAGAATTAAAATCTCTTGTTCCAACGGTATTGAAATCCGTCTGACCTAAAAATTGTGAATTAATATTTATTCCATTCCAGATAACAGCAGTTTGTGCCGCAGTCGTTCCTCTAAAAGAAGGTCCGGATGTCATACCAAGACCGTTTTCCTTAAAATAAATGACAGTATTATAATTTAAAAGGGATGTTAAAGAAGATGCATTTTTATTGATAACCGAATCATTCAATACCAGAACCGATTGTGAGGCGGAGTACTTTTTAAGATTAACATCAGATACAATAACTTCTTTTAAGTTATTAATAGTATCTCTCTGCGCTACAATAATCTGGCACAAGAACAATAAACAAAAAGCAAAAAGTTTTTTCAATGTCATAATTTCTAAACTCTTTTTCCCGAGAGCTCGATATTGGTTACATAGGCAGGTCTCCTGGCTTGCGTCTTGTTGTTTACCTTCCCGTTCGCGGGGGCGAGCAGTGGTTTGTAGTTAACAACAATCGTTCTTTTTAGAACTAAGCTTACAGTTGCGGGTACAGCTCAAGATTTGATTATTACTTGATTCCCTTTTAATGTGTTTCGAAATAACACAACCTTAATTATTTGCAAAGATAAAGTTAAAAATGTCGAATTTTCTAATTTGTTTCACTATTAAGAATAAATTCTAAACAAAACGTATTTAAAGTGCTATTTTTATTACCTCACCAAAATCTACTTTGTTATTAAAAGCATCTTTTAGCGGCAAGGAAGTATGATGACATAAAATGCTACGAATTACTCCAGCGTGCGCTACAATAATGATAGGTTTTCTTATTTCTTTTGAAATTTGAGATAAAAAATCACCAACTCGTTCGTGTAATGCTATAAACGATTCGCCATTGGAAACGCTAATATTTACAAAGTCTTCCATCCAGGGATTAAGCTGCTCCGGCGAAATTTCATTCCAGTTTTTCATTTCCCAATCGCCAAAATTCATTTCCATCAAACGATCTTCTTTTTCAAATGAAATTGCTTTAATGTTACTTTGAATGTATTCGGCTAATATCACACAACGTTTCAATGGACTGGAAAAAATTATTGCTTCAGGAGGTAATTGCGAAACAATATTTTCAAAAACAGACTCAAAGGGTTCTGCTAAACCCACATCCGATTGTCCGTAGCAAACTCCTTTTTCGCAAATCGTTTCAGTGTGACGAACTAGATAAACTTCCATATCAAAAGAATACTTAAATAATAAACAACCTCGCAAACCTGTTGTGTTGCACCAAGGCAATCTCCCGTATAACCATCAATCCATTTCTGGAAATAACGTGCTAGAAAAAATCGCATTATAAAAACCGGTATTAATGCCAAAAGGAATTTATATTGAAAATAGGAGAAAACGAAAAGAGGAAGCAATCCGAAGAAAAACGAACCAAAAACTTCTTTCCAGGAATGGTTTTTAGCAATAGGTTTACTTTTACTCGAAGCATCGTCTCTGGAATATTCATGTGTAAAAATAATAGAGATAGCTGCCAAACGACTTAAAGCATGAGCCGAAACAAATAAAATAAAAACCTGAAAAAGGGCTATAGAACTATCTCCTTTAAAAAGTGAAACAGATTCTGAAAGCAATTTGAATTTCAATAAAAAAAGTAAAACCAAACCAATTGCTCCATAAGCACCAATAGCACTGTCTTTCATAATGATCAGGATTTTTTCTTTGGTCCAGCCTCCGCCAAAACCATCACAAACATCTGCAAAACCATCTTCATGAAAAGCTCCCGTGGTAAGGACAGAAATAATTAGGGCGAAAATCACCGCAGTTTCTACAGAAAGAAAAAGAGAAAAAAGATAGAAAGCCAGAAAAGAAATGCTTCCCACAATCCAGCCAATTAAAGGAAAATAACGAGTCGCCTTGTTTAAATAATCAGGATGATGGTCAATGTTTTTCGGACACGGAATTCTGGTGTAAAACATTAAAGAGGTAAAAAAAATTTGTAGTTCTTTTTTCATTTAAAAAAAGGTGATTATAAATTTAAGGTTAAGACTGAAAACTGAAACTGAAAACTGCGACTTTTTCATTTCCTACTAATGCCCGCACTTTCAAAACTTGCCATATCATTCAAAAAAGTTTCAGCTGATTTTAAAACAGGGAAAGCAATTGCACAACCTGTTCCTTCTCCCAAGCGCAAATCCAGATTTAAAATAGGTTTTGCATCTAAATAATCAAGAAGCTTTTGATGCGCTTTCTCGGCAGAACAATGACAGAAAACGGCATTATTTTTAATGTCAGGATTAATTTTAACAGCAATCAAAAAGGCAACGCTGCAAATAAAACCATCAACCAAAATCAGCATTTTGTTCTCGAAGGCAGTCAACATTCCGCTGGCGATTTGTATAATTTCAAAACCTCCAAAATAGGCGAGCTGTTGTTTTAATTCGGCTTGACCGGAATAATTTTCAATGGCGCTTTTTAGAATGTTTTGTTTTTCAATTAATTTTTCATCTTCAACTCCTGTTCCTTTTCCAACACAATCTTCGATAGGTAAACCCGTTAAAAGACTCATTAAAACAGAAGCGGTAGAAGTATTTCCAATTCCCATTTCGCCAAAGCCAATACAGTTAGAACCAGTTTTAGCAATGTCTTCAACGATCGATTTTCCTTTCTCGAAACACAATTGCAATTCGATTTCGCTCATGGCAGGAATGTGTAAAAACGACTGTGTTCCTTTGGCAATTTTGGCATGAATCAAATTCGCATTGGTGGGAAAATCATAATTTACCCCTGCATCTACAATCGATAACCGAATATCATTTTGATTACAAAATACATTTATTGCTGCACCGCCTTCCAGAAAATTACCCACCATTTGTCGGGTAACATCTTGCGGATAAGCACTCACGCCATGATTTGCAATGCCGTGATCAGCTGCAAAAACTATTATATTGGGATTTGTTATTTTCGGATTCAGAGTTTCAAAAACCATTGCCATCTGAAAAGCCAGTTTTTCAAGAGTTCCTAAAGACCCAATAGGTTTGGTTTTAGAATCTATTTTTTCCTGTAAAAGTATACCGAAATCAGGTTTTGGTTCAGCCGATTTTTTAACTTTTAGATTAAAATCTACAATAGAATTTTTAGTAACGTTTTTAATTTCGATACAAACCGGAGCTTCAGATTTTTGTTTCCAATGCAATTGTTGTAACATCGGTTGATTGTCGTAATTCGTTGCCGGTTTTCCAATACAGAAATAACCCAAAGGCTCTATGTTTTCAGGTAAATCAAGAATCTTTTTAAATTGATAATAATCTAAAATCGAAACCCAACCCATGCCGTAACCTTGTTCCGTAAGCGAAAGCCAGATATTTTGTGCCGCACAAACCGAACTAAATTTTACCGCTTCGTTACTACCCACAGTCCCAATCGTGAACTGATTTAGAACCGATCGATCATACGCAATAATAAGTCCAATTGGCGCTTCTTCGATTGCTTCAAGCTTCAACGATTTGTAATGCTCTTTTTGTTCCGGATTATCGGTAAGTTCCTCAGCCTTTTTATTATAATCTAAAAACAGATTTTTTACAGCCGTTTTAACTTCATCAGACTTAATTATAAAATAACGTGTAGCATCGGTCAATCCAACAGATGGCGCCCAATGTCCGGCTTGTAAAGCTTTCTCAATCACTTCATCAGGAACTTCATCAGCAGTAAAATGTCGGGTATCGCGACGCGATTTTAAAATATCATCTAAGTAGCTCATAAATTCTTTAAATTACAATTTTTAAATTCCAAATTCCAATTCAATGTCAATGACAATATCAATTGCAAAAATCAAATTGCAGTTTGAAAATTTAAAGATTTAAGTAAAGATAAAGTATAAGGTTGGAATTTGGAATTTTAAATTTTGGAATTTCCTTATCCAGTTTTGGAATTTGACTCCTTAATCTTAACCGGAATTCCTGAAACCATCAAAACCACCTCATCAGCATTCGAAGCCAGAAACTGATTCATCCAGCCTTGCAATTCGGTAAATTTTCTGCCAATATGAGTTTCGGCATGAACGCCCATTCCAATTTCGTTGGTCACAATAATCAGTGTAGCATTTTTTTGATTGGCGATCGAAAGAAACTCTTTTTTAGCTTCTTCCAGACTTAAATTTACATCGTATTGATGGTCTGTAAAAAAGTTGGTTAGCCAAAGTGTCACACAATCTATAAGCACTACTTTTTGGGTAAAATCAATTTTACTTAAATACTTTTCCTCCTCAATATTTGTCCATCGTTCATCACGTTCCTGTTGATGACGGTCGATTCTGTTCTGGAAATCTGCATCCCATTTTCTGGCCGTTGCTACATAAATTGGTGAATCTGTAAGTTGTAAAGCCAGGTTTTGGGCATAACTGCTTTTTCCTGATCGTTCGCCTCCGGTAATTAAGTAAATCATTTTTTGAGTTATGAGTTATGAGTTGTGAGTTATGAGTTGTGAATTATGAGTTTTGAATTATGAGTTTTGAGTTATGAGTAATGAATTATGAGTTAGATGTTAAGATTAGATCTTGAAATTAGGTTTTGAGAGTTTACTTGTTTCAAATATTAATAGTTTAGTCAATGTTGCAAATTAATAATGCACTCACAACTTATAACTCAAAACTCATAATTAATAACTCAAAACTAATAAGGACAATGTCTACAGTCGTTTCCGCAGCAAGAACCTCTTTTTAGATGAAACCACGTTTTAAAAACATAATTGCCATTTTCGATATAATAATCGATTCCTTCAATTAATTTCTCTTGTTTGGGTAAAGCTGTTGCTTTGTTTATAAGCGCTTTTTGAGGTGTCATTGTTTCTACATAAGCATCAATTTTGTCTTCGCAAGCTTCTTTAAAACAAACAGGGCAGAGGCAATCGCCGCCGTCAGAAAGATTAAAAATAGGAGGGAAATCATTGCACCAACATTTGTTTTCGGCTGAAGTATCCCCACAAGTAAAAGAAGATTCGCAGCTAGAGCAAACTTTTGTTTTTATGCTATTCATAGGTTAAATGTGGTATTTGTTGCATTTTGTAAGAATAAAGATAAATAAAAAAAAATAGAAATTGCGTTACCTTTGTCACTATCAAAACGTAAATTATGAAATGGTGATGATTTAAATTTGATGTGAAAATCCAGAAATCAAAAACTATTCCTTAAAATAAGATAACTTATATATGAAACATTTATTTCCGAAATTGATTTTTATTCTACCTCTTTTTCTTCTTGTTGGATGTAAAAAAAATGAGACTGAAACCGTTGCAAAAGCTGTCAATGCAAAAAACAGTATTGAGTACGCATCCGGACTTTCTATTGTAAAACACGAAGGATATTCAGTTGTAACCGTAACAGAGCCTTGGCCAAATGCCAATGCAAAATTTACTTATGTTCTAAAAGAGAAAGAAGCTAAGGTTCCGGACAGTTTACAAAAATATACCACAATAAAGGTGCCTTTAGAATCTGTTGTAGTAACCTCAACAACCAATATTCCGTTTCTTGAAATGTTAGAAGTAGAAGATAAACTGGTAGGTTTTCCGCATACTGATTATGTTTCATCTGAGAAAACCAGAGCTTTAATCGATAAAGGATCAGTTAAAAATGTAGGTGAAAACGAAAAATTAAATATCGAGCAATTAATCGAATTGTCTCCGGATTTGATTGTAACTTTTGGTGTAGACAACAACAATCCGGCGCTGGATAATTTGAAAAAAAGTGGTTTAAGTGTTTTAATTCAGGCCGACTGGATGGAGCAGTCTCCACTAGGAAAAGCAGAATGGATCAAACTGTACGGAGCTTTATTCGGTAAAGAAGACAAAGCCAAAGAATTATTTGATAAAATTGTTTTGAGTTACGATCAGGCCCAAAAGTTAGTGGCTGATAAACCTGCCACTTCAACTGTTTTATACGGTTCTATGTACGAAGATGTTTGGTATGTAGCCAAAGGAAATAGCTGGGTAGCACAATTTATGGCAGACGCTCATGCCAATTATTTATGGGCAGACTTAAAAGGAACGGGAAGCGAAGGTTTATCTTTTGAAAAAATATTGGTAAAAGCCAAAACTGCCAATTTCTGGATAGCTTCAGGATCGTTTAAAACTTTAGCCGAAATAGAAAAAACGAATCCGCATTACAGTCAGTTTGATGCGTTTAAAAATAAAAATGTTTATACATTCGAAGGTAAATACGGAGCAACCGGAGGAACTGTTTATTATGAATTGGCTCCAAGCCGCCCGGATTTAGTATTGAAAGATTATATCAAAATATTTCATCCTGATTTATTGCCAAGCTACGAATTTACTTTTGCATCAAAATTAAACTAAGCGTATTGATCAATAAAAAGCGAAATATAATCCTGTTTTCGGTACTTGGTTTAGCACTTTTATTCATGTTTTTTATGGACATAAGTTTGGGTTCTATTACCATTCCGTTCAAAGAAGTATATACAAGTTTAACAGGCGGTCAGGCCAGTAAATCGACCTGGGAATATATCATTATCAATTATCGTTTGCCAAAAGCAATTACGGCAATGTTAGTTGGTGTAGGTCTGTCTATAAGCGGACTTTTAATGCAAACCTTATTCAGGAATCCGTTGGCAGGTCCGGATGTTTTAGGATTAAGTTCCGGAGCAATACTAGCCGTAGCCATTGTGATTTTAGGAGCAGGGTTTTTACCATCATTTTTAAACGTAATTTTATTATCACCATACGGAATCGTGTTCGCCTCAACATTAGGAAGTATCCTGGTTTTAATGCTGGTTTTGTTAGTAGCACAACGTTTACGAAACACAATGGCAATTTTAATTGTAGGGCTTATGTTTGGTAGTTTTACAAGCGCTATCGTTGGGGTATTAACTTATTTTAGTTCAGCCGAACAATTGCAGAAATTTACTTTTTGGTCGTTAGGAAGCCTCGGAAATCTTTCGTGGACATCTATTTCTATCCTGGCAGTTTGTGTTGGTTTTGGATTGCTTTTAAGTGCCAGCAGCATCAAACCGCTAAATGCACTGCTTCTTGGCGAAAATTATGCTAAAAGCATGGGATTGAATTATAAAGAAGCAAGACTCATTATCATATTCGCCACAAGTATTTTGGCCGGAAGTGTTACCGCATTTGCAGGCCCAATAGCGTTTATAGGTTTAGCAGTTCCGCACATTGCAAAACTAACATTTCAAACCAGTAATCACGCCGTTTTGTATTGGAGCACATTTTTTTACGGCGGCATCATCATGCTGTTTTGTGACATGGCATCCCAATTACCGGGATTAGACACAACATTGCCTATTAATGCCATAACATCGATAATTGGTGCACCTGTTGTTGTATATTTATTAATGAGAAAAAGAAATTTTCAGTAAAAACTTACAATAAAATAGTATCTTGGTTTTTTAAACACATAGAAACATAGTTTTTATTTCAATTAAAAAATTAATGATTACTCAAAAATACTTAGATGAATTAACGTACGAAGTTTTAGGAGCTTCTATTGAAGTCCATAAAATAATTGGAAAAGGATTGCTTGAAAATGTTTATCACCAATGTTTGAAAGAGGAACTCTCACAAAGAAAATTAAATTTTTTCACAGAGATGAAAGTACCGATAATATATAAAGAGAAAGAGTTAATTGCAGATTTCAGATGTGATTTATTTGTTGAAAATTGTTTGGTAGTGGAATTGAAAACAGTTTCAGAAATAAATGCAGTACATCAAGCTCAACTTTTGACTTATATGAAACTTTTAAAAGCACCAAAAGGAATTATAATTAATTTTAATTGTTTTAATATTTTTAAAGAAGGTCAAAAAACTTTTGTGAATGAATATTTCAGATTGCTTCCAAAATATTAAGGTTGCAGCTATGTTTAATTTACGAGTAAATTTTAATTTCCTTTTTTATAAGACAAGAAACCTATGTTTCTATGTGTTTAAAAAATAAGCAGTATGAGGACTATTTTAGAAACTTCAAATTTAAGCATTGGCTATAAGTCCAAGAAAGCAACTGTGGTTATTGCCGAGAATCTGAATTTGAATTTAACTTCAGGAAAACTCATTTCATTAATAGGAGCAAACGGAATTGGGAAATCGACTTTATTACGTACGATTACAGGAATTCAGGAACCACTATCAGGAACTGTTTTTCTGAACGATAAAAATATAAACAGTTACAAACCTCTTGATTTAGCCCAAAATCTAAGTTTGGTATTAACCGAGAAATTACCGCCAAGTAATCTTTCTGTTTTCGAATTAGTGGCATTAGGCCGTCAGCCATACACCAACTGGATTGGCACTTTAACCCAAACAGATATCGAGAAAGTTCAGGAAGCATTAGAACTGACACAAATCGAACATTTGGCTCAAAAAAAACATTTCGAAATTAGCGACGGACAATTACAAAAAGTACTAATTGCAAGAGCTTTGGCACAAGATACCCCGCTTATTATTCTGGACGAACCCACAACACATCTTGATTTATTGCATAAAGTTTCGTTGTTTAAATTGCTGAAAAAACTAACACAGGAAACTCAAAAATGTATTTTGTTTTCGACTCATGATATCGATCTGGCAATTCAGTTAAGTGACGAAATGATTATTATGACACCAGAATTAATTGTTCAGGACGAACCTTGTAATTTAATTTCAAACGGAAGTTTTGCAACGTTGTTCAAAGATGAACATATTATTTTTGATGCCGAAAAAGGGAAGTTTGTGATTACTTAGGATTATTCATAAGCGAATCAGTGAAATCAGTGTCTTAATTTTGACGCGGATAAAACAGATTTACTTCGTAAAACACGGATAAAAACGGATTTGATTTGCAATAATTTTATTTTCTAAAAGCTTAACTTGATGACATTGCCCAGCGGGAAGTTATATTTATAGAAAAAGTTATCACATTTTAGGTAGAACGCCAGAGGGGTGAAATATTTATCTGTTTAAAAGGAATATTTCAGATATCGCTCCGCTGTAGATTTAGTTGAGGGTCAATGCTCTAGCTATAAATATTACGCTCCGCTGGAGCTTTTGACCAAAACTTTAAATTAATTTAAAACTTTGCTCTATTTTGAAAAGGAAGATTATAAAATATTATTTTCTTTCTTAAATCTATTTCTTTGTATGGTAAGCGTAATTGTTAATTCATTGATGTCAGTGCTTAAATCGGCAAGATCAAATTTCATTACCTGACCTGAATCAATAATATAATAAACGAAATAATAACGGGTATCTTTTTCGTTTTTATGTTCAGTAACGACTCTTTCGTTTTCAATATTACTCCAGGGAACCATAATTAAATTTCTATACTGAATTCCTTTAGAATTAATTCTAAATTGAATTTCATCAATTCTCTTTATTTCTTTAATTAGATAAGGAATTTGAAATAGAAAAATACCTGATAGTATAAGTGATACAAGAGATTGGTCCTGATTTAGAAAATATATTGCAGCCGCAACAAGTCCTATTAAAAGCAATATCCTCAAAAGAATATTTGTTCTTGTGTAGTAAATTAATATTTCTTTAGAATAACTTAGATTATTTGCGTCTATTAAAGGTCTCATTTTAAAGTTTTATTCCAAGTTTGTCTCTTCGCCTCACCAATCACAAAAGCCACCGAATCAGCTATATTAAAACTTCTGATTAATTTCGACATTAGGATCGTTAAAAGATTTCAGTTTTATAAAATATTATTTTCTGTATTAAAACTATTTTTCTGTCTATTAAGTGCTAGTTGAAGTTCTCCCTTGCTAATATTGAATTTTCTAAGATTAAATCGCATCACCTTTCCTGAATCGATGATATGGTAAATAAAATAGTTATTACTATTATCATCACTTGTATATTCGGTTACGGCCCTTTCGTTTTCGATATTATTCCAGGGAACTAAAGGGAGATCTTTATATTTAATTCCCTTAGAATTAATTCTAAATTGAATTTCATTGATTCTCTTTATAGATTTAACTAAAAAATAAATTTGCAATAGAAAAATACCGAATGCTAAAAGAATTAGTACTACTTCTTTGCATTCTGAATTACAGATGATAACAATCACAGTAGCAATCAACATACATATCTTCCATACAATATTTATTTTCGAAATGTAAATCAGAGTTTCTTCTGAGTTGCCGGGATTATTTTTATCAATGATTGATCTCATTTTAAATCTTCAACCCAATTTGTCTCTTAGCTTCTCCAACTACAAAAGCGACAGAATTCGCGATATTAAAACTTCGGATTAATTTCGACATCGGGATCGTTAAATGATTTTCAAAACGGGCTAAAACTTCCTGGCTTAATCCAACACTTTCTTTTCCAAAAACCAACCAGTCTCCATCCTGAAAATCAGTTTCCAGATATGACTTTTCGGCATGAGAGCTCATCAGGAAAACACGTGACTGATCCGGAATTTGCTGAATCCATTCTTCAATGTTTTGGTATTCGGTAACGTCAAGATGTACCCAATAATCCAAACCGGAACGTTTCAGGTTTTTATCATTAATCACAAAACCAAACGGATGAATTAAGTGTAATCTACTTTCGGTACCCACACACAATCGTCCAATATTTCCAGTATTATTTGGTATTTCAGGTTCTACAAGAACAACGTTTAGCATTTTTTTTGAGTTATGAGTTATGAGTTAAGAGTTATGAATTGTGAGTTTTTAATAATTATCTAATTGACACATTATCTAATTAACATTATCTAATTTAAAATCGGAGACTTCTAAAACGTCACCGGCTTTTAAGTCTTGCAAATATACATTTCCTATACGAACACGAACCAGTCTTAAAGTAGGAAAACCAACAGCAGCTGTCATTTTTCGAACCTGGCGAAACTTTCCTTCATTTACTGTTATCGATGCCCAAGAAGTTGGTCCATGGCGTTCGTCTCTTATTTTTTTTGCTCTTGGCCCAAAATCAGGAATTTCAGTAACGATAAAAGCAGAGCAGGGCTTCGTTTTGTATTTACCGCCATCAAAACCAATTTCTACACCTTTTTGCAATTCCTCAATCGCTTCCGAAGTAATAATACCGTCAACCTGAACATAATATTCTTTATCGACTTTTTTGCTTCTTATTTGTTCGCTCACTTTTCCGTCAGTTGTCAATAAAAGCAATCCTTCAGAATCTTCGTCAAGCCTGCCAATAGCCATTGTGCCTTCGGGGAAATTGTATAATTCCCCCAAAAGCTTTTTCTTTCTTTTTAATTCATAAATAAATTGACTCAGATAGCCGTAAGGTTTAAAAAGAATAAAATGTTGATGCATGCTGTATTTTTAGACTGCAAAGATAGTTTTGTTTGAGATGGAATTAAAATATTGACGCAATAATCCAAATGCAATGTTAAAGGGTTTAGAAATCCGCTGTAGAATTCGTAATATTATAAGACTAACATTAAAATACAAAATTATGGAAACTAATAACTTAGGAACGAAAAAGATAAATGGAGTACAAAAAGATATAGATGAAGCCAAAGGTAAAAACATTTCTCACGATGGAAAATCAGATGATCCAAAACTTAAAAAAGAGGTAGTTGCCGATAAAGATGGTGATAAAAAAGTGGTCGACAGAGCGCGAAATGAAAACGAAGATATTAACGTAAAGGATGATGGGAAAGCTAAAGGTGCTAATGCCAATAGAGGAGTGTCATCAGATGAAGAGGCCAAAAAAACGGTAGAGAATAAAGACCGAAATTCTGATATTACACCCAATCGTTATCCTAATTCTAATCCTGAAAGTCATGAAGATCGTGGGAACATGAAATTAGATGAAGAGTAAGCTCTCTCTTTAAATACTAAATATTTCGCTGAATTGAGTCCTTTTTCTCTAAAATAACATTTGATTGGCAAACGGCGTTAATGTTATTTTAAACTTGGTTTTGAGATTGGTTGTCCTCTTGGATCTTTGTAAATTGTAGTACAAATTTTAAATAAATTAAAAATGGCACTTTTAGAAAACAAAGTAGCTTTTGTATCCGGTGGAGGTTCAGGAATTGGACGAGCAGTGGCAGAAGCTTACGCTCGAGAAGGAGCAAAAGTAGTACTTTCAGATATTAACGTAGAGCATGGTGAAGAAACCGTAAAATTTATAAAGGACAAAGGTGGAGAAGCTTTTTTTGTAAAAGGAGATTCATCAAGTGCAAGCGACAATAAACACATGGTTGAAGTAGCGGTTTCTAAATATGGCCGACTTGATATTGCATGCAACAATGCAGGAATGGGAGGCCCGGCAAAACCAACAGGAGAATACGAACCAGAAGCCTGGGATAAAGTAATTGCGCTGAATCTAAGCGGAGTTTTTTACGCCTGTCGTTACCAGTTAGAACAAATGGAAAAAAACGACGGCGGAAGTATTGTAAATATTGCGTCTATTCACGGGCAAGTTGCAGCTCCGTTAAGTCCGGCTTATACAGCATCTAAACATGGTGTTGTGGGGTTAACAAAAAATATTGCGGCTGAATATGCACAAAAAAACATTCGTTGTAATGCAGTTGGACCGGGTTATATCGAAACGGCTCTGCTAAAGGACAATTTAAATAAAGACATGATGACTGCCATAGCAGCAAAAGCCCCAATGAACCGCTTAGGTACATCAGAAGAAATTGCAGAGTTAGTGGTATTTCTAAGTTCAGAAAAATCTTCTTTCACAACCGGAAGTTACATCATTGCCGATGGTGGATATACAGCAATTTAATACTTCTTTCAATATAATATTACGAAAAGCTATCTCAGTTTGAGGTAGCTTTTTTATTTGAACAATAGTTAAAAAGAAGGCTTTGTCTTGTTAAAATAATTGTTTAAAGTAAATTCTTTCAATAACATATAATTTTGTAATGTCAGTATTTGTGTAGTAAATGTTTAACTAATTTGATTTAAAGATGAATTTAATTAGTATATGTTTATAAAATTGGATACAATAAGTTTAAGGTTTAACAATATTCTGTTAACTTTAAAGGATATAAATTTGATTTCTAAAACTCTATTATTCAACGTATGAAAAAAATCTACTCTGTACGCCACTTCATGGCACTTTTAATTTTTTGTTGTTGCTGTTCAGGAAATCTGCTTGCACAGATTCTAATGCCTGACCCAATTCTAAAATTGCCTTATAAACAAGATTTTAGTACCTGGCCAATAGATGGTACAAGCTTTTTGCCTGGTTTTCAGGGATGGGTTGCGGGTGGTAATACTTCAGGTCAAACCTCATATGTTACTGATGCGACTCTAACAGCAAACGGAACCATAATAGCTGGTAAAGATGCTGCGAATACTGCTGGTAGTTTTTATAACTATGATGGTAAAATTGGTTTTCTAAATACAGGTACCCTCAATCTTACACTTGGTTTTGCTTTTTCAACTATTGGTAAAACTGCCATACCGGTTCAGTATGATGCAATGACGATTAGAAATCCTTATGATATTCCTCCAAAAACGACTAATAGCAGGATTAATGAAATGGTTTTGCAATATAGAATTGGAGATAACACTCCTTTTGTTACGCTAGATGCAACAGCTTATAGAAATAATACCGAAAATCAGTTAAGTGGTGTAAAAGATCAAAAACTGGAAACAAAAAAAATTATATTACCTGTTGAGTGCGAAAATAAACCATTAGTTCAAATAAGATGGATTTCAAGACAGGAATCAGGAGGGGGTTCACGTCCTTCTTTTGCAATTGATAATATAATAGTTGGAAGAGATGATACTGCTCCTATTAATGAAACAGGCTACCCTAAAGCAGCTGCTATTTTGGGACAAGGATTTGATTTTGTAAATAAAATCGACGAAATAGGTAAGACTTATTATGTTTTACTACCAGGCGGAAGTACAGCTCCAACAATTGCTCAAGTAAAAGCAGGTCAGGATTCAAACGGAATTGCAGCATTGCAATCTGGATTTCTTGACATTACAAATGCTTCTCTGGAATATGTAAAAAGTTTTACAGGATTAAGTTTAAATACTGCCTATTCTGTTTTTTCTGTTTCTGAAGATCCCTTCAATAATATTCAGGAAAATGTAACTAAAACAGATGTGACTACTGCAAGTGTATTAGTACCATCTTTGGCAACAACAGTTGCTTCTCTTGACCTTGGATTAGTAGAACAAGATTATAATTCAGATAATTTAAGTTACCAGATTCAGGGAGAAAATATTTCAACAGGCGTTACGGTAAGTGCTACAGGAAATTTTACAGTTTCGAAAGACGGAAACAATTTTGCCACATCGATACTATATGCTGCAACAGATTTTGCTTCTAATGCCACGCCAACTGTATATGTTCGATTTACTCCAACTGCGGCTGAAAGTTTTTCAGGACAAATTACACATGAAATTACCGGAGGTGCAACAAAAATAGTTACGCTTACAGGAATAGGAACTAATCCGTATGTGGAAGGTTTTAACAGCTCAAATGTCCTTACAAATGGTACCTGGACACAATATGATGTAGCAGGACCATTAAATAAATGGAGTACAACAACAGTAGCAAGAAACGTAAACTCAGGAACCGGTGCAGTGTTGATGAACGGATATTCTGATACAGGAGCCAGCAAAGACTGGTTGATTTCGCCAAGATTACGTTTAGACAATGCATCCAAATTTGATAAAATGGCTTTGCTTTCGTTTTATTCCCGCAAGTTCTACGCAGGAAGCGATTTAAAATTGATGGTTTCTACTAATTACGACGGTAAAAGCAATCCTGAAACAGCTACCTGGACAGAATTAGATGGTAAGTTTCCAACAACAACAGGATCGTATTTTCAATCTCAATACATCAAATTAGATGCTTATAAAACCAACAACACGTATTTGGCGTGGGTTTATGTAACAACAGCCGGAGGAACAAATAATGCAGCAGAATGGTCTATAGATGATTTTGCCATTACCAATGAAATAGGTTATGTTGATTCGAATCCTAATTTAAATTTTGGAGTAGTAAATCAGGGGAATACTTCTGCCACTCAGTCATTTACTCTTAAGGCTGAAAATTATGGCGATATCACGGTAACAGCGCCGGCAGATTATCAATTATCTTTGGATAATGTTTCGTTTCAATCTAGTGTTTTTGTTACTTCGGCAGATGCATTAGCAACCAAAACAATTTATGCAAGATTTGTACCTTCTGTAAAAACATTTGCAATTTCTGGAGCCTTAACAGTAACGGGAACTTCTTTAAACAAGAAAATTGGGTTTTTGACAGGATCTTCATTACCACAAGAAGATACTTTTGATGTGGTTACTTATAATTTAGAATTTTTTGGAGCCCCAACGGCGGCTTATGGGCCCGCAGACAAAACGATACAACTTGAAAACGTGGCAAAAGTCATGAATAAATTAAATGCTGATGTCTATGTGGTTCAGGAAGTTTCCAGTGATGCTCAAATTGATGCTTTAATTCAAAAAATAAATATAAATGGTAAGACCTTCGATAAAACAATTTCGACATCCTGGTCCTATTCATGGGATTCAACTGCAGATCCTAGTTTTCCTCCGCAAAAATTAGTAGTTCTTTATAATACACAAACTGCTACTATCAAAGCTACAAAAGTAATGTTCAAAGATTTGTATGATGAAGTTCGTGCAGGTACAAAAAGTTTAGCAAATTATCCGGGAGGTAGTGGTTCAAGTTTCTTTTCATCGGGACGTTTACCTTATATGGTACAAATAGAAACAAATATTGGCGGAACAAAAAAACTGCTTAATTTGGTCGATCTTCATGCACGTGCCAATAGCGGAACTGATATTAGCAAATACAACCAGCGTAAATATGATTCTCAGGTCTTAAAAGATAGTTTAGATCAATATTATGCAAATTCTAATTTAATTATTTTAGGAGACTATAATGATGATGTCAAAGCATCAGTTATTACTCCAAATCCTTCGTCGTATAAGATGTTTGTAGATGATACCGCAAATTATACTGCACTTACTTTAGAAATTAGTAAGGCAGGTGCTTATAGTTTCCTGAGTTCGGGAGGGTTTTTAGACCATATCACGATTTCTAATGAATTGAATGATCAGTATATTCAAAATTCAATTGCAGTTTATGATCCACGTACGGATATTGCAAATTATACCACAACAACCTCAGATCACGGACCAGTAATAGCTCGTTTTCAATTAACAGGAAACTTGTCTACAATTGATTATGAACTGAAAAACGGATATCTGGTAAAAGCATACCCAAATCCTGCGACAGATATTGTAAATGTTGAAGTGAAAACAAATGATACCAAGAAACTAAAATTAAAATTTTACGATATTTCAGGTCATTTAATAGGAAATTCGGTAGAAATAAATGCAACACAAGATTTGAGTACAACCGCTATTCCGGTAAGTTATTTACAATCCGGAATTTATTTCTATACCTTAACAGAGAACAATAAAGTTGTTTACAAAGGTAAGGTTATAAAAAAATAAGAGTAATTTAAATTATAAAAGAGGCATTCACAACAACAGTGAATGCCTCTTTTTTTTAGAATAATCCTCTGAATTTATTTAAGTCGGTGTCAGGAGAAATTGTATAAAAAAAATCCATCTGCCATTGCTGTGTTTTTTGTGCTTGTTTGCTAGTGGTTTCATCCCAGGGCGGATAAACCCTTGTAGCTCTTTTGCCTTCTTTAGTTACTGTCGAAAAGATTCCTTTTGCTAATAAAATACTTTTCGGAAAAATAAATTGTCCGTATAAATCATCCTTTCGAACACTAATAATTACAAAATCAATTAAGTCTGCAGTATCAAAAGGCTCGATAATTCCGCTATTATTCCGTTTCCACAAGGTTACAAATTGTCCTGTTTTTGTTGGGGTAATTTTTGCCGTCCGGTAACAAATGTTCTTTTGGTTTAAATAAAAACGATAGGCGTCATAATCAGCACTCTCATTTTCAGGTTGAGGTATTGTAATTTCAAAATCGCAACAATCATAAACCAGTTCTTTTGCAAGAATAAGATCTTTAGGTACTGATTTTAGATCATTCCAATTGTTTTTGATTGTCATTTTAGGCGAAGTTTCTATTGGGTTATTCGGGTAAAATTACCACAAAAAGAACTTTAAAAAGAAACATTCAACCCAAAATTTAATCCCCATTGAAACTGATTAAAAGATTGATTACTTAACGGATTTATATAATAGTTCATTGCAGGCTCGACAAAAATGTTTGTTTTCTTATAAACACGATATTGTAGTGTACTACTTAATGTAGAACCATAAACAAAATCATTTGCATTTACGTTCTGACCAATCGAATTACCATCTAATGCCACATTATTAGAAATCAGTTTCCCCACAAAACCACCGGTGTTTAAATTGACACTTGCTCTGTTCAGATTAAAAACAACATACGAAACTTCTAAAGGCATTTCTAGATATCGTAAATTTTGATCCAGATTACCATTTTTAAGACTGTTATTTTCGATGTTATTTTGCTTGAATGCATCACTAGTCGAATTAGGAACAAATAAGTAATCATTATTGGCCGTAAGAGGTGCTGATAAAGCCGCCGAAGCAGTTTGATTAAAATAGTCATTAGAGCTAAAAAAAGCATTATTGTTTGCACTTATGTACGAAACGTTTGCAACACTCTGTCCTAATTCGTTAACCTTTAAACCGGAAGCCACCGCCCATTTCTTATTGATTTTGTATTTGGTTTTTACTCCGTAACTGTTACTTTGTTTGGAATCATTTGTATTGCCCAGGGTTTTTTCGTTCTTGTAATTTTCAGAACTTGCAACTCCGGCAAAAACTTCAACGGCCCATTTTTCATCGTTAGGATTAAGTTTGTTTTTATCTTTGTTTTCTTTTTTCTCCTCCGGCGTTATACCTTTTTCTAAATTTTGAAGCTCTGCCAGTTGTACAGAATCTTTTTTGCTTAGTACGTCATTAAATTTCGAACTGGTTTTTTGATTGGTTGCCAGTTGTTTTTCAGAGAATAAGTTGGTGCTGTTTTGCTTCGCGTTATTGTCTGCTGTAGTTTTTTGATGACCAGTTACATTTGAGTTTGCGTTGGCAAAAGCAATATTATTGTTGGTTTTTGAAGTTGATTGATCTTCAAAAAATGATTTTGATAGTTGATTTTTCGAACTCGGATTAAACGGATTGACTTTACCGGCAGAAAATGTTTTTTCGGCTAAGATCTGATTGCTGGCTTTTTTGTCTGCATTGGCAATCTGATTTTTAGAAACCGAATTAAATCCATTTGTCTTACTTGTAGCCAAAGCTTTTTCGGCCAAAGTTTTGTTCGAAAATTGCTTATCTGTTAAAGGCAGAATTTTCGAATTTGGATTAAATAACCCTGCTTTTCCTGAAACAGTATTTTTTTCTTGTATTGCCTGATTTGAAACATTTTTATCAACATTCGCCACTTGGTGCTGCGAATCTGAATTAAATCCGTTTTTGTGATCCGTAACAAAAGTTTTTTCGGCTACAGCCTTATTATTATTATTATTATTATTATTATTATTTGGTTTTTCAGTATTTGAATTTAAATCCCCACCATTATTCTTTTTAGATTCTGTATGAGCAACCGCTGTTTTTTGATTTTGATTTTTTTGAAAATTTTCAGGTTGATTCGCCTTGTTTTTTATAGATGAAACGTCATTAATAATATCAGATTCTTTTTCGGTAACAGCTTTTCCTGATTTGTTTTCCTCAGTAGAGATTGTTCTGTTTGTATTTGTGTCATTTTTTTTCTCATCAAGAACAACGCTATTATTTTGCTGAGTATCGATTTGTATCGTTTTAATTCCTGAAATCGAATTAAAATGTAAAACAGAAGGGAGTAGCAAGCCTAATAATAAGCATGCCGCAGCCGACCACCAAAGAATAACCCTTTTCTTCTTTTTTGGTTTGTCTAATTTCTTCTCAATTTCACCCCATAATTCAGGAGGCGGAACACTCGAAAAGTCTTCCATTGATGAAAAAATATCTTCTATATTTTGCTTTTTCATGCTATTTTAAAATTTTTTATGCTCAGTATTCTTTTTTGCAAAATGTGCTTGGCCCTGTTTAAATTTGATTTTGACGTTCCTTCCGAAATTTTCAATAATTCTGCAATTTCCCGATGTTTCATTTTTTCAAAAACATATAAGTTAAAAACCGTTCGGTATTGATCAGGTAAATCCCGGATATACTCTAATAGTTTTTCTTGTTCAATAGGAGCAATGTCTAATTCTTCTTCCTCCACAAAATCCGTATCAGGATCAAAAACATCCAAAAAGAAGCTTTCTTTTTTCTTTTTATTTAAGGTTTCAATTAGTTTGTTAATGAAGATGCGTTTTAGCCAGCCTTCAAAACTCCCTTCAAATTTATATTGACTTATTTTTTGAAATACAATTACAAAAGCTTCCTGAAAAACATCTTTTGCATCATCTTCGTTTTTCATATACTTTAAACAAATGCCATATAAAACAGGAGAGAACAACTGATAAATTTTCAGTTGTCCCTCTCTGTCATTTTTTATGCACAGTAGAATGTATTTTTCTAAATCGTCTTTCAAAAAATGTGGTATTGTTTGGTTTTGCAAAAATAGTTTTTATAAGCTTATAAAACTACCTTTTAAAAATAGTACGGGCTGCATCCTGGTTATTGCTGACAATCGTTAAATTTTGATTGTCAAGACTTTCTATAATATAAGTCTTCCCTTCAAAAGTAATTAAGTCATTTTCTGACTGGTCAAAAAAGCTATTGCCTTTTTCTATTTGATAAGCACTATTTCTAATTTCTACATTGTTTTTATAAGTGATCACTCTTCCATCAGAAGTAAAAATGACCTTCTTTGTAAATCCGATCGTTTTAGGAGTCGCCGTGTATGGGTTGCTGCTTCCGCCAATCGATTTTTGCCAGATCCAGGTATTCACAATAGATCCGGAGTTCATTTTTGTCGATTCTAGTGAATGAGCCGTTGAAAAAAGGCAACACACTATAATAAGTAATAAGAATTGCTTTTTCATGACTAAATTATTTTAGAGCAGTGATTTTAGCCTGAATTGCTTTTTTGAAAGCTATTACCTCTGCACTTTGGTCAGCAGTATCGGTATTGTCAATAAAAATTTTAGTAATTGCAGCGCCTTGACGAAGTTCAAAATATACACCACCATGATCCGGTGCATCCGGAGTACCATAAGTTTTAGTTTGTCCTTTTAAAGCTAAAATTTCAGCTGGCACATCTTTTAAGAAAAGAGTATAATCTCCTTTTTTAGTTGTAGCAGTATATCTGTATTGGCTAAAGTCATAACCACCGGCAACAACATTTTGGAATTTTAAAATATTAAAATCATTTAGTTGATAGAATTTTTGACAATCAGCTCCTGTACATTGTTTATTAAAGCTTCCTATTACAATATTGTTTAAGTTTTCAGTGCTTTTATTGAAAAGAATGATTTTTGAAGTTCTTGGGATTATAATAAAATCTGACGGATAGTTTGGTGCCGAAGTAATATTTTCATCCGGTTGAGGTGCTTTTTCGTAATAGTTAATTAAAATCTCGCACTTGTTTTCTACTATAGATGTTATTTTAATAGAATATCCAGTTGTCGTTTTTAAACCTGAAAAAAGACCTACCACAATCTCTTTAGTAAAATCAGGAGGAGTATCTGTACTATTTGGACAAGAATTTTCACGCTTAGTAAAATATGCTTTCATTCTTTCTTCGCTACCTATTAAAACTGCAGTTGGATTAACAGGTAAAGTATTGACATTGTATGAGCATAAAAGTGGGAATCCTGTGAAAGTTTTGTCTTCGCTAGCCCCGCAATCAACCTTTATATCGTCATTATTAAGAGAGCAAGCACCAAATCCAAAAGCTATAAACAAGCTTAACATTAATTTTTTCATGATAAATTTTTAATAGGTTATATATACTGTAGATGTACTTGTTTTGAAATGGTTGCGTTGAATAAAAGTTTTTTTTTAATGTGAATAATTTTCTAAATGTTTTTTTAATTCAGACTGGGCATTAAAATGTGAAATTTCGATTTTAAAAATTAAGCACTTCGTATTATTGATTACTTTTACTTTTTTAAAAATAAATTAAGTTATGTTCGATTTTCTTCCCTCTTTAGTCGCTTTTGTTGTCGCTTTGTTTTTAGGCGTATTTGTGGGTAAGTTGTTGTTTTCGGCTCGATTTCAATCAGAGAAAATCAGTCTCGAAGAGCGATTAAGTGCTGCTATAAATCAATTGCAATTGCAAAAAGAACAATTTGAAAGAGAAAGAAATAATTTTGAAAAACAGATTCAGTTGGTTGCTGCCGAAAAGGAAAACATTCGAACAGAAAAAGACAGTTTAGCGATTCAGCTTTCTAAGAAAGAAGTAGATTTCGAAAATTTGTGGGAACGCCATAAAGAACAAAAAAACGAGATAACGGAATTGCAGGAAAAATTTACCAAAGAATTTGAAAACCTGGCCAATAAAATCCTTGAAGAAAAATCGGCAAAATTTACCGAACAAAATAGCGAAAACATGAAAAATATTCTGTTGCCTTTGCAGGATAAAATTCAGGGTTTCGAGCAAAAAGTGGAACAAACCCACAAAGAAAGTATCGATTATCATGCGGCGCTGCGTCAACAAATTGTCGGTTTAAGTGAGATGAACGCTCAAATGAGCAAAGAAACCTTAAACCTTACCAAAGCCCTTAAAGGAGATAGTAAAATGCAGGGAAATTGGGGCGAACTGGTTCTGGAACGTGTTTTAGAAAAATCAGGTTTAGAAAAAGGACGCGAATACGAAGTACAGCAAAGTTTTACCAATAACGAAGGAAATCGCGTGTTTCCTGATGTTGTGATCAATTTGCCTGATGGTAAAAAAATGATTGTTGACTCTAAAGTTTCTTTGGTAGCCTATGAAAGATGGATCAACGAAGAATCAGAAATCCTGAAAATCGATTTTCTAAAAGAACACGTAAATTCTATAAGAAGACATGTAGAACAATTGGGTAATAAAAATTACCATGATTTGTACCAAATAGAAAGTCCTGATTTTGTTTTATTATTTATCCCAATAGAACCGGCTTTTGCGATTGCATTAAACGAAGATTCGGCACTTTATAACAAAGCATTCGATCGTAATATTGTAATTGTAACCCCAAGTACTTTGCTTGCCACTTTAAGAACTATCGACAGCATGTGGGCCAATCAGAAACAACAGGAAAATGCTTTTGAAATTGCCAGACAAGCCGGAGCATTATACGATAAATTTGAAGGTTTTGTGGGGGATTTAGTGAGAATTGGAAACAAAATTAAAGATACTAAAACCGAATACGAAAATGCGATGAGCAAATTGGTTGATGGTAGAGGAAATTTAATTTCGAGTGTCGAAAAATTAAAGAAAATGGGAGCAAAGGCCAAAAAGTCACTGCCGGAAAATATAGTTGCCAGAGCTGCAAACACAGACGAAAATCAATCTTTAAACTAAGATTTTATGAAAAGAATTCTAATCATTATCGCAGCAATTTGTGTATTGGCTTTTACAGCTTATTTTGCCTTTATTTATTATGTTCCGTACAGCGAAGGATACCGTTCAGGCGAATTGATCAGGATGAGCCATAAAGGAGTAGTAATGAAAACCTGGGAAGGCGAATTGAGTCAGGGCGTTTCAGGATCGCAAATTTTTAGCTTTTCGGTTTTAGACAGTGATAAAGAAGTAATAGATCAATTGAATAATCTACAAGGACAATATGTAAAATTGACTTACGTAGAACGCTATAGAACGTTTAGCTGGTGGGGAGATTCCCATTTTTTTATCACCGCTATTCAAAGAAAATTCCCCATTTAAATATAAATAAATATGACAACAGACTTTAAGCCGGTATCTTCATCAAAAATCAGTATTTCAGAATTAATGCTTCCGTCGCATACCAATTTTAGCGGAAAAATTCACGGAGGTTACATTTTGCAATTACTGGATCAGATTGCATTTGCTTCTGCCTCAAAGTTTTCAGGAAATTATTGTGTAACGGCTTCTGTTGATACGGTGAATTTTTTAAAACCAATTGAAGTGGGCGAGCTGGTGACGATGAAAGCTTCTGTAAATTATGTAGGTCGAAGTTCAATGGTTGTAGGTATTCGTGTCGAAGCCGAAAATATTCAGACAGGAGCAATCAAACATTGTAACTCCTCTTATTTTACAATGGTTGCTAAAGATAAAGATGGTAAAAGTGTTCCTGTACCGGGATTAATCTTGTCGAATCTTGACGAAGTGCGTCGTTTTAGAAAAGCAATTAAACATATCGAACTTCGAAAAGAGGTAGAAGAACATGAAAAAGTAACCAATGTAAGTTCTATAGAAGATCTCGCAGGTTTAGCAAAATACAATGTATTATTAGAAATTAGCTAGAATAATGCTCTCCATTTAAAAATAAAGAATATGGTAAAGTTTGGATACACAATATTATATGTAGAAGATGTTCAAAATTCGATTGCATTTTATGAAAACGCATTTGGTTTTTCAAGAAAATTTGTAACTCCCGAAAATGATTACGGAGAATTAATAACGGGCGAAACAACGATTTCATTTGCATCAAAAAAATTAGCCGCTCAAAATTTAAAAGATGGTTTTATCGAAAGTAATTCTGACGATAAACCTTTTGCAATTGAGTTAGGATTTATTACCGATAATGTTGGCGAGTTGGTACAAAAAGCAACTTCTTTTGGTGCGGTTTTAATAAAAGAACCAACGCAAAAACCTTGGGGACAAATTGTAGCGTATGTGCGTGATCTTGATGGTTTTTTAATTGAGATTTGTACAGAAGTGCAGGGGTAGAAATTTTGTTATTATTGAAAACGAAATTATTTTTTTTCTACGAATATTTAATTCCTAACGGAATATCTCGTAGAGAATATATATTGGTAGAATAAAATTGTAGAACACAGAGTATGTCACATAGGGCAATGTCATTAAGTTATGCCAATCCCTTTGTGATCTTAGAGCAAAGCGTAATTCACAAAACTTTGCGAACTTTGCGTAATTCTTTGTGAACTTTGCGGTAAAATTAACTTAATGACATTGCAAGTAAGGACAATATTCGACAAACAAAAAAACATTTTTTTACCAACTCCATTTCACATTTTACAAACAAAAAATATTTCACAAATATTTGGCAAAAATCGGCAACCGTGTCCGTGAAAATTTCGTAACTTTAAGTATAAACATTTGGTTATCACGTTTTCACGGAGTACTGCCATTCAATTTTTAAAAACTTATATTAAGTCCAGTTTTTTTCTCTTCTTAAAATAAAAAAAATCGAATGACATAATTGTTTAATTATTGACGATTATGAAAAAAACTACTTTTTTTATTTTGCTATTTACAGCCTATTCTGTTATCGCACAGGATAAATTTTTTACCAACACAGGAACTATAAATTTTGAAGCTTCTGTACCTTTCTTCGAAGAAGTAAAAGCTGTAAACAGACAGGTTGCCATTGTTCTGGAGCCTAAAACAAGTACATTTATTTGTACTGTGATTGTTAGAGATTTTCGTTTTAAGTTAGATATGATGCAGGAACATTTTAACGAAAATTACATGCAAAGCCGCCGTTATCCTAAAGCTGTTTTTAAAGGAAAAATCGAAAAGTTTGACTTAAAAGATATCAATGAAATTGAAAAGGAATATCAAATAAAAGGAAAATTGGTTTTGCGGGGAAAATCGAAAGATGTTATAGTAAATGCTTTAATCAAAAAAGTAGGCGACGGAATTCAGATTGTGTCTGATTTTCCTATTTCTGTTTCTGATTTTAATATTCAGATTCCGAATGAAATTGCTGCTAAAATTTCGAAAACGGCCAACACCGGATTAATTGGAGTGGTTAAAACCAATGATTCGATGTATCTTACTTTAAAATAAAATTTAATTCAGACAGCTTGCAAGTGCAGTTTCTAAATCAGTAAATTGAAAATCAAATCCCATCTTTTTTATTTTTTCAGATGAAACCCTTTGGCCTTCTAAAACCGCCACACTCATTTCGCCTAAAACTATTTTCAGGACAAATGCAGGTGCTTTTGGAAGCCAGATTTTGTACCCAAATAAATTGGCCAGTGTTTTAGATAAACTCTCGTTTGTGGTATTGTCTGTAACGCAGGAATTATAAGGACCATGCATTTGCTCGTCTGCAATTGCTTTCAAATAAATATTGCATAAATCCTCGATATGAATCCACGGAACATATTGTTTTCCTGTACCTAAAATGGCACCAAAACCAGCTTTAAAACTCGGAGCTATTTTTTTTAAGAAACCTTCGTCTTTGCCCAATACAATTCCCGTTCTAATTTTTACGGTTCGAATACCTAACGAATTTATTTTATCGACCGCTTTTTCCCATTCCTGGCAAGTAATGCCTAGAAAGTCATTTGCCGGCGGAGTATCTTCGGTACATATATTATCGTTAGTATAAGCGCCATAAATTCCAATTGCCGATGCAGAAACAAATGCATCTAGCTTTTTATTCTTTTTTTCTAAAACAGAAAATATAAGATCGATAGGCTGTGTGCGGCTTTCGAGTATGTCTTTTTTACGTTTTTCAGTCCATCGTTTTTCAACAATTCCTTCTCCTGACAAATGAATAATGTAATCTGCTTTTACTATCGCTTCTTCATCAATATAATTGCGGGTCAAATCCCATTTGTAATAGGTGATCGATGAAGTGTTTTTTCTATCTGAACGGCTTAAAATAGAGACTTCGAAACCATTATCAATAAGTAAATCGGTTAAGTGTTTGCCTATAAATCCAGTTCCTCCGGTAAGTAAAATATTTTTTGCCATAATAGTTTATAATTTATTTAACAGCGTATTCTGTTTAACGATAAGTAAAGATACTTAAACATTGATTACCTTTAAGGCAAATTAAAAAATTTAATAAGATGGAAGCTAAAAAGAAGACTATCAGTAAAGAAGACATCGTTTCAATATATATGGAAGAAGTTCTGGAAAAAGGACAAAAGCCAAAATCAGTTTATCATTTCGCCAAAGAAAATGATTTTACCGAAGCCGAATTTTATGCCTTTTTTGGAACACTAGAAGGACTGGAAAAAGAAATTTTCAGATTGTTTTTTGCCAATACAGTCGATTTGCTGCATAAAAACGCAGATTATCTGGAATACGATATGAAAAACAAAATGTTGAGTTTTTATTTCACTTTTTTTGAAATTCTTACTGCCAACAGAAGTTATGTTTTACAATCCTTAAAATTCGACCGAAATCCGTTAAAAAACTTAGTGCAGCTTACTACGCTTCGCAATAGTTTTAAAGAATATGTTTCAGAAATCCTAACCGACGATTACAGATTAGAACAGGAAAAGTTGCAAAAGTTTCAGGAAAAAGGAATTCAGGAATCGGCCTGGTTGCAATTAATGCTTACCATAAAATTCTGGGTTGACGATGATTCAGCAGCTTTTGAAAAAACAGATATTTTTATCGAAAAATCAGTAAATGCTTCATTTGAATTAATGAATGTTGCGCCACTAAATCACTTGATAGATTTAGGTAAATTTCTTTTTAAAGAAAAAATCTACAGCAAACAATGAAAACAATCGATTATATACCAACGTCAAAAATAGAAAGAGCCAGTAAATTGGTGCAAACCGGTGCGAAAATAGGCGTAAACTATGTAAAGCATTATGCCGAAAAAATGGTGAATCCAGATTTGACACGCGATAAACTCAACGAAAATAACGCCGAAGATATTTACGACGGACTAAAAAGCCTGAAAGGAAGCGCGCTAAAAGTGGCCCAAATGCTAAGCATGGACAAGAACTTTTTACCTCAGGCCTATGTCGAGAAATTTTCGTTGTCGCAATTTTCTGTTCCACCGCTTTCTGCGCCATTGGTTTTAAAAACCTTTAAAAATAATTTCGGAAAAACACCTTACGAAATCTTCGACGAATTCAATGCCAATTCTGTCAATGCGGCAAGTATAGGTCAGGTACATTTGGCGGTAAAAGACGGTAAAAAGTTAGCCGTTAAAATTCAGTATCCCGGTGTTGCCAATAGTATTTCATCTGATTTGGCTTTGGTAAAACCAATAGCGATCAGAATGTTTAACCTTCAGGGAAAAGATTCTGATAAATATTTTAAAGAAGTCGAAGATAAACTCATCGAAGAAACCAATTACTTACTCGAATTAAAACAAAGCGAAGAAGTAGTAGAAGCGTGCAATAAAATCGAGAATTTACTTTTCCCAAGATATTATCCTGAGTTTTCATCAGAAAAAATTATCACGATGGACTGGATGACAGGAATTCATCTTTCTGAATTTACCGCCATAAATACAGACAAAGAAGTTGGCGATAAACTAGGTCAGGCACTTTGGGATTTTTATATGTACCAAATTCATGTACTACGAAAAGTACACGCCGATCCGCACCCCGGAAACTTTTTGGTCGATGATCAAAACCGTTTGATTGCGCTTGATTTTGGATGTATGAAAATAATTCCCGAAGAATTTTATGTGCCGTATTTTGAGTTAATCAATAAAAACGTAATTACAGATAAAGCGCTTTTCAATCAAAAATTGTTCGAATTAGAAATTCTTCGACCAGATGATACTCCCGCAGAAATCGAGTATTTTACCGAGATGTTTCATGATTTGTTATCCCTTTTCACGAAACCATTCCAAAATGAAACTTTCGATTTTGCCGATGAAACTTTTTTTGACAGCATTGCCAAATTAGGCGAACGTTTCTCTAACGATACCAATCTCAAAAAAATGAATGGAAATCGTGGATCTAAACATTTCATTTATATGAACCGTACTTTCTTTGGTTTGTACAATTTAATGTTTGATTTGAAAGCGAAGATTGTCGTTTCGAATTATATAAAATATTAGGAGGTAAAAACAGTACTCCGATAATAAAATTAAACTTAAATAAATGAGAAATATTCTAATTGTCGGAGGAAGTAAAGGAATCGGAAGTGCTGTTTTATTGCAACAGCTCGAAACCAATCGGGTGTATAATATCAGCAGGAGCGCGCCGGAACTTACACATCCGAATCTTACTCATTTTGGTTTAGATGTATTGCAGGATGAACTTCCTGATCTAGACGAAATAGATTCTTTAGTTTATTGTCCCGGTTCTATTACGCTAAAGCCTATCTCGAATTTAAGTGTTGATGATTTTAGAAAAGATTTCGAAATCAATGTCATTGGCGCTGTAAAAGTTATTCAGAAATATTTGCCTGTTTTAAAAAAAGGTGATGAACCTTCGATCGTTTTATTCAGTACCGTTGCCGTAAAATTAGGAATGCCTTTTCATGCCAGTATTGCAACTGCAAAAGCAGGTGTCGAAGGATTGACAAAATCACTTGGGGCCGAATTGGCTTCAGTAGTTCGTGTCAATGCCATTGCGCCTACTATTACAGATACTTCACTTTCGGCTTCGATCTTGCGAAACGATCGCATGAAAGAAAACATGATCGATCGCCATCCTCTAAAAAGTTATTTAAAACCTCATGAAGTTGCCCAAATGGTTGATTTCCTGATTTCTGAAAAAGCGAATTCTATTTCAGGTCAAATTTTCGAAATGGATTATGGATTAGTGACTTTTAAAATCTAAACACTATGAAAATTCTCCTGACAGGTGCAACAGGTTACATTGGTAAACGTCTTTTGCCTATTTTAGTAGCGCAAGGACATCAGGTAATTTGCTGTGTAAGAGATAAAAACAGGTTTTACATACCCACAGATTTTCTGCAAAAAGTACAAGTCATTGAAGTCGATTTTCTAGAAAAAGAAACGCTGACAGCAATTCCTGCCGATATTGATGCCGCTTTTTACCTCATTCATTCCATGTCAGGTTCTGATACCAATTATGATGAGTTAGAAAGTATTTCGGCAACTAATTTTACCGAAAGAATAAATCAGACTCAGGCGCAACAAATCCTCTACTTAAGCGGAATTGTAAATGACAAGTCACTTTCTAAACATTTGTCGTCCCGCAAAAATGTCGAAAGTATTTTAGCGAAATCAATAGTACCGTTAACCACTTTAAGAGCCGGAATTATAGTAGGATCGGGCAGTGCTTCTTTCGAAATTATCCGCGATTTGGTCAACAAACTTCCGGTGATGATTACGCCCAAATGGCTCAATACAAAATGCCAGCCCATTGCGATAAACGACGTTTTAGAGTTTCTCTCCAAATCACTTTTAAATCCAGTTACTTATAATCAGAGTTTTGATATTGGAGGTCCGGATATACTCACCTACAAAGAAATGCTATTGGCTTTCGCCGAAGCAAAAAATCTCAAACGGTACATTTTTACTATTCCCGTAATGACACCTAAATTGTCATCATACTGGCTGTATTTTGTTACCTCAACCTCATATAAACTGGCATCGGCTTTGGTAAGCAGTATGAAAGTCGAGGTTATTTGCAACGATCATCGCATTAATGAGCTTTTGCAAGTGAAGCCCATGACGTATAAACAAGCGCTTTCGAGAGCTTTACTCAAAGTCGAAGAAGATAAAGTGGCTTCAAGCTGGAAAGATTCCCTTGTAAGCGGACGTTTTAACCGCAATATCTCGGCACATCTAAAAGTTCCTAAAAAAGATTGCTACATCGACCGAAGAAAAAAAGAAATCGAAAATCGCGATTATACCATAGATAGAATCTGGTCAATAGGAGGTGAGACAGGTTGGTATTACGGCGATTGGCTCTGGAGTTTACGAGGCTTTATCGATAAGCTTTTTGGCGGCGTAGGTTTGCGCCGTGGCCGAACCAATAAACACGACATTCATTCCGGCGATGCTTTAGATTTTTGGCGCGTTTTATACGCCAATAAACAAGAAGGAAAACTGATCTTATATGCCGAAATGAAATTGCCCGGGGAAGCCTGGCTCGAATTCAAAATCATTCATAATACTTTATATCAGGCTGCAACCTTCAAACCCAAAGGTATTTTAGGAAAACTATATTGGTATTCTGTTTTACCTTTTCATGGTTTTATTTTCAACGGAATGCTTAATAAACTCATTAAGTAGTTTTAGGAGCTGTTTCCTGCTATCCGCTATATCTTTTGTGGCGAACCCCGCCACAAAAGGATACCGCTTCTATCAGGGCTAGGGATGCAGTTTTTATTAGAAGTTTTATCCATTAATATTACAATTTTGTCATCCTGACGAAGGAAGGATCACACTCGTAACTCGTCAAAGATTGAGCGGTATAAATTTTTCTTTATTGAAATAACAAACCCGACAGGTTTTTAAAACCTGTCGGGTTTACTTTTAGGAACGGAATTTCTAATGTGATCCTTCGTTTTTCAGGATGACAAGATTGTGGTTAAACGTTTCAAAAAACATTGGAATTTGGGATTTAAATTTTTGGAATTTTATTTCAATATCCCTGCCTTATAAGTCGCAATCGCGCGATCCCTTGCAAAAGCGTGATCGACCATTGGTTCATTATATCCTAAATCAAATTCAGGAATCCATTTACGAATGTAGATTCCTTTTTCGTCGAATTTCTTTAGTTGAATTTCCGGATTAAAAACCCTGAAGTAGGGTGCAGCATCGCAACCTGTTCCTGCTGCCCATTGCCAGTTGCCTACATTTGATGCCAACTCGAAATCCAGTAATTTCTCGGCAAAATACGCTTCGCCCCATTGCCAGTTGATCAATAAATGTTTGCATAAGAAACTGGCGACAACCATACGAACACGATTGTGCATATAGCCGGTTTCGTTAAGCTGACGCATTCCTGCATCGACCATTGGGTAACCTGTAGTTCCGGAACACCAACGTTTAAAATCGTCTTCATTATTGCGCCATTGAATGCCATCATAAGCCGACTTGAAATTGTGATTCACGCAATTCGGGAAGTTAAACAGAATCTGGATAAAGAATTCTCTCCAAATTAATTCGCTTAAAAAAGTCTGGTTTTTCTTGTTCGCCCAATTCACTAATTTGCGAATACTAACAGTCCCAAAACGTAAATGTGGCGAAAGATAAGATGTACCATCCAAAGCCGGAAAATCTCTTATTTCTTTATAATTACCTATTTGAGTTAAGTTGTGCGGCAATACTTTTATGCTGCTTCTTTCAAAACCAATTTGGGATAATTCAGGAAACTTGAAATTGTTTTTAGCAAAATTACTGAATAAAGGTTTTGTATCATATTCAAAAGCTTGTCCCGAAAGATGATATTTCTCCAGCCATTTATTTTTATAAGGTGTATAAATCGTGTACGGAAGTCCATCAGCTTTGGTGATTTCTTTTTCTTCGAAAATCACGTGATCTTTGAATGAAAAAGCTTCTATGTTATTTTCTTTTAATAAAGCCGAAATAGCCAGATCACGTTTTATAGCGTAAGGTTCGTAATCTTTATTAAAGAAGATTTTCTGAATGTCAAACTCTTCTACAAGCGATTTCCAAACGTCGAAAGTCTTCCCTTTTTTGATTAAGATGGAGGAATCAATTGCCTGAAGTTGTTTGTTTATAGCTTCGAGTGAATCGTAAATAAAACTAACGCGCGCATCATCTTTAGGGAGATTCTCTAAGATATCTTCGTCAAAAATAAATAACGGAATTACGGGAAAATCAGATTGCAGGGCATTGAATAACCCGATATTATCATCGACACGTAAATCACGTCGAAACCAGAAAAAGGTTGCTTTTTGTTTAGTCATTATAGTATATTTCTTTTGCCACAGATTATGAAGGATTTTGGTTTCACGCAGATCTACCCAGATTTAAGCAGATTTATTTTTGATTTTAATTTAGTAAATCTGTGTAGATCTGCGTTAAAATTAATCTGTGACGTAAAATTATTTTGAATTGAATAGTTCCTCGATTTTTTTGTGGCGATATTCAAAAATGGATTTCAGTTTGTTCCTGACCATTATTGTATTGGCGAGTTGACCCAAGAAACCAAATGGTAGGGCATAATGTACCACATCGGTCATTTTGGTGCCGGTTTCTGTGGGTTCAAAAAAGTGTTTGTGATGCCATAATGCGTACGGACCAAAACGCTGTTCGTCTACAAAATATTGGTTTTCTGATGAAACTGTTATGATGGTCATCCAGTTTATTTTGATGCCCAAAAGTGGTTTTAAAGTATAGGTAATCACTTGCCCAGAATACATACGTTTGCCATCGAAATCTTCAATTACGAAACTCATATCGTCAGGTGTTATCGTTTGAAGGTTTTGTGGACTCGAGAAAAAGTCCCAACATTTTTCGATACTGGCGTTTAAGTGTTGTACGGTTTCTAGTTTATATACTTTCATAAAATCGATTATTACGAATGGTTCTTGAGATACGTTTGCGTTAGGGGTTGTAGTGGAGCTCTTTTTGTGTCAGGCTTTTTTTGCCTGATACAAAAAAGCGGGAACGGAAGACCCGACCCGCTTTTTCTGCGGGTAACGCCCAAATTATGCTACATTTTATAATATTTGAAAGGAACGAATAACATTCCGAAACATTCTCCGTGTTCTTTTCCTAAGTGTTTGTGGTGTATTTTATGCGCTTTTCGTAAACCAATCAGGTATTTGTTCTTGGTGTTTTTAAACCATTTAAAACGCTGATGAATTAGAACATCGTGAATTAAAAAATAGCAAGCGCCGTAAGTCGTGACGCCGCAAGCGATGAAAAACAAATAATTGAATCCGCCCTGAACGCCAAAATAAAAAAGCACAATACTGGGAATGGCGAAAATGACAAAGAAAATATCGTTGCGCTCAAAAGTATCCGGGTATTTGGGTTGGTGATGATCTTCGTGAAAATACCACATAAGCCCGTGCATGATGTACTTGTGCGTGAGCCAGGTAACACATTCCATGAAGAGAAAAACGCCTAAAAAGATTAAAAAAGAAATCATTTTTTATGTTTTGAATTATTATAATAATTAATTTTTGCCAATCTTGTCATTGCGAGGAAAGAAGCAACCTCACTGTTATAAGATGTAAAGTTTGATTTAGCAAATGTGGTTGCTTCTTTCCTCGCAATGACAACATTGCGGGGAAAACGAAGATTAAACCAACTTCAACTTGTAAGTTACAAAAGATTGCGCTAAAAGTCCAGCCTTTGTATAATTTGAAACTCTGATTCTTGAGCTTCCAATTTCGTAATACGGTGTGTTTTTTAGTTTTTTTAGTAACTTTTTGTAATAGATGTAAGCTGTATAAACGCCAAATTGAGCTTCGATAGGTAATTTTACAATTCCCTGATAAGCAATTCTGAAATCTTCTTCGATTTCGTTGATGATCGTGGTTTTGGCATTTTCATCGAAAGAATTTAAATCGACTCCGGGAAAATAATTTCGGTTTAAAACCAAATTATCATCTTTAAGATCTCTCAGGAAATTCACTTTCTGAAATGCCGATCCCAAACTCATGGCTTCGTTTTTTAGCTGCTCGTATTTTTGTTCATTTCCTTTTACAAAAACTTTTAGGCACATTAAACCCACAACATCGGCTGAACCGTAAATATAGTCTTCGTATTCGGTTTGTGAATTGTAGGTTGATTTTATGAGGTCTAATTTCATGCTTTTAAGGAAAGCCTGAACCAAATCATCTGTAATATTGTATTCTTTTACGGTATGCTGAAAAGAGTTGAGAATAGGGTTTAAGCTAATGCCAAACTCAACGGCTTTGTAATATTCTTTTTCGAAATCATTGATAAGATTTTCTTTGTCGTACTCATGAAATGAATCGACAATTTCGTCAGCAAAACGAACGAATCCGTAGATGCTGTAAATCGCTTCACGAATGCTTGGTGATAGCATTTTTACCGCTAACGAAAAGGATGTACTGTAGTTTTGGGTGACCAATTTGCTACATTTGAAAGAAACGGTGTCGAATAGTGATTTCATTTTTTAAGATCTAAAAGATTTTTGAATTAACTCGGCTACTAGTTTTCCTGAAATTAAAGCAGGCGGAACACCTGGGCCAGGAACGGTTAACTGTCCTGTAAAATATAAATTCCTGACTTTTTTACTTTTTAGTTTTGGTCTTAAAAAAGCCGTTTGCAATAAGGTATTGGCCATTCCGTAAGCGTTTCCTTTGTAAGCGTTATAATCGGTTACGAAGTCATTCTTGCAAAATGATCTCTTAAAGATAATATTATTTTTAATTTCTTGTTTGGTAAGTTGCTCAAAACGAGTGATGATTTTTTCGAAATATTCTTCTCTAAGTGCTTCACTATCATTTATTCCCGGTGCTAACGGAATGAGGAAAAATCCGCTTTCCATTCCTTCCGGTGCTGCAGTCTGATCTGTTTTTGATGGAAAATTGGCATAGAATAAAGGGGCATCCGGCCATTTTGGTTCATCGTAAATATCAGCTGCATGCTGATTAAAATCAACATCAAAAAATAAAGCGTGATGCGAAATGTTTTCTATTTTTTTATCAAAACCCACAAAAAACAAAAGCGATGATGGAGCGAAAACTCTGCTTTCCCAATATTTCTCTGAATAGGCGCGATGCTCGATATCTAATAAAGTTTCGGTATGATGATAATCTGCTCCGCTTAAAATGATATCGGCTTGTATTGTTTTTCCGTTAATGACAATTGCGGTTGCAGTTTTGTTTTCGACTATTATTTTTTCGATAGCAGCATTGGTTTCTATTGTGACTCCAAGTTCCAGTGCTAGTTTTTCGATACCGCGAACAACGTCGAACATTCCGGTTTTGGGGTGCCAGGTTCCTAAGCCAAAATCAGCATAATTCATAAAGTTATAGAATGATGGTGTTTTGGTAGGTTTCGCACCCAGAAATAAAACGGGAAACTCCAAAATCTGAATTAGTCGTTCGTTTTTAAATTTCTTACGAATATCAGTACTTACGGTGCTAAAAAACTGATTGAGTTTTAAAGTAGTTTCCACGGTAATTAATTCCAGAGGAGAAACTCCGGGACGATACACCAAATCTTTAATTGCAATGTCATAATTGCTTTTAGCCTGCTTGATGAAAGTTTCGAGTTCGTGGCCACTTCCTTTTTCGATACTTTCAAAAGTGGTTTTTATTTCTTCGAGATTGTCATAGATGCTGATGAAATCATCAACTCCAAAATATACCCTGTAAGCAGGATTTAGTTTTATAAGCTCGTAATAATCGGTAGTTTTTTTATTGAAATCCTGAAAAAAACGTTCAAAGACATCTGGCATCCAGTACCAGCTTGGTCCCATATCAAATGTGAAACCGTCTTTTTTGAATTGTCTTGCCCTGCCGCCAATAGATTCGTTTTTTTCATAAAGAGTCACTTTGTTTCCTTGTTGTGCCAAGTAACATGAAGCGGCTAAAGCAGAGAAGCCTGATCCTATTATTGCTATTGTTTTTTTCATTTGTTTAACAAATGTACAAAAACTTTAAACAAAATAGATTATAGCATGCTAATTGTTTCTTCCATCGAGTCGAAAATTCGTATTCTTTCGGGCAGCATTTTCTGGTCTATGTTTTCGACCATATTACCCATAAGCCAAATTTCGTTGTTTTTCTGGAGTAATTTTTGTCCCATTGATTTTACATATTGATTGATAACACTGCGATCCGGCTGCACTGTCATGAAAGATATAAATGTAATGTTCTCGAAATGTTTGGTTAAATCCTGAAGGTTTTCGATTGGCATACTTTCGCCCAAATAAATGGTTTTGTAGCCATGGGATAAAATTTCGTATTGCAGGTATAATAAACCTATCTGGTGAATTTCGTTTAATGGTAACGAAAGCACAAAAATTCTATTGGTCTTACTTGGTTTTAATATTTGAAGACTTTCGGTATAGATTAATATTTTTTGTTTGATCAAATGACTCATGAAATGTTCATTTGCAGGAGTTATGGTTTCTGATTGCCATAATAATCCTAATTCTTTCAATAAAGGAAGAAAATGATCTTTGAAAACTTCTTTGAATGATTTTTCAGAGATCAGCCAATCAAAAGTATTGAAGAATATTTCCTGGTCAAAATTCATCATGGCCATTTTGAATGAAGTTATGGCGTAATTCTGAGAATTTTTCTTCGAAATAATTTCACGAACCAATTGCGGTATCTTTTCTTCGGGATAAGTGGCGATTTTAGAGATCTTATATCCGTATTCGTGTAATAAAGTAATGTTTAAAAGCTTCTGTAAATTTTGCAGGTTATAGAGTCTAATGTTGGTGTCAGTACGCATTGGCTCTAAGATGTTGTATCTTTTCTCCCAGATACGAATGGTGTGTGCTTTTATTCCTGATAAGTTTTCAAGATCTTTTATGCTGAAAACAGTCTTAATATTGTTTATCATTACTGGCTATTTGGTGAACAAAAATAGAATAAAATCTGAGATGTGTCTTAAAATCTTCTTAAGATTAGAGAATTAATCGAATTTGATGTTGGAGAATTTATTTAATTTATCTAAATGCAAAATTGTTTTAGAACTGTCTTTGCTTCGATTGTACATAGTTTCGAATTTTGCTCCATAAATGATTTCATTAAAAGTGTATGATGTTCTCGCCGCAACTGTATTACTATACATATTGTCGAAAGTGGTTATAAACACGAATATCTCACCATGTATTTTTTCGAAATCGTCTTTGGTAAAATTATACAATGGACTGTTTTCAGTAATTGGATGTACCAGAGTCCAGCTTAACGAAAGGGCATTTATTTTATCTAATTCGAGTTCCAGACTGTAAAATTTATTGGTTTGCTCGCCATTTTCTTCCACACTCATCACTAATGTTATTTTTGCTGTAGCATCTGTAAAGTTGGTATTTTTAAAAGGCACCAAACGTATCATTAATCCTTTGTTTTTCCCGTAAGGTGAAATCAGGGCATTGTCTGAAAATTTTAAAAATGCGGTTGGTTTGCTGAATCTTCCAAAAAATAAACCTGTTGCAATCGCGAAACTTAATAAACCAATTAAAGCTTCGGCTGCAGATAATGCGCTGGTTAAAAAACCTGTTGGGCTTATGTGTCCGTAACCTACCGTGGTAAAAGTTTGTGCACTAAAAAAATAGGCCTGGCCAAATTGGGTTAAAACGCTTTGAGATTGCTCTATTCCGTCGAGATGTTCGATACCAATGGCGTAATAGATAACGGCAAAAACAAAATTGAGGACAATGTAAAAAATAAACAAAATCGACATAAATTTCCAGTTGGGCATATCAATCATGGTATGATACCAACTAATGCGGCGAAAGAAGTGCATGCCTCTTTTTTCGATATTTGGGGTTCCGTCTTTGTTTACAAATCTTCCTCCGTAACTGTTTGCATTTGCTCCAAAGCCGGAGTTTTTATCGGTTTGTGCTTGGTGGTTTATCTTTTTTAAAAGTGCCATTAAGGTTTGGTTTAAAGGACAAATGTAAGGATAACTTTGAGATGAAATTAAGTCGAAATTTTTTGAATAAAAAAAGCAATCTGTAAAATTGATGTTTACAGATTGCTTTAGTATTGAATGCGTTTGATGACGTTTTATTTACAAAAAGTCGCTTTGTTTTTTATGGCGCTCTGACTGCCTAATTCGATTGCTTTAGAGAAATCTTTGCAGGCATTTTTTTTGTCTCCCATTTTATTGTAGGCTAATGCTCTTAAGTTGTAAGCAATATAGTCTTTTGGGTTTAAACCAAGTGATGAGGTGCAATCGTCAACAGTTTCTTTAAAGTTGTTTAGTTTGTAATTTACATTGGCTCTGCCTGTAAATGCATCTGCGTTCATGGTGTCAAGCTCAATTGTTTTACTAAAATCTGCCTGGGCGCCTTTTAGATCGTTGAGTTTAAATTTTGCAACACCACGATTTTGGTACGCTTCGACGAATTTAGAATTCATGCTAATGGCTTTTGTGTAATCGGCAATTGCGCCTTTTGTGTTGCCGGCTTCAGCTTTTTTCATGGCTTTGTCAAAATAAGCCGTTGCAGATTGTGCCCACGTAGAGCAAGTGATCATAATAAATGATACAATTAAAAAGTGTTTCATAAACCAATTTGGGATTAGGTTAGTAGGTTAAATAATTCTGGAAACGAATTTAGTAAAGTTTTGTTTTGTTGGGAAAGTTCTTTTGTGAAATAACTATTATTTAATTTATTTTTTTTGGATGATTTGTTTTTTGTTGTGGTAATGCATTGGAAACTAGATTTTTATTTCTGTTAAAAAAAAGATTATTTAATCTGATTTCTTATTACGAACAAACGGATTGGAATTTAGCCTCCAGATATATCCAATTTGTAAATTTCCTGACGATAAAGCAATGTTGTTAGTGTCATTGCCTGAGAAAGAAGAAAATATAAGGTTATTGATATATGATAGACCAAGAGACCAATTTTCTTTATTATAACCAACAGATATTCTTGGGAAAAATGTAGGGTAGATTTCTATCTTTTGTTTGCCAAAATCGTTTATTCTTTCAGTACCAAAGTTTACCCCTATAGTTGCTGATCCGCTGGTAAACCATCTTTTGTTAATTGCCCAGGTATAAGCATAACCTCCACTTACTCCGAATTGGAAATTGCGTAATGAATTTTTAGATTTGTGTACAAAAGAGCTGTCAGAACCTATTTTGGTAAAATAAACTCCTCCGCCAAGCAAAAAGCTTCCGGCTGATTTTAATTGTCTTTCGTTTTGATTAAAAGCGGCTTTATAAGAGAATTTCTTATTATTAAAAACATATTGGCCAAAAGCGCCATATTGCTGAATATTTAGGTCAGGATATAGTTGTGTGTTTTTATCCGATTGATCTGAAGTATAAAAGCCGTGATATTTTTGTATAAAAAGGTCTATAATGAACTTTTTTCCGTAATGGTGAATTTGAAAATCAAGTGCTTTGGTTTTTCCTTTTTCATCATCTTTCAGGAAACTCAAACTATGACCATAGCTTAAATCGATTATGGTATTTTTTATAGCAACTCCAAAACCTAAACTCATCGGAGTATTGGGCATGAAATTTTTAATTTCTCCATCTGTTTCCTTTTCCATCGAAATAGATTTCATCGATAGATAAGTTCTTAGAGAGACTTTATTGTCAAAAGGTTTAATATACGTTGTGTCAATCTGCGCCTCGCAAAAATAAGGAAGGGTAAAAAAGAGCAAAAAAGAAAAATATAATTTCATTAGGATGTCAAACGGAAAATAAGGCCTCTTAGTATTTTAGAAAAACCGATTAAAAAGGTTTACAGGGGTTAAAAATAAGACGTAATTAATTGATTTTAGTTACAAAAATTTATAATCTAATGTAAATAAAATGTGTTTTAGAGTTATTCTATTTGTTTTTATAAAACGATAATTTTATTTAAAAAGGGATTCATTTCTTAATTGAGATTTTATTCTAATTTCTTTTCTGCTATAATTTTTTATGTAAATTTGATTCGTATCTATTTGTGCAACAATCTTGTAATAGATAGATATACTCAGAAAAAGGAATGTTTTTTTTTCTAAAAATAAACGTTTTAATTAGTAACCCCAATAATAATTAAAAGGAATGAGAAAAAATTTTGCCCTTGCTTTTGGTGCGCTTTATATGTTGTTTTTTACAATTCCGTTTCCAATGCTTATTTATTATAGCGTTAATAGTGAATTTGATGTAGCTACGCTGAAAGATAAAAATCCGTGGTTGGCTTTGATTATAGTTTCGATTTCGATAATTCTTTGGCTGATTGTTTTAATTGGCTATTTTCATAAATGGATTCTTCAAATTTTTATTTCAAAAAGAAACATAGAAAAACTAAAGTTGGGCGGAGTATCGCGCGAAGCAAAAATTTTAAGCGCTGTAAAAACATCTAAACCCAATGAGAAATTCAATACCTATGAACTTGAACTATCATTTAAAAACCTGGCTGATACAGAAATTACAAGCAAGACCGTTATTACGGATGCTAAACCTCACCAACGTCGTTTTGAAGTGGGAAAAAAATTAAGTTTAATACTCGACAGAGATGCCAAAGAGGCTCCGCATTTTATTATTGCCACTACAGAAGTGGGTTTAAATATAGTCAGGATAGCATTTATTGTATTCGGCTGGCTGGTATTTGTTGCAGCTGTAATTGGTTATTATATTTATGCATATCGAACAGAAAGTTATGGTATGGGCTGGCGTTTTATAAGTTTTGGACATCCGCTGATTGTGTGTCCGATGGTGCTTTTGTTTTTTAGGTATCTTCTAAAATTTATTTATAGTAAACTTTCAGGATTAAATGGCAGTTCATCAATGATCAAGTTTAAGGGAATAAGGACCTGGGCGAAATTGATTAAAGTAAGCCAAACCGGAACTTATATTAATGATCAGCCCGAGATTCTTTTTCAACTCGAGTACACAGATAACAAACATCATGTTCATCGCAATAGTCTGAAAAAAGTAATCAGGCTTCTTGAACTCGATATTACCAAACAGGAAAAAATAGAGATTTTTTATCTGCCGGAAAATCCAAATAAAATTGCTTTTGCAAGCGATCTAAATACTATAGACTAACGATGAGAAAATTAATTATACTGCTAATTTGCTGTCAGCTTTTGTTAAGTTGTGAGCAGGTAACTAAAACTATCGAGGAGACCTTTAAGCCGAATGATACTTTAGTACAAAAGGAAAAAGAGAAAGAAAACACAATACCTGAAACAACGGTAAATACTCAGATTGATGTTGAGCAAATTATAAAAACAGCAATTGAAACGCATTCTGTAGGACATATACATACTGAAGGAAAGAATGTCAATTTTCTAACAGATACAAGCGAATTGGAAAAAGCAGAGGAGGCTTTGAGGAAATTGCCTCAATATGCCGGAAAAGAGATTTTTATTTATTCGACGCTGTATTTTTATAATGACGGACTCATTAATGTGATGCTTCAGCATCCAACAAATCCTAAATATGTGGATATTTATGATTATAAAGAGGGTAAATGGTCTGAGCCTAAACCTCTTCAGTTATCGGTTAGGGACGAGGTTCAAAAGCGTTTGGTTTCACTTAATAAAATTAAGTTTGTAAATGTTGCCAAAGTAACTGCTACTTACAATGAGAAAGCAAAAGAAATAGAAGGAGCAAAACCTCTTACAAGTGCTTATGTTTCTATTTGGGATAATAAGATGCGCTGGTATCCTTCGAGTATAAATGGGAGCAGAGAAAGATATTCGATACAATTTAATGATGACGGAAGTTTGAAAGCATTTAAGCAGGAGTAAGGCTTTATGTTGAGTATTTATAATTTGCCTGACTTATTGATGGCATTAAAAAAAGGTAAAACAGATTGTATGTTTTACCTTTTTTAATTCTTTATGCTATTTGATGTGAATTATAAAATCAAACCGACAATTTTATTTTAAAATCGCCGGCAATAAATAATCATGAACTATTTTGTCTGCCTGAGCATGTCCGTAAGGTTTATTGTAAGCTTTTGAAGTGATTATGACTACAAGTGATAAGTCTTTGAAAATTATAAATTCGTTTCCGCCATTTCCGGCGCAATAATAGGTTTCGTAATTTTTACCTTTGTAATTGACTGTTTTATTCCAAAATAAATAACTGTAGAATTGGTTCTCTCGCTCAGGAATCTGAATTTGTTTTGTAAAGGTTTTTTCTACCCAATTTACAGGGATTATTTGTTTGCCATTCCATGCGCCATTATTTTTATATAACTGGGCGTATTTTGCATAATCAAGCGAAGTCATTTGCAGGCTGCCCGCTGTATTTGGTACTTTTTGCGGTGTATATTGCCATTGATAATTGGTAATGTTTAGGGGTTTGAAAAGTTTTTCATCGGCGTATTTTTCTAGTCTGCCAGGAACACTTTTATCCAGAATATCTCCTAAAAGTACCACGCCGGCCGTAAAATAGTCCCATTTGGCTCCATTAGTTTTAGCGGGATCAGTAGTTAAATCCAATGTAAATTTTACCCAGTTGTCTGTAGGATACATGTTTTCTTCGTTTCCTGGTGATTCGCTATGGGCGTCAGATCCTTCAAATGAAGAGCTCATCGTGAGCAGGTCTTTTATTTTTATGCTGTCTTTTTTTATGTTATAATTTGCATAGTCTTTTAAATTATAAAAAGAGCTAAGTGTCTGGTCTTCGTTTTTAATAGATCCATCATGTATGGCTACACCCATAAGTGTCGACGCAAAAGATTTTCCTGCCGAACGGGTATCATGCAAAGTATTTCTGTTGGCATCATTAAAATATTCTTCTATCAAAAGTTTACCATCATAAATGGCGACAACACTTGTTATTTCTTTTAGATTGTATGAAGCAATTTCCTTATTTAGTAATTCAATTTTCTTTTTGTCGAATTGAAAATCAGAAACTTCCCATCCGCTGTTGGGTAATATTGGCTGTATTTCCATTTGTTTGGCAGTCACTTCAGGAGTTTTTATGATCAGTTTAATTTGTCCTTTGGCTATTAAATTTCCTGCTATTGCTTCGGTATTTTTATTGGTGATGATATAAGGTCTAACTTCGATTCTTAGATTGTGAGTTCCGTTTGTTAATGCTTTTTCTCCGCCATTAAGTTTAAAACGGTCCCACATGTGCAAAGCCCAAAGATTTTCAGCTTTAGAACTAGTAAGCGGAATTCTTAATGTTGTAGAGGTGTCTTTGCTGCTGCCGTACCCAAAATTACAGCCGGAGTTAATGTTGTCTTTATAAATAAATTTATTATCAATATAAAAAGCAAACTGAAGATTACCCATTTCTACAAGTTCTTCAGCCGATAAATTAGGAGCTAATTGATGTAAATAGTTTGTTATTGAGTTATCCAGAAAAATCCTGATGTTAAGATTTGATTTGTACGTAAGATTGAATGACTCAAGAAAATCGGTTTTTTTGTATTGATCTAATGGAATGTTGCCATCCATAAAAGTGACTTTCCCAACGTTTGATTGATGAAGTTCTCCCGTAATTCCTTCGGTTTTAAAAAGATCGGCATTTTGGCTGAAGCCAGTAAGGCAGGAAAGGCTGATTGCAAGTAGAAATAATGTTCGTTTCATATTTTTGATTGATTGATTTGATTGAGGTGTAAAATTATTCTGCCGCCAGCATTAAAAATTGTACCAGATTAACATTTGGCATTATTTCATTAAAAGTAATTTTAAATGTGCAGAAGGATTTAATCCGTTTACCTCTTTGAAACATCTTGTAAAATGACTTTGATCAGAAAACCCGCATTCGTAAGCGATTTCGGTTAAGGATTGTTTTTGTAAAGAAAGAAGTGAAAGTGCTTTTTCGACTTTTAATTTTCTCATGTATTCACTTAAAGTGCAGTGAAAGTATTTAGAAAAATCTCTTGACAGGTGAACGGGGTGTATTCCGGCTATTTTAGATAAATAATCTAACGAAATGGTATCTCCAATCTGGTCGTGGAGAATTTCATCGATAATCTGTACCCATTTTGGATTTTTGTATAACAATGAATTGTTGTGTGCGCTTAGTTTTGATAAGATTTCGATCAGTAATGTTTGTGTTGCAAAATCTACAGCCGAGCCTTCAATTTTTGCCGCCCTGAAAACTTTATACATTAAAAACTTAATTTCCGGTTTTACGATGTTGATGCTTCCTTGCAAATTATCCTCTGATAATGCTATCGTGTCAAACCAATGTTTTTCGATTTCGAGATGAAAACCTCTGGTAAATCCGTCCGGTTTTATATTATAATGAGGTTCCTGCCAATTATGAAAAAGCAAACTTCCGGGAGAGCAATTGTAGATCTCTTTTTTATTTCCCTCGATAACATTGCCTTCAAGGATAAAAGTAAAATAAGCGTTTTCATGATAATGCCAATCGACTTTACTGTGGGTGTAAACGGTATCTGTTAAGGTTATTCCGTCCAGTAAAATAGTTTCATTGGTTTGCCCGTAAAATGCGCCTCTTTGCAGATGTTTCATGTTAATTGCATTAATTTTATTAAGTGCTGAGGTATTTTCGATGGTTCTAATATATACTCTAAATTAATACATAAAGAATCTTGATCTTTTCTATTAGAAGAAATAAATCATAAAAAGTTACAGAAGAGGTTTGGTTTACTTGAGATTGTTTTATTTTGGTCTCACTTAGAAATCTTAATAATAAAAATGCAAACATTCTTAACAACAATCTGTCTTCTGTTTTTTACTTTTAATATATCGCTGGCGCAAACCAGTCGTAATGATCTAAAAGATGTTAATTTAAAGGGGAATGTAAAATCATTTGGTCAATGTTTCCTTGAAGGTACTTCGATGCCTCTTGCGGATAGTAATAAAATATGCCAAATGGGAATTGGTAATACGTATAATGAAAAAGGCTTTCTTCTTTCATCTAATTCTGTTTCTTATAATGCTAAAGTACTTGAAATGAAATATTATTATGATACAGATGGTGTTCTTAATGCGTCTGACTATTATAATCCGAAAACAAAAATGAGCCAATCATTTCTTATTACTGTAAAACAGGATACGACCAAAAATGAAGTAAGTTATTGGTTTTATGAGGGAAGTGTCTTGCAGTCGAAAACAGTTTTTATTCGTGATGAGAAAGGAAATTTAGTTGTACATATGAATTATGGTAAGGATGAGAAGCTGAATATGGAAAAACATTATGAATATGATGCTGGTAATTATAGAATAAAAGAATCGTTTTGGAGTATTAGTCCTCCTGGATATTTAGATAAATCAATACTTAAAAGTGTGGTTACGTATAAAAATGATGAATTTGGTAATCCTATAATGAAAACCAATTCAAGTAGTAAAGAAACGACCATTTATACTTATAAATATGATAATAATGGTAATTGGTTGCTGCGTACTTCTTATAATGACAAAGGAAAAATTAATCAAATAGCCGAACAATATTTCCAGTATTATTAATGAATACGATAAGAGATTTGTTTTAAATGAAAAAAAAAGTACTTTAGAGAGTCTGTCATTTCTGTAAAGATCCTAAAATGAAAAAAGGTCAAGTAAATTAATACTTGACCTTTTTTGTGACCCGACTGGGGCTCGAACCCAGGACCCCATCATTAAAAGTGATGTGCTCTACCAACTGAGCTATCGAGTCATTCTTTTCTTGAATGCGGGTGCAAATATAAGGAGTTATTTTTTAAATATCACTACCTTCTTTTAAGTTAATTTAATGTAAATGTATTGTTTTGGATTAATGAGTTGAAATAGAGGTGGAAACAAATGAAGTTAAAATGCATTTTAATGTGTTTTAACTTTTAATATATCTGTTTGTACAGCAAAACAAGCAGGTTTTTTTATTAGAATAGTCTGATTAAGCTCTAAAAAACTCTTATTTTCTAATTTTATTGCGTAGCAACCTGAACTAAAAAATTTTCTTAATTCCAGGCATTAATACAATGAGCGATCCAACTATAAAGCTGCTTAAGACTATTAATGGCGCTATGACAAGAAGTTTTATTGCTGGATCAATATTCCAGTTTCTAATTGCTAATGTGAAACCAATAATTACTAGCGGATGAAAAATATAAACGCAAAAACTACTGCGGCATAGTTGACTTAGTATTTTTGAAGAAATATTCCAATTCTTTTTTCCTTTGATTAATAACGTTGTGAGTATAGAGATTCCAATCCATTGCTCCCATACGGCGTATAATAATGCCTGCCAATGAAGGCCACCGGAAAACCACGAAGAAGGTGTGTTTAATTTGAATTTGATGACAAAAAATACAAGAAAAAATAATAAGCAAAACCATATCGATCTTTTGAGTATTTTTTCTGTTTTCTCAGAAAGTTGGTCGAACCAGTTGTTTTTAGCCGCCAATAATCCAACAATAAACAAGGCGATATATTGAGGAAAGTGTCCTAATTGAAATCCGACTGGTTCAAGAACCCATCCAACCGGAAATATAATTCTAACAAAGAAGCTAATAATACCTAGTAGTACGGCAAATAATAAGATGGTGATTGCTTGTGGTGCTTTTAGAGATTTTTTAAGGCTGAGGTTAAATATTTTTTTTATAAGTGAATAGATTAAAGTGAATAGAAGTAAAGCAGCTACAAACCATGTAACGCCTAAATCGATCCAACTATCGAATTTGCTTAAATATTCGAAATAGCTAATCTGTTGCTTTCTGAAATTGTAAACTAAATAACTTAGAAAAGGAGAAAGGATAAAAGAATAGAATAATAAAGGAATTCCTAGTCTGATTAGTCGGTCTTTAATGAATTTTGCTGCGCCTTTTCTGGAATAAGAAGAACTAGTGAAGTAGGCTGCTAACATGAAGAAATAACCCATAAAAAAAGACTGATTGATGCTTACGAACATTGTCATAGGAATCCGAGCTCCCATAAGAGGAGTTTTTTCGTTGTAATACCAGCCTTTAGAAGAACTGTAAGCAATAACCGTGTGATGAAGTACAACTAGTATTGTTAGTAGAACTTTGATGTTATCGATGTATAATATTTTTTTTTGGGGCCCAAAATCTTGATTTGGGGTAATAGTTGTGGTTGACATCATAATGGATTTAGTTTTATTGATGGCAAACGTACAACATGAAAATACAGTGATGGCAAGGCTTGTTGTGGTTGACTAGCTTTTGTGACGAGCAACAAGCTTAAGCAATATGTCTGTTACGGAGCTTTTGGTAATAGTTATTGAAACTGTCAATTTGTTTTCTGGAAACAGGAACTTTTAGAGTTGTTTCATGAAATGATAATAGATATCCCTGGGAGTTTCCGGATACTTTTTCGACCTTAAACATGTTGACTAAATAAGTTCTGTGACATCTAAAAAAGTGAGGATAATTTGTTACATGATTTTCGAATTGTGTTAACGAAATTCTTTTTACTTCTGTAGTGATTTGATTGTTGTTTAATATTGTTAACTCAATATAATTACCGTCTGCTTTTGCAAAGAGTAGTTGATCAATATTCAAACTAAAATCATCTTGTTTTACTTGTGTAGTGATAAATAGAATAGATTCGATAGTTGTTTTTTCAGTTTCAGCTGCAAGAGGAACAAATTGAATGACAAACGGAGCTCCCTTTTTTGATTCAAAATAGAAGTGAGATAATCTTAGAAAAAAATAGAAAAATATGCCCGCCACAAAACAATTTCTAATTTCTTCAAAAAAATAATTCCAGGACCAGTTTTTTGGATTGTTATAAAGTAAATCGCGTATTAAAAAGCTGGACGTGCCTATTAAGGTGAATAGAAGTATGATATGGATATATTCTTTAAATAAAGTCCATGTAGCTTGATTTTTTGCTTTGGTAAAATAATTCAATACTTTAAAATAGGAGAGTAAAAGTAATGCCGGAACAAAGGCGTGGAAAAAACAAATAAGCAAGTAATGCATCCTGAGCTCCGGATCGTATACACCAAAGGGTTTGAATAGCAAGAGGAACATTAGAATAGTAAGAAATACAACAAATGAACTTTTTATTAAATTTTGAGACTGATATCGTGTAGGATATTCAATTTCTTTTGTTAAATGTTCTGTGTTGATGTAAAATTTCATACTCAAAGATAAGGGAATATTGTGGAAATTTAAAAACCAGTAAAAATGATAAACGCCTTGTAAATAAGGCGTTTTCTTTTTGAATAAAGTAAAATTGTGACCACGGTGGGATTTGAACCCACACGCCCTTACGAGCACCACCCCCTCAAGATGGCAAGTCTACCGTTTCTCCACGTGGCCTAAAATAAAAAAAGGTCAAGTAAATAAATACTCGACCTTTTGTGACCCGACTGGGGCTCGAACCCAGGACCCCATCATTAAAAGTGATGTGCTCTACCAACTGAGCTATCGAGTCATGCTATCAAGGAAAGTATTTTGTAAATCACAAATTTTGTGACCCGACTGGGGCTCGAACCCAGGACCCCATCATTAAAAGTGATGTGCTCTACCAACTGAGCTATCGAGTCATATTCTTTCCTTGAATGCGGGTGCAAATATAAGGAGTTATTTTTGATATTTGCAAGCTTATTTATTATAAATTTGTCTTTTTTTACTCAAAATTTACAACACCTTAATTTTTAGGTTCTTATTAAAATGAAAAAGATTATATTATTAGGATATATGGGCTGCGGAAAGTCAACAATTGCCCAAAACTTGTCAAAAATTACAAATATTCCGTTTCTGGATTTAGATAAATGTATCGAAAATAAAGCAAATTTATCTATAAATGAGATTTTCGAGCAATTTGGAGAGATTCATTTTAGGAGATTAGAACACGAAATGTTTCTGGAATTACTTCAATCTTCAGAAAACAGCATAATAGGTTTAGGCGGAGGAACGCCTTGTTATGCTAATAACCATGAATTATTAAAAAGAGATGATGTTGCCTCGATTTATTTAAAGGCTTCAATAGACACTTTATACAATAGATTAATTCATAACAAAAGCAAACGCCCGCTAATTGCTAATATGAATGAAGAGGAAATGAGAGAATTTATCGCAAAGCATTTGTTCGACAGAAGCTATTATTACAACCATGCCCAACATAAAGTTTCGGTTGATGATAAAGCTGTCGAGGAAACAGTTCAGGATATTCTGGAAATCTTAGCTTAAAAAAGCATAATTGTCGCCGTTGTCATCAAAAACAACCTGAACATGCTCTAGTAAAGAGGTCGATAAGGAGATGCCTTTAAAATCGGCCTTTACAGGATATTTTTTATGATTTCGATCTACAAGCACTGCTGTTTTGAATTTCTTTAACGGAACGTCTAAGAAATGACGAACAGCATAGATTAAAGTAGTACCTGAATTTAAAACATCGTCTACAAGTACCAATCCTTTGTTTTCGTATTCTTCTTTTGTCAAAGAAGTCTGTATAGGCAATTGCGGATTTTGTTTGTCGACTTTAACTTCACAAAGAGAAACCTTAAGTGTCGAAATCGTGCTTAAGGCTAAAGCAATTTTTTGAGCAAAAATAGATCCATTAGAAGCGATTCCCGCAATTACAACTTCTTCTTCGTCAACAAAAGTCTCGTATATCTGATAAGCGATACGTTTTATTTTATGTTCGATTTCCTGATTTGTTAAGATGATGTTTTTGCTCATGATTTATTTTTTTGCTAATATAACTAAATAAAATTCCAATATAAAAAATCCAAATTCCAAATTTGAAAAGGAAATATCAATAGTGAAAATCTAAAATTTAAATTATAAACTCCAATGTTAGATTTTCATTCTCTGAAATTTAAAAAGATTTTGAAGTTTTATTATTTGTTGATTTTTGGAATTTGGGTTTTAAGAATTGGAATTTATTCCGTTTCTTCTTCCTCAATAATATCATTTCCGTATTCGTCGATATCTCTTCTGTCTTTTTTTGTTGGTCTTCCTGTTCCGGTTTTTCTGTAATGTTCTTTAGAGAGTTTTAATAACTCTAAATGTGCATAAGCTTCGGCCGGTGTTTCATTTTTTCTGTATATATCTACCAGTTTTGCTCCAACGCGGCTTTCAGGAATGTCAAGTACCGTTATAATTTGCGTGATCTGATCTTTTCTAAAGGTAATTTTATCAGTTGGGAAAACTTCTTTCGAGGGTTTGGCAACCTGCCCATTTACTGTAATATGGTTCTTTTTGCAAGCTTCAGTAACCATATTTCTGGTTTTGTAATAACGTACGCACCATAAGTATTTATCTATTCGCATAATTTTTCTAAATTCAAAGTTAAATTCTTTACAAAAATAAATCAATATTGTATCTTGCGCACCTAAAAAATTAACAATAATGAATAAATTTAAATATTATTTTATTTTATTACTTGCGGGAATAGCGATTGTGTCTTGTAATAAAAGTGATGATGACGATGTAGTGACTGTGCCTCTAAGGGACTATAAAGAACAATACAAAGCAGATAATGATTCTATTGTTAATTATTTAAAGACTAATTATATGACCGTTATACATGCTCCTGGAACTCCGCAGGATCTGGATGTCGTGATAAAAAAAATAGTTCCTGGTGATGGAAATGTTTCAATTTGGGATCAAAAGGAATATCCTTTACAAACAAGAAAGGTTTACAGCAATGATGTTAATTACGAAGTTTATTTTTTAAGTTTAAGAGAAGGAACAGGAAGCAAGCCAATGAATACAGATAGAATCGTTGCTTCTTACTCAGGTAACTTTTTAAATGGAAAAGTATTTGATAGTTCTTATGGAAATGCTGAGACTTTTAACTTATTTGCATATTCCCCTGAAGGTGGTGTAATCGAGGGTTGGTCTGAGATTTTTCCTCAGTTTAAAACCGGTACTTCTACAACAGCGACAGGAACGGGTGTTATTACTTATGATAATTATGGTGCAGGAGTTATGTTTTTGCCATCAGGATTAGGTTATTATGCCGGTACTGTAGGTAGTGATGGTCCTGCATATTCTTGCTTGGTGTTTAGTTTTAAGTTGTTTGATCTGCAAAGAATGGATAATGAATATACTATTTCTTCATCGACAGGCGGAGTTGTTATCCTTGGAGATGGTGTTCCGGATTATTTAGAGGATGTAAATGGTGATGGTTATCTTTATGATTTTAGAAACACAACTAAATATCCAAACCCTCCAAAAGAATTGATTGATGATACTGATGGAGATGGAGTAGCTGACTTCGTAGATTTTGATGATGATGGTGACGGTTTTACTACAAGATTCGAAATTACAAAACCAACAAATGAAATAGGTATAGTTAAAGTTGGTGATGTTTATATAAATTACGGAACGGGATTTTATTATCCTTGGGATGCTAGAGAAGATAATCCTGGTACGCCAAATACAAATGAATTTGAGCCTAGAGGAATTCCTAGAAAGCCAACAGGGGCGAATGGAACTTTTGTACCTGAAGATTATACTGCTGAAGGACGATTAAGAATTCATCTTGATAAAACATACCCGATTAAAAAGAATTAACTTTTTGATTGATAATAAACTAAAACCTCGAAAGTGATTTCGGGGTTTTTTTTTGTGCTCAAAAAGCTCTCTTGTATTAAGATTTTTTAATTTTTGGAAATTAATTTATCAGTTTACGTTTTCCCGTAATGAATATCTAAATCAAAATAGTAGGTTTGTAAGAATAAAGATTGAATCTCAAATAAAAACAGCAAGAGTTTAGTAGGACTTTTGTTGAAATTAAGATCAGTTAAGGAGGCTGTAAATAGAAAGAAACGATGAGTCTAAGATGAGTCGTGATTTTTGTTAAACTTATAATGATGGGCTTTGGGGGGTATCATCAATTATTAGTTCGGTCTCTGAAGTTAGAGAGGTTCAGATTTATCTGGGGTTGAATTTTGTTAATTCAGGTTCGAATCAGATTGCTGTTTTTCTACTGATCTGTTTTTGTATTAATATTTAATATTGGTACAAAAGTAAAAACCTCGAAAATCACTTTTCGAGGTTTTTTTTATAAGTAAGAAAATCTAAAATTATTTTCTTTTGATCACTCTTTCTACAGCTTCAACAATTGCTTGGTTGTTTAATTTGTATTTTTCCATTAATTGCTCTGGAGTTCCGGATTCACCAAAACTATCATTTACAGCAACAAACTCTTGTGGAGCTGGATTGTTTAAAGCTAATACTCTTGAAACGCTTTCTCCAAGACCTCCAAGAATGTTGTGTTCTTCTGCAGTTACCACACATTTAGTTTTTGCCAGTGATTTTAGAATCGCTTCTTCGTCAAGTGGTTTAATAGTGTGAATGTTGATTACTTCGGCAGAAATTCCTTTTGCTTCTAATGCTTCAGCGGCGATAAGAGCTTCCCAAACTAAGTGTCCTGTTGCTACAATTGTAACATCAGTTCCTTCGTTTAATAAAATTGCTTTTCCAATTACGAAAGGTTCGTCAGCTGGCATAAAGTTAGGCACGACCGGACGACCAAAACGTAAATAAGCAGGACCGTGATGATCTGCTAATGCTAATGTTGCAGCTTTGGTTTGGTTGTAATCGCAAGTATTGATTACAGTCATTCCTGGCAACATTTTCATTAATCCGATATCTTCAAGGATTTGGTGTGTTGCTCCGTCTTCTCCTAATGTTAAACCAGCGTGAGAAGCACAGATTTTTACGTTTTTATCAGAATAAGCAACAGATTGACGAATTTGATCGTAAACTCTTCCTGTAGAAAAGTTAGCGAAAGTTCCTGTAAAAGGAATTTTTCCTCCAATTGTTAAACCTGCAGCAATACCAATCATATTAGCTTCTGCAATACCAATTTGGAAAAAACGCTCCGGGTGATTTTTTTTGAAATCATCAAATTTTAATGAACCAATTAAATCAGCACAAAGTGCTACTACTTTTTCGTTTTTTTGACCTAGTTCAGTCATTCCCGCTCCAAAACCTGAACGAGTATCTTTACTTCCTGTATTTGTATATTTTTTCATTTTTGTCTTTTTGAGATGCTAAGTTTCTAAGTGACTAAGATTTTGAGTTTAAACTGAAATCTGTGCACTGAGACTGAACACTTTTTTAATAGTCGATTTGATCTGCAGAATAGTTTTGAGCCAAAGCACTTTCTAATTGGTCATTGTTAGGTGCTTTACCATGCCAAGCGTGAGTATGCATCATAAAATCAACTCCGTTACCCATTTCAGTATATAATAAAATACAAACTGGTTTTCCTTTTCCTGTTCTTGATTTTGCATCTGTTAAACCTGCAATGATAGCATCGATGTTGTTTCCTTCTTTGATTTCAAGAACGTCCCAGTCAAAAGCTTCAAATTTTGCACGGATACTTCCCATTGCTAAAACTTCGTCAGTTGTACCATCAATTTGTTTTCCGTTAACGTCAACAGTTGCAATAAGGTTGTCTACTTTTTTAGCAGAAGCATACATGATCGCTTCCCAGTTTTGACCTTCTTGTAATTCACCGTCTCCGTGTAAAGTATAGATTAAGTGATTATCACCATTTAATTTTTTTGCTTGTGCAGCACCAAGAGCTACAGATAAACCTTGTCCTAATGAACCAGAAGCCATACGAACTCCAGGCAATCCTTCGTGAGTTGTTGGGTGCCCTTGTAAACGTGAGTTTAATAATCTGAAAGTTGCAAGTTCTGAAACAGGGAAATAACCGCTACGTGCTAATACGCTATAAAATACAGGAGAAATATGACCATTTGAAAGGAAGAAAATATCTTCTCCAATTCCGTCCATATCAAAACCTTCTTTACGCTCCATAATGTTTTGGTATAGTGTTACCAAAAATTCAGTACAACCTAGTGAACCACCTGGGTGACCTGAGTTGACAGCATGTACCATTCGAAGAATATCTCTTCTTACTTGGATAGTTAAATCGCTTAATTGTTGTGTGTTAGGCTTCATTTTATGTATAAAAGTTAAACTGGTGCAAAAGTAATTTTTATTTTGCGGGCTGACAAATGATTTTTCGCTTTAGTTTGCTGTAATTGTTAAATTTTGGATCTTTTTATTGTGGATAACGAAAAAAGCTGATATCTATTCTTATAAAGTTGTTTGAAATGTCTTATTGTAGTGTTTTTATGGCCTATTGGATCTTTTTTATTATTTAAAAGCATTTAAATTTGTTTAATTGTGAGATTTAACTAGAAGATTTATAAACCCTTCTAATATAAATGAGTAAATAAAAAAAATAGCAGATCAACATATAACCTTCTCTTTTTGATATTAAAGGATCCTCTGATTATTTTTTAAAATTCGAACTTCAAAAGAAGGTAAAACAAAATATTTAAGAATAGATTTTTAAACAATTAAAAAAGAAAAATGAAAAAATTATTAGGGTTGATGATGTTATTTAGTATCCTTAGTTGTTCAACTGAAGAATTAGGAGTCGAAAAATCAGGTGGTTTGACTGCAAATGTTCCAGTAAGGCTAAATAATAGTTTGAGTACAACGACAGGAAAGTCAATTAAAAGGGGAATATTATATGTGGAGTTAAATTTTTTATCATTAATTATATATTCAAATACTGGTGGTCCTTCGACTATTATAAAATTCGACATAGTTGCTAATGATGATGTAAATGCTGATGACGCTATCGTATTGAAAAACATACAGCCAGGAAACAAGATTGCATTTCAAGCTTTAGGAAATGGAGATTTAATGCCAAACAGTATTGTTTACACTGGAAATTCATTAAAGGAAAGATTTGTGAAAGTTGATTCTAGATCAGCGCAAGAAGTATTTGATGAAGCTAATGCTAAAGTGCCATATTTAAAATGGGATACAGGATTAGTTTATAAAGATGTAGTTTCAGGCAATAATTCTGAATTGGTTTTAGATTTAAAACCAATAACAGGTAGAAAAATTATTATCTATGAATTATCTGATGAACTAAAATCGCTTGGATATACAGCATCTATCACTTCTAATTATGATCCAACTGTTATTCTTTCACAAAACAATACGGTATTAAGCTTTGATGATGATGCCACTGAAAGTATTTCTGGTGACAACATAATTATTTATGATAATAATAATGAAAAAGTATTGGAGTATTTTTATAAACCAACTATAATTGCTGGAGAATCTACGAATATTATTGTGACAATTACTTCAGATAAAATACCTGTTAAAAATACAATTAATACTTCTCTTTTTGTTCCTGTTTTTAAATCAACAGAGCCTATACGAATTAATAATTAAGATGAAAACCTGAAATTACTATTACGTATTGACCGCATATAAAAAAGTTTGCCACAGATTACAAGATTAAATTGATTTAGAAAAATCTATTAACTTATAATCTGTGGCAAAAATCTATTGTAATTATTGTAATCTGGGACAAAAAGGGCTTATTCTGTATCGCCTTCGCTATAAAAATTGTTTTCTTCATCTTCAGAGCCAATTTCTTCCTGCTCATCGTCAAGCTCTGAGCCCGGAATATCTAAATCGTTTCCGAGTTTGTCACTATTTTGTTTCCATTCGTTGTCATTGTTATCATTTTGAATGACTGTTCTTTCGCCTGAAATTCCTTCAGGATCAATATCTTCTAGTTTTTCTTCCTGATTGTAAATATCTTCGGTTGCCGGATAATCTAAGTTTTCCAGATTTCTTTCGATTTGATCGTCCTTAATTTGATCTAAATCGACAGGATTTTTTTCTTCTGAATTTATCATGGTTTCTATATTTTTAATGAATATTAATTTTGTTCTTTTCTAATTATTAAAGTTAATCGCTTAATACTGTTGTGGTGTTACATTTTAGCAATGTGGTTGTTGTAACTTTTACATTTAGGTTATTTGTCGAAAAGCTGTCGCATGTTTGCGTTAGGGATAGAAGTGAAAAGCCCGCAGCCTGACGAAGGAAGTGCGAGGACTTGTAGCAAATAGCCCGATCCGCCGCGGCGGAAACGCCCATGAAAAAAAATAAATTCAAAATTCAAAATTCAAAATTCAAAAATTCAAAAATTCAAAATTCCAAAATTCCAACTCGAAAAACAAAGCTTTTGGGTTGGTGAAAATCATTATTTCATTTTCTAATGGACAAATTATCTTATTGATTAAATTTTCCTGAAATTAGCCTATCTTTGCCGACTGAAAAAAGAAACAGATGAAGTTTGATTTATTGAAAAAAGATCCGCAATCTAAAGCGAGAGCGGGAAGTATTGCTACAGATCACGGCGTAATCGAAACGCCTATTTTTATGCCTGTTGGAACGGTTGCATCTGTAAAAGGGGTACACCAGCGTGAGCTAAAAGAAGATATTAATCCCGATATTATCCTGGGAAATACATACCATTTATATTTACGTCCGCAGACAGAAATTCTTGAAAAAGCGGGTGGATTGCACAAATTCATGAATTGGGATCGTAATATTTTGACTGATTCTGGTGGATATCAGGTGTATTCTCTTTCGAATAACAGAAAAATTAAAGAAGAAGGTGTAAAGTTTAAATCGCATATTGATGGTTCATACCACTTTTTCTCACCGGAAAGTGTAATGGAAATTCAACGTACAATTGGGGCTGATATTATTATGGCTTTTGATGAATGTACGCCTTATCCTTGCGATTACAGATATGCACAGCGCTCGATGCACATGACACACCGTTGGTTAGATCGTTGTATCAATCATTTGGATAAAGTACCTTATAAATATGGTTACGAGCAAACTTTTTTCCCGATCGTTCAGGGAAGTACTTACAAAGATTTACGTCAGCAATCTGCTGAATATATTGCCAATGCAGGACAACAGGGTAACGCCATTGGTGGTTTATCTGTAGGTGAACCTGCTGAGGAAATGTACGCGATGACCGAAGTGGTTTGCGAAATTTTGCCTGAAGATAAACCTCGTTATTTAATGGGAGTAGGAACTCCTATTAATATTTTGGAAAATATCGCGTTAGGTATTGATATGTTCGATTGTGTTATGCCAACTCGTAATGCGAGAAACGGTATGTTGTTTACAGCAAACGGAACAATCAACATTAAAAACAAAAAGTGGGAAGCTGATTTTTCGCCAATCGACGAAATGGGGCATACTTTTGTAGATACTGAATATACAAAAGCATATTTACGTCACTTATTTGCAGCTAACGAATATTTAGGAAAACAAATTGCAACGATTCATAATCTTGGTTTTTATATGTGGTTGGTTCGTGAAGCCAGAAAACATATCTTAGCAGGAGATTTTAGACCATGGAAGGAAATGATGGTTAAAAATATGAGTCAAAGACTTTAAAATATGTTGATTTGTTTAATCGTTTATTCGGTTAAACGATTAAACAAATAATCGATTAAACTTTACTATGTTAACAATAATAGATAAGTATATTTTAAAAAGATATTTAGCCACTTTCTCGGTGATGATCTTATTATTTATTCCGATTGGGATTGTAATTGACGTCTCTGAAAAGGTGAATAAAATGCTGGAGAACAAGATCCCGTTTACAGCAATTGCAGTCTATTATTACAATTTTACGATTTATTTTGCGAACTCCTTGTTTCCGATATTTTTGTTTTTATCGGTTATTTGGTTTACCTCAAAATTGGCGAATAATACAGAGATTATTGCGATTTTAAGTTCAGGAATTTCGTTTACTCGTTTTTTACGGCCTTATATTATTGGTGCTTCGATCGTTTCGGTTTTTGTGCTTTTAATGGGTTTTTTCATCGTTCCGGCTGCCAGTGAAGGTTTTAATAATTTTAGGTATACGTATCTAAAAGGAAACGGAAAACAGCTGATGCGCGGGGAGAATACCAATGTGTACAGACAGATTAATGACAACGATTTTATTTTTGTAAATAGTTTTAATGAAGAGTCTAAAACGGCTTTTAATTTTACGCTGGAACATTTTGAAAAAGAGCAGTTAACGTATAAAATTACTGCAAGTCGTATTAAATGGGATCCTAAAAAGAAAATCTATATTCTGTACGATTATACCAAAAGAACCCTTGGCGAACTGAATGATAAAATAGAAAAAGTACCTGAAAAGAATGTGGCTTTCAAATTTGAACTGGCCGATTTAACTCCGGTGGTTTATATTGCTGAGACGCTTCCGTTAGGTAAGCTGATTGATTTTATCGAAAAGGAACGTAAAAGAGGTTCAGGAAATATTAATACTTATCTGGTAGTACTTTACAAAAAATACAGCGTACCGGTTTCTGCTTTTATTCTAACTATTATTGCCGTAGCGGTTTCGTCTATGAAACGCCGTGGTGGTATGGGAACGAATCTTGCGATTGGTATTGCAATTGCATTTTCATTCGTATTTTTTGATAAAATATTCGGTACTCTTGCCGAAAAATCTACTTTCTCACCTTTATTTGCTGTCTGGTTCCCGAATATTGTTTTCGGAATTCTGGCAGTATACTTATTACGTAATGCGAAACGATAATTTAAAAAGTTATTTAAATCTTCATTTAATTGTTTTTATCTGGGGTTTCACGGCTGTTCTTGGCGCTTTGATCACTATTGATGCTGAAAATTTAGTATGGTTTAGAATGCTTCTTGCGGGGATTTTTCTGGCTGGTTTTATCGTTTATAAGAAACAATCTTTCGTGATTTCGGCCACTTCTTTTGCTAAATTAATTTTTGTTGGACTGCTGATAGCAATGCATTGGATTTTCTTTTTCAAGGCGATTCATGTTTCGAATGTTTCAATAACACTTTCGATATTTTCGTTAGGCGCTTTTTTTGCTTCTTTGCTTGAACCGCTTTTTTACGGAAGAAAAATTTTATTTTATGAAGTTTTCTTCGGATTAATTATTATAGCAGGTTTAGCCTTAATCATGCGGGTAGAAGTAAGATACCTGGAAGGAATGTATTATGCCTTGGCTTCTATTATTCTGGGAGTTTTGTTTACCTTAATGAATGGAAAGTTGATTTCTGACCATGAACCTTCGGTAATCACGTTCTATGAGTTTGGCGCGGGAGTTTTCTTTATTTCGATTTATTTTTTGATACAAGGAAAATTCAATGCAGATTTCTTTACCATGTCATTAAATAACTGGATTTTGCTATTGGTTTTGGCATCGGTTTGTACCGCATATGCTTTTACAGCATCTGTAAAAGTGATGCAGAAATTAACGCCTTATACAGTAATGTTAACCACTAATTTAGAGCCTGTTTACGGAATTATTCTGGCTTATTTTATTTTAGGCGGAAAAGAAAAAATGAGCACAGAATTTTATATTGGCGCCTTGATAATTGTAATTACAGTTATCCTAAACGGCGTTTTTAAACATTATAAAAATAAGAAGGAAGTGTAATAATTTCCTTATTTTTAAATTACATTTTTACATTTTAAATACGATTTAATCACACCAATGATATAATATTTTTATATTTGCGGTTCGATTTAAAAACAAAATTCAAAAATCCATGGAATATTTAGATTTTGAGCTTCCAATAAAAGAACTTGAAGAACAGTTAGAAAAGTGTGTTATAATTGGAAAAGAATCTGATGTTGATGTAACATCAACCTGCAAGGAAATCAACAAAAAATTAGAACAAACTAAGAAAGATATATATAAAAACCTTACGGCTTGGCAACGAGTTCAGCTATCAAGGCATCCAAACAGACCTTACACTTTAGATTATATCAGAGCTATTTGCGGAGATACATTTTTAGAACTTCACGGAGACAGAAATTTTAAAGATGATAAAGCTATGGTGGGCGGACTAGGGAAAGTAAACGGTCAGTCGTTTATGATCGTGGGTCAGCAAAAAGGTTTTAATACAAAAACACGTCAGTACCGTAATTTTGGTATGGCAAATCCTGAAGGATACCGTAAAGCTTTACGTTTGATGAAAATGGCAGAGAAATTCGGAATTCCGGTTTTAACTCTTGTAGATACTCCGGGTGCATATCCAGGTCTTGAAGCCGAAGAAAGAGGACAAGGAGAAGCTATTGCCAGAAATATTTTCGAAATGGTTCGTTTGCAAGTGCCAATTATTACGATTATCGTGGGTGAAGGTGCTTCTGGAGGAGCTTTAGGAATTGGTGTTGGTGATAAAGTATATATGTTAGAAAACACATGGTACTCGGTAATTTCACCAGAATCGTGTTCGTCTATTTTATGGAAAAGCTGGGAGTACAAAGAACGTGCTGCAGATGCTTTAAAATTGACTTCATCTGACATGAAAAAACAAAAATTAGTGGATGACGTAATACCAGAACCGCTGGGTGGAGCACATTACGATCGCGAAACTACTTTTAAAACAGTAGCGGAATACATCACTAAAGGATATAATGAATTGAAAGACTTATCAACAGCCGACTTAATTGCCCAAAGAATGGACAAATACAGTAATATGGGCGAGTATAAAGAATAAATTCATGTAAAACGATTTAAAATCCGAAGCCTTACAGTTTCGGATTTTTTTTTGGTTATGAACAAAATTATCTTATTTATAAACAATTAATAGTTATAACTCGATAGCAATTTTTTTTTAAATTTTGCTACTTTCGCTATATGGAAAATTTCAAAAATGCAAACCCCGCAAAGGTAAATAAACCCTCAGTAATTAGTTTAGAAAAAGGAAAGCTTCCTCCGCAAGTTCTTGATTTAGAAGAAGCTGTGCTTGGGGCAATGATGATTGATAAAAAAGGTGTTGATGATGTAATTGATATTTTGCAAGGAGATGCTTTTTACAAAGAGGCGCATAAATATATTTTTGAAGCAATTGTTCAGCTTTTTACAGAAACACAGCCAATTGACTTGTTGACGGTTTCGACGCAGTTGAAGAAAAATGGAAAATTAGAATTGGCTGGAGGAGATTTTTATTTAATTCAGCTTACACAAAAAATCGCATCTTCGGCGCATATCGAATTTCACTCGCGTATTATTCTTCAAAAGTTTATTCAAAGAAGTTTGATTCGTATTTCGACTGAAATTATCGAAGCTTCTTATGATGAAACTGCCGATGTATTTGATTTGCTTGATCAGGCCGAATCTAAACTATATGAAGTAACGCAAGGAAATATAAAACGTAGTTCTGAAACTGCTCAGAGTTTAGTACTTCAGGCTAAAAAGAAGATTGAAGAAATTGCAAAACAGGAAGGTTTAAGTGGTGTTGAAACTGGTTTTCATAATCTGGATAAACTGACTTCGGGATGGCAGCCTTCGGATTTAATTATTATCGCGGCGAGACCTGCGATGGGAAAAACGGCCTTTGTACTTTCGATGGCAAGAAATATTGCTATTCAGTACGGGCATGGAGTGGCTTTGTTCTCTCTGGAGATGGCATCGGTTCAGTTGATTACCAGGCTAATTTCATCAGAAACAGGATTGTCATCAGAGAAATTGCGTACCGGTAAATTAGAGCCTCACGAATGGGAAATGCTGAGTACCAAAGTAAAAAACTTAGAAAAAGCACCTTTGTTTATTGATGATACGCCGTCGCTTTCTATTTTCGATTTAAGAGCAAAATGTCGTCGTTTGGTTTCGCAGCACGGTATCAAGATTATTATTATTGATTATTTGCAGTTGATGACTGCCGGAGGAAATAATAAAGGAGGAGGAAATCGTGAGCAGGAGATTTCTACAATTTCCCGAAACTTAAAAGCCTTGGCAAAAGAGCTTAACGTTCCGGTAATTGCACTGTCTCAGTTATCGCGTGCGGTAGAGACGCGTGGTTCTAGTAAACGTCCGTTACTATCGGATCTTCGTGAATCTGGAGCGATTGAGCAGGATGCTGATATTGTTTCGTTCTTATACCGTCCTGAATATTACAAAATTGAAGAATGGGATGATGATGAGGCATCGCCAACAACAGGTCAGGCAGAAATTATGATCGCCAAACACCGTAATGGTGGTATCGAAAACATTCGATTGAAATTTATAGGACACCTTGGTAAGTTTGATAACCTTGATGATTTTTCAGGTAGTTACGACGATTTACCATCAAAAATGAATCATGAAGAGAATCCGTTTATAACCAAAAATTTACCATCGCCTAATGAAGCATTTGGAAGTAACTTAAATGACGATGATGACGACAGTGATGTTCCATTTTAATAATACAATTAGCCTCTTTATGAGGCTTTTTTTATACTTAAATGTTAACTTTTTTGATAAAATTGAGTAGTTTAGCCAAACAATTGATTCCAACAATTGCATATTAATTAACAACCAAAAACAAATTTAGATTATGTCACAAGAAAAATTTCCAGGTAAAATTGAAATCAGTTTAGCTGTTGGTCAGGAATGGTCAAAAAAGTACAAAGATTCTCCAGAGGGTAGAGAAAAAGATTCAGTAAACGCTTACTTAGTACCTTTAGAAAGCTTAGAAGCAATTTTGAAACTTAAAGAATCTTTAAAAATTGATGCGACCAGAGCTTATAAAGGAATTAATGAGCTTGGAGAACAAACTTTAATGTTTGTAGGAGCTAAATTAAATGAAAAAACAGGTATTTATGAAGACGTCTTTTTAGATGGTGATCTAGGTACAGCAGTTTTGTATGATGGAGCTAGGCCATGCCCTCCTTTTGGAGATCCAACAGGTCCTCTATAATGGTTGATCTTGTAATATATTCGGCCTATTTTGTTTTATTAATAAACTTAGTGCTGTATACATATAGCTTTTTCCGTTTGGAAAAAGCTAATGTTTTTTTTGTTTTTTATCTTGCATTTGTTTTTATAATGCAATTTAGTTTAGAGTTGATGTATCGTTTTGCAATGAATAATTTATTTGCCATTAATATCTTTTTTATTGGCCAAATAATTTTGCTGGGTTTGTTTTATAGATCCATCTTAAAATACAAACAGCAAAAAACTTTTGTAATATGGAGTCTTGTTGTAACTCTTTTGATTTTAGGAATTCAGTTTTGCATTGATTTTACTCAGTTTTTAAAATTCAATTTGTTCGCGATTACCATTACTTCATTGTTAATTGTTGTGTATGCCTTATTGCACTTTTATAATATGCTTACCAGTAATAAAGAGTATTACTATTTTACAATTGGTGTAGTTTTTTATTTATTGACTAGCACAATATTATTTTTGGTAGGCAATTTAACTATTGGTTTGAGTAATGAATTCAAGTTGATGAGTTGGACTTTAAATGCTTTTTTGCTTTTGGCGTATTACCTTTTTATTTTATTTCAATGGAAAGTTAGCTTTAGTTCTAAAAAGAAAATTAATATTTGAATATGAATGGAAGTCCGGTTTATGAAAAAGAAATTGTCGCCATAATTCTGTATACTTCGTGTTTTTTTATGGTGGTAGCGGTCTTTTTAGTCGCATTTTTTTATCTCTCAAGAAAAAAAATAATTCAAAAAGAATTAGAGAAAAGAGATTTGATATTGCAATATCAAAAAGAACAATTGCATGCTGTGATTGTTACTCAGGAAGAAGAGCGAAAACGAATTGCTCAGGATTTACATGATGATATTAGTTCTAAACTTAATATTGTTTCATTAAATACCCATTTACTTTCCGCCCCAAATTTAACCGAAGCCGAAACAAAAGAGATTACAGATAATATTATTAACCTAACCACAAAAGCATTAGAGAATTCAAGAAAAATTGCCCATAATTTGTTGCCTCCGGTTTTTGAGAAATTCGGACTTAGTGCTGGTGTCGAAGAGTTGTGCGAAGAATTTGAAAGCAGTAAATCTGTAAAAGTAAAATATAAGAATGAAGTTGATTTTGATGATAAGGATATCGATCGGCATTTACATGTGTTTAGAATTTTGCAGGAATTGATGAATAATTCTTTACGTCACGGAAAAGCTACCGAAATACACATTACATTTAAAAACATAAACGGAATACTGACCTGTAATTATCAGGATAACGGAGTAGGACTTGATACTGAAAATGTTGAAAATCAAAAAGGATTGGGAATGAAAAATATCGACAGTAGGATTTCTTTTTTGAACGGCACTATAAAAATGACTTCTGAAAAGGGTAACGGAGTTGCTGTAATTTTCACTTTTTAAGTTAAAATCGATAAACAAACACTCTTTTTGTTTAATATGTTAAGATTCTGAAGCTGTTTTCGTTTGATATTTTGTAATTTCGACGAACCAAACGACCAAAATCAAATAAAAATGAGTGCCGCTATTAAAATTGCTTTAGTAGATGACGAAGTTTTATTCCGGAAAGGAATATCTTTTTTATTGCAAAGAGAAGATAATATCGATATTATTTTTGAAGCATCAAACGGAGAAGAACTTCTGTCTAATTTAAATGACAGCATAATCAAACCAGATATTATTATGATGGATTTGAAAATGCCTGTTCTTAATGGTGTCGAAGCCACCAAAATAATCCGAAAATTATTTCCTGAAATTAAAATAATTGCTTTAACCAGTTATGATACAAAATCGTTTATTGCAAACATGATTCAGGTTGGGGCTGTTGCTTACTTAATCAAAAATACAACGCCAAAGGATTTAATTCACACTATAAATCAAGTTGCAAAAAAAGGTTTTTATTATAGTGAGAATGTTCTAAAAACAATTCAGGACACCATTATTTCGACTAAAAATTCAAAAGGAAATTTAGAAACAAGTTTTCTTTCTCCTCGCGAAATAGAAATTCTTCAGCTCATTTGCCTGCAAAAAACAACCACAGAAATTGCTGAGCATCTTTATTTAAGCCCGCGAACTGTCGAGGGACATCGTAACAATTTATTACTAAAAACAGAATCCAGAAATATTGCCGGATTAGTCGTGTACGCGATTCAAAACGAAATTGCAGTTTTAACAATTTAAAATCTAACTTGTCAAAAACTGAATCGAAAGTACGTAATACAAAATTATTGATAAGACAAGTAAGCATAAAGCTATTTTTTGCATTACATTCATCCCCTTTGGTTGGTTATTACTATCATTAAACTTCATGGTTTTTGGTTTTTCATTGATTAGTTTGATGACTCGGGACAGCAAATGTAACAATAATATATTTTTATGAAATAGGTGTTTCTACCTGATTTTGAGAAAAATGCACCTATGATTTATTTTTCATAAACCCTTATTTAACATTAAAAAAAGTATAAAACCCGCATATCTGTTGTGTTTTTAAAAGCTTACTTTATATCTTTACTAAAATAATTTTCTAATGAATAAGAGTTTAGTTTATATTTTCATATTTCTACTTTCATTTACAGCAAAAGCTTCGTTTATCTTAATTCCGATGGACGAAACCACACAACAAAACCATCTCAAAGCATACGGAATAACTTATTGGTGCTTAAGTAAAGATTATAAGGCAAGTTGGTTGCTTAATTATCGTGGAGGTTCATTTTTGTTGCCTGATGCTGACGAAATTCGTAAAGAATGCAAGATTCGCGGAGTAAGCTTTGAAGTACTTTCGGATACTGAAGAAGCCTCTATTTTAAACGACATCTCTAGTCCGTCACAAAATATGGAATCGGTTATTCTCGAAAAAGCACCAAAAATTGCTGTTTATACCCCAAAAGGAAAACAACCTTGGGATGATGCTGTAACATTAGTTTTAACTTATGCCGAAATTCCTTTTACTCCTATTTATGATGAAGAGGTTTTAAGTGATCAATTATTGCTTTATGACTGGTTGCATTTACATCACGAAGATTTTACCGGACAATATGGTAAGTTTTATGCTGCATATAAAAATACACCCTGGTATATAGACCAAAAAAGAGATGCCGAAGCTTTAGCTGCAAAATTAGGTTATAGTAAAGTATCACAAGAAAAAGGAGCGGTTGCAAAAAAAATTCGGGATTTTGTTATTGGCGGAGGATTTATGTTTGCGATGTGTTCTGCAACAGATAGTTTCGATATTGCACTTTCTGCCGATGGTGTTGATATTTGCGAAGCTATGTTTGATGGTGATGCCAGCGAATCTAATTACCAATCAAAATTAAATTACGGAAATTCATTTGCTTTTAAAGACTTTACATTAGAAAGAAAACCCGAGGTATATGAGTTTTCAGATATTGATATGACGGCTAAGCGCAGAATCCCGATGGAAAAAGATTATTTTACCTTAATGGAATTTTCTGCAAAATGGGACCCAATTCCAAGTATGTTGTGCCAAAATCATACACAATTAGTAAAAGGATTTATGGGGCAGACAACGTCTTTTGATACATCATTGATAAAATCGAATGTTTTAATAATGGGAACCTGTGAACTTAATGGCGAATCACGATATATTCATGGCGAGAAAGGAAAAGGAATGTTTACTTTTTTTGGAGGACATGATCCTGAAGATTTTCAACATCAGGTAGGAGATCCACCCACAGTTTTAGATCTGCACCCAAACTCTCCGGGATATCGTTTGATCCTGAATAACGTTTTGTTTCCTGCCGCAAAAAAGAAGAAATTAAAAACATAATTACTTCAGATAAAATTCGAACCAAATAGGAATATGATCCGATATTCTTCGCGCTTCTTTTAATGAATTAAAATTTTTGTAAAACGGAACTATACCAGAATTCATAAATTCTATAATACTTGTTTTGTAAAACATATTATCAAATTCAGAAGCGAGGCAAATATTGTTTTTGCATTGCTGTTTTAATGTTGTTTTTTGATTTTGTAAAATAGGAGAGTACCCCATTTTTTTTAAAGGATTAAATACCGTGTGGGATTGAGGGCAATTAAAATCACCTAAAAATACTAAATTTAAATTAGGGTATTCAAGAGGAAGAAATTTAAAGTATTTAATTTCGGTTTCTGGTTGTTTGCTCTTGGTAATAGCGTGAAAATTAACCAGAGTAATAGTCTTTTGATTTATTTCGAAAGTTGCAAAATAAGGTTCCCTGTCAATTTCCAGATGATACTTTTTTTCTAACCAGGCATTTCCTTTTAGTTTGATTTTGCTGGTTTTCCAAAGAAAAGCATAACGCTCTCTTTTGTAACTGCTGCTGCTTGTCGGATCACTAATAGAATAATCCCATTTTGTGCCTTTTTCATTTAGTAACATCGCAAGTTTAGCAACAGCTTGTGAGCCGCCATATCCTGCAACAACTTCCTGAATCGCTACAATATCGTAATCTAAGATAGTGTTGGCGATAAAATTTAATTCAGATTCTGATTTAGATTTTCCAAAGTTTTCTAAATTCCAGGATAGGATTTTAGTTTGTGAAAAGGTGAGAACGGTAAAAAATAAAAGAACAAAACTTAAAATATATTTCATGCTATAGGTAAAAATTCAAATATAAGCATTTAAAATTTTTAGACGCGTGGTTTACTTTAGATGAAATTGATTTGTATAGATTTCGTTCATCGTAAGGAATATATTGTGAAGAAAATATAAATTATTCTTTTTTATACCTGTTTTTTAAAGCAGTTCCTATGATGATGATTTGCAAGACAAGAAGAGCGGGTATGAAAATAATTTTCCAGTCTATTTCAAGCCAGCCTGTTTTTTCAGAAACAAATGCAAAACTTAAGGATAGAAAAAGACAAAGTAACATGGTTTTCATAACGATTTTATTTTGAGTAGTATTAATTTTTGAGATGAACATTCGCTGCAAACTCTTCCCTGAATTACTTTTATATTTAGTTTTCATTAGGTGGTTAATAAATTCTACACAAACTTAAATCTATAAAAAATCATTTCCTTACGGGATTCCGTAAAAAGGTTATAAAATTTACACTAAACCAAAATCTTTTGCAATTGCAATTAGATGTACGTTATTGTTAGCTTTAAAGTATATTTTCAATTTATTGATGCGTTTCTCGATACTGCTGGTTCCGTTTGGAGTTATTGATGAAGCTTTAAACTCACTCGAAATATTTTCCAGAATATAACCTTTAGCCAAAAGCTTTAAAATCGAAATATCATAAGATTCAATTTCAATCAATGCTTTATCATTAAAACTAAAAGATAAATCTGAAGAAAGAATTTTTTCCTCGTTTCTAAAAGTACCTTCAATCGCTTTTCTTAATTCAGTAATACTGTTTCTTCCTTTTGAAACATATGCATTTATGCTTAAATCATAAAAAAGAGATTTTATACGATACGACTTATCCTCAATAGAGAATACTATTTTTTTTAATTTAGGCTGAACTTCATTTGCTGCTTCAATAAGTTCTTCGCCGCTCGAAAGTGTGATATTACGATGATCAGACTTAAAAGATAAATCGCTTATGAGTAGATCATAAGGCTCGTTTTCAAGCAATGCTTTTTTTATTCTTAATAAGCCATCATCGCAATATTTCACATGATCAATGGTTTGAACTTGTAAATCTTCAAGTACCTGAATAACGGCTATGCTTATACTGTCTAAATCTTCGGCAACTAAAACTTTTTTGAACATATAATGGTGTTTACAAAGGAAAGGTGAAACTTAATCTAAATCCTTTTTCTGAATTGTTGTCAAAAATAATATTTCCATTTATAGTTTTAATACGGTTTTCCACATTTTGCAATCCATTTTTAAAATTTGGTGTACTATTTTTCGTTCCAATCCCGTTGTCGTTATAAATTATCGTCATGGTTTTGTCATTTATTTTAAAATTAATACTCACTAAAGTTGCCTGACTGTGTTTTTTCATGTTGAAAAATAGCTCCTGTAAAATTCTATAAAGCACTATTTTTTTGTTTTTTTCGATATCATGCCATAAAATAGAGTCAAAACCGTTTAATAAAATATTCAGTTCAGGAGTTTTAAATCCCGAAATCATCTCTTTTAAAGCGCTTGCATAATGTTTTCCCGTAGAAATAGCGCTATTTTCTTTAGAAATATTTCTTGTTCTTGCGTAAATAGCATCAAGGCTGTTCAACAATTTTTCTTTATTACCTTCATTTGTCAAATCAATATTTTCTGCAAATGTCAATGTCTCGTAAACATCATGAGTCAGTTCGGCACTTAATTGATTCGAAATACGTAGTTCACTTTTAAGAACCGCATCATTTTTTTCTTTCTTTCCTTTAATAGTTAAATAACAATAAAGAAATAAACTGAACATGGTGGTAAAAAAAAGAATGATGTACGAAATAATATTGCGATTTTTTTGTCTTTCTAACTGCAGCTCATTTTTTACTTTTTCTGCTTTGTAGTGCAGATTTTCGTCTTTGTCTTTTTTAGAGTAATATTTAATTTCGGCAAATTGATTTTTGGCCGTTTTTCTGGCTTTTTCAATACTATCAGCGAGTTGAATAAATTTAGCAGAATATTCTTTTAAATTTTTCCCCTCACTAGTCTTCGCTAGTAATTTTAAGCTCTGAAGTTTGTTAGATGCATCATTTAATTCATTCGATAGCAAGTAGGCTTTTTTTGCATAAGGCTGTGCTTTTTGAGGATTGCTTAATTGAAAATATTCAGCAATGTGCAAATTAGTATATAAAAGAGCATAGCTATCTTTTAATCTTAATTGTATGGCCAGAGCTTTTTTATAGTACTCAATAGCTTCCGGTTTACCCTGCTGATGGTAACAGAGTCCTACATCATCTAAAATTCTCGCATATTCATAATCATTTACGTACTTATTATTTTTGCAAATTGTTTTAATTTTTGATAAAGGAACCAATATGCTTTCTGCAAGCTTTACTTTTTTCTGCCTTAGATATATTTGAGAAATACTATTAAGAACAGTTATCTTTCTAAACGAACTGGTTTTAAGGTGTAATGCTTTTTGATAGTATAAAAGAGAATTTTTATAATCGTATGTATAATAATAATTGGCACCAAATTGTTCATAGACATTTGCAGCGAACCTTGGTTTTTTTATTTTTTTTAAATGCGGAAGTGTTTTTGTTAGTAATATTTCACTAGCAACAAAATCACCCTGCATTTGTTCAATTGCAGCCATGCAGGTAAGCGCATACACATATTCTATGTAATAGATATCAGTATCGCAGAGTAATTGCGCTTTATTAAAATAATCGTATGATCCGTTCAACTCGTAGGAATCGAAAAGAATATCTGCTTTATTAAGTACTTTTCGTATCTCAGATTTGTTATGATTTCTTTTAATAACAGATTCATGTTTTGGTGATTTTAATAAATAAATTACGCATCCTAACATTAAAAAAATGAGAATTGACAAAGAATATTTTAAAAATGTTTTATTCTGAAATGATTTGAAAATCTTTTTTATCATAACAATGGCATTTTTATAAAGACTTTAAAACCTTTTCCGGGATCTGAATCTATGTCGATCTTTCCTTTTATGGAATGAATTCTGTTCTCAACATTATGAAGTCCGTTTTTAAAAGATAGTTTTGTTAGGTCGGCACCTTTTCCATTATCGGTATAATTGATAATAATATTTTTTTCTTTTTCTTTAAAATTAATTTCTACTAAACAAGCATTACTATGTTTTTTCATGTTTACAAGTAGTTCCTGAAGTACTCTGTAGACTGTTGTTTTTTTATTTCTATTTAGAGTATTCCAGGAAATTGTTTCCAGATTGCTTAGAATAATGCTCGCGTTTGAGGTATTAAATCCTAAAATCATTTCTTTTAAACCTGAAACATAATTTTCATCGGTAATAATAGAGCATTTTTCTTTTGATATATCTCTGGTTCGCGAATATATAATATCAAGATTATTTAATAAATGTTCTCTGTTTTCAGTTAGTGCAAGGTTTTTGTTTTCAACGAATGCCATGGTATGGTAAATATCGTTGGCAAGTTCATCATGTAATTTTTTAGCGATTCGGGTTTCGCTTTTATAAGTTGCTTCAATTTTTTCTTTCTTTCCTCTCGAAGTGAGGTATAAGTAGAGTACTATTATTAAGCTCAAACTAAGTACAATAATAATATACGCAATTATATTTCGGTTTTTCTGCCTTTCCAGCTGTAGTTCGTTTTCTGCCTTATGAGTTTTAAGTTTTAAATTTTCGTCCTTTTCTCTTTTAGAATCATATTTTACGCGCGCAAATTGATTTTTGACTTTCTGCCTTACTTCAAAAACACTGTCAACGAGATCGACATACTTCGTAGAATATTTTTTCAATTCTGCGCCAGAACTATTTTGGGTAATTAGTTTTAGTGAAGATAATCTTTCATCAGCATTATTAACAATGGTGAATTGATTGTAGCTTAACAGCATGTATTTTTTTGCCAGGGCAGCATTTCTTTTTTCATAGAATTTTGCCAAATGAAGATAGCTTTTTCCTAAATCAAAAGGGCTGCCTTTCTCTTGTCTTATTTCAAGGCTTTTGTTTAAATAATAAATAGCCTTTTCAAAGTCGTTTGTTTTAAAATAGCAAAACCCAACATTGTCTAATGCTTTAGCATAAAACAAATCATCACTTATTACTTCTTCTTTTGTAATTAAGGAAAGAAAGATTTCCAGAGACTCTTTGTATTTCTCTTCTTCAATCAAAATGACGGCAATGTTATTTTGAGCAGCTAGATTTCGCCATGGAACAGTTTGTAGCTGTAAAGCCTTTTGATTGTATAATGTTGCATTTTTATAGTCATATGTGTTTAGGTAATTAATACTTAAAATAACATAGCTATTCCATGTATATTCCGGGTTTTTTATATATTTTAGATAAGGTAGTGCTTCAGTAACTGTAGATTCGCTTCCTGCATAATCACCGTGACTTTGCTGAATGTCCGCCATTCTGTTTAAAGTACTTACGTAGCTTACAGCATCAGTTACGGGATGGCAGATAAATTTTACTTTATTATAATAATAGAAAGCGCTATCAAAATCATTATTATCATAAAAGCTATTGGCAACTTTAATTAGTTTGTCAATTTGTGGTTTTGTACTTTTTTGATTTAGAGTTTTATTGCTACTCTGTTGGCAGGAAAAAAAGACCAGAAAAGTAAAAATTATATAGAGAAAACTGCGCATTATATCTGTGGTATCATGCGCCAAAAATAAAGAATTTTAATTCTTAAAAAAGAGTAGAAATACGGTATTTTGTGTTTATTTGATGTTTTGTTTTCTAATTGATATTCAGTGTTATAAGGGCAATAAGTCTTTATTTGTAAGTATTGCCCGAATATATCTGCAGAATTTATTCCTGAAATTAAACAGCTCTCATTCCTGTTGCTATGGCAAGTCTGTTCCAGGAATTAATAGTAATAATGATCAAAATGATTTCTGCTAAATATTTATCATCAAAAAGACGTGCAGCATTCTGATAAACTTCGTCAGAAACATGATTAGTAATCATAGTAATTTGTTCGGTTAAAGCTAATATTGCCTGTTCTTCTTCAGTAAAAACATCTGCTTCACGCCATGCACTTATCAAATAAATACGTTTTTCAGTTTCACCATATTTTTTGGCATCTGCAGTGTGCATGTTAAGGCAAAATGCACAGCCATTTATTTGGGAGGCGCGAATTTTTATTAGCTCTTTTTGTATAGGAGTTACTGAGGTCGTTGCGTTGTACTTTTCTAAATTCATTAAAGCTTCATATGCTTCAGGAGCAACTGTTGGAATAACAATTCTTGGTTTCATTTTACTTATTTTTTAAAGTTTGATACAAAGGTCAGGGATAACTGTTTTAAAAAACTTGAAGTACTTCAAGAAATGAATCTAGATTTTGCCCGCTCTGATTTTACTCATAAATTCTGCCGAGAAATCCAGATAGGAGGCAAGCATGTATTGCGGAACGCGTTGAACAAATTCAGGATGCAAACCATTAAAATGATGATACCTTTCTTCTGCTGACATGGTAAATAAAAATTTGATTCGCATTTGTGCAGCACCAAAAGATTTTTGTGCAACAATTCTAAAGTAACGTTCCAGTTTGGGGATCTGAAACAAAATGGATTCTAAAGTTGATTTTTCTATAGCAATTACCTCTGATTTTTCTACAGCCTGTATATAAAAATGAGACGGAATCTGATTATGATAACTCAGATAATCTGTAATCCACCAATTCTCAATCCCAAACTGAAGCGTTTGCTCAGCTCCTTTATCATTGATGATATATTGTCGCATGCAGCCTTTAATAATAAAGTAAAGCGTGTTACAAACCTGACCTTCTTCTACTACAAGTTCCTTTTTCTTAATAGTGGAGATGTTTAAGCAAGAATCCAGAATATCTATTTCTTCAGAGTCTAATTGTACTATCTTTTCAATATGTTGTAAAAGCGCCTTTTGCATAATGTGTATGATTGTGTAACAAATGTACTTTTAAAATTTAATTCTTAAAAACAAGAATTTCCAAATGATACTAAAAGCAAAAAACCACTCGCGTTAGCGAATGGTTTTTCTATGATAAGTAAGTAATCTAAATTGAGTTTATAAAACGTTTATTTTACTTTGTTAAGTATTGCTTTGAAAGCTTCAGGGTGATTCATTGCTAAATCTGCAAGAACTTTACGGTTCAATTCGATTCCGTTAGCTTTTACTTTACCCATGAATTGAGAATAAGACATTCCTTCCAATCTAGCTCCAGCGTTGATACGTTGAATCCATAATGCACGGAAATTTCTTTTGTTTTGTTTTCTATCGCGGTAAGCGTAGCACATTGCTTTCTCTACTGCATTCTTAGCAACTGTCCAAACGTTTTTACGTCTACCAAAGAAACCTTTGGCTTGCTTCATTATTTTTTTTCTTCTTGCTCTTTTAGCAACTGAATTTACTGCTCTTGGCATAATTTTAATGTGTTTTTGTAGCAGGCGTCCTGAATTAAATCAAAGGAACTTAAAAGCCATACTCCAAGGTTATATAAATAATTTTTTAACCTAAAGAATTATTAGATAATTCTTAATTGTTGTTTAATGCTTTTCATATCTGTTTTGTGAACTAGCGCTGAGTGAGTCAAAGCTAATTTACGTTTTTTAGATTTTTTAGTCAAGATGTGACTTTTAAAAGCATGCTTTCTTTTAATCTTTCCAGAACCAGTAACTTTGAAACGTTTCTTGGCGCTAGATTTTGTTTTCATTTTAGGCATTTTTCCTAGTGTTTTAATTTATTCTTACTTACTTATATCTTTGTTTCAATCTACAGTTTCAAACTCAGGAACTGAATGCTGAAACTGTAAACTGACACTATTTTTTCTTTTTAGGAGCAATGAACATGATCATTCTCTTTCCTTCCAAAACCGGCATAGCTTCCACTTTACCGTACTCTTCTAAGTCTGTAGCCAAACGAAGTAATAAAATTTGTCCCTGATCTTTATAGATGATAGAACGTCCTTTAAAGAAAACGAAAGCTTTTAGTTTAGCACCTTCTTTTAGGAACTTCTCAGCATTCTTTCTTTTAAATTCGTAATCATGCTCATCCGTCTGAGGACCAAATCTAATTTCTTTTACTACAACTTGCGTTGATTTAGCTTTTAATACCTTATCACGTTTCTTTTGTTCGTAAACAAATTTCTTGTAATCCATGATTTTACAAACCGGCGGCTCAGCATTTGGCGAAATTTCAACCAAATCCAATTCGAACTGATCCGCTAAACGTAAAGCTTCTGCAAGCTTAAACACACCTGGTTCGATGTTCTCGCCTACTAGTCTTACTTCTTGTACACCACGAATAAGGTTATTTATTCTGTGTGCATCTTTTTTTTCTACTCGAGGTTGGTAACCTCTGTTGCTTCTTATTGCTATGACTTTATAATTTAAGTTAAACTGTAAAAACTTTTAATGTCTTTTTTATTTCTTCGTTTACAATAGCGACAAATTCATCAATTGTAACTGTAATATTCCCTTTTCCTTCTTGCCCGTGACGACGGATCGAAATAGTTCCGTTTTTCTCCTCTTCCTCACCTACAATAAGCATAAACGGTATTTTTTGCATTTCAGCATCTCTAATTTTCTTACCAATAGTCTCGCTTCGGTTGTCAATTAGGGCGCGAATTTCGTGATTTTCTAGCAAATCTAAAACTTTTTTAGCATATATTTCGTATTTCTCGCTCAAAGACAAGATTATAGCCTGTTCTGGCATAAGCCAAAGTGGGAAATTTCCTGCTGTATGCTCCAGTAAAATTGCTATAAAGCGTTCCATAGATCCAAAAGGAGCTCTGTGAATCATAACCGGACGATGTAATTCATTATCAGCGCCTTTGTAAGTCAATTCAAAACGCTCAGGAAGGTTATAATCAACCTGAATAGTTCCCAATTGCCATTGTCTTCCCAAAGCATCTTTTACCATAAAGTCAAGCTTAGGACCATAAAAGGCAGCCTCGCCATATTCTACAACAGTATTCAGTCCTTTGTCAGCCGCAGCATTGATAATCGCATTCTCAGCTTTCTCCCAATTTTCATCAGAACCAATATATTTATCTCTGTTTTCTTTGTCTCTCAACGAAATCTGAGCAGTAAAGTTTTCAAAACCTAACGAACCAAATACATAAAGTACCAAGTCAATTACTTTTTTAAATTCCTCATCTAATTGTTCCGGAGTACAAAAAATATGCGCATCATCCTGAGTAAACCCTCTTACACGAGTTAAACCATGTAATTCACCAGATTGCTCATATCTATATACAGTACCAAATTCAGCATAACGCTTAGGTAAATCTTTGTACGACCAAGGTCTTACATTATAGATCTCACAGTGGTGAGGACAGTTCATTGGTTTCAATAAAAACTCTTCACCTTCGGCAGGAGTATGTATTGGCTGAAAACTATCAGCACCATATTTAGCATAGTGACCAGAAGTAACATAAAGTTCTTTCTGACCAATATGTGGAGTAACCACTTGCTCGTATCCGGCCTTTTTCTGGGCTTTCTTCAAAAATTGCTCCAAACGATCTCTAAGCGCAGCACCTTTAGGTAACCATAAAGGTAAACCTTGTCCAACTTTCTGGGAGAAAGCAAACAATTCAAGTTCCTTACCTAATTTACGGTGATCACGACGTTTGGCCTCCTCAAGAAGTTCAAGATATTCAGTCAAATCTTTTTGTTTTGGGAAAGAAGTTCCGTAAACACGAGTCAGCTGTTTGTTTTTCTCATCACCTCTCCAGTAAGCACCCGCAACACTCATAATTTTAAAAGCCTTGATGATACCAGTATTTGGGATATGTCCACCTCTACATAAATCAGTAAAAGTAGCATGATCACAAAAAGTAATAGTTCCGTCTTCAAGATTCGAAATCAATTCAGTCTTGTAAACGTTATCTTTATATAGTTCTAAAGCATCTGCTTTACTAACCGGACGCATTTTAAACTCATGTTTCCCTCTTGAAATCTCAAGAACACGGTCTTCGATCTTTTTAAAATCAGCATCAGTGATCTTCTGATCTTCAAAATCCACATCATAGTAAAAACCGTTAGAAATTGCAGGCCCAAGAGTTAGTTTAATTCCCGGGAACAATTCTTCCAGTGCTTGCGCCATTACGTGCGAAGTCGAATGCCAGAAAGCTTTTTTCCCTTCAGCATCATTCCATGTATATAAAATAAGACTACCGTCGGTCGTCAATGGAGTTTCGGTTTCAATTGTTGTACCATTAAAAGACGCAGAAATCACGTTTCTTGCAAATCCTTCACTAATGCTCTTAGCAACCTCCATCGGAGTTATGCCTGAAGCAAACTCTCTAATTGACCCGTCGGGTAAAGTAATCTTAATCATTGTTTATAATTTTGTGAATGCAAATATAACGCATTACAGAAATACATACAATACATATATTCATGTTTATACTATTAATATAAGTAGGGCGGAATCAATTTCCTTCAATCAGTCTGGCTTTTGTCTATATATTATAGTAGAACTGAATTCATAACCCGACAGATTCCAAACTTTTCGGGTTTGTTGCACCTATTATATAAGGACAAGTTTCTACTGTAATATATATGAGCAATTTTCACATACTAATACATAGATTAGCTTTTATTGGAATTTGGAATTTTAAAGATTTGGAATTTAATAAAGATTAGGAGCTATTTCCCGCTGTCCTTCCAATCTTTTGTGGTGAACCCCACCACAAAAGG